>CALXAM010000079.1 GCA_944386285.1 uncultured Clostridia bacterium | reverse complement strand
ATTTCTTCTTCCAACTCCTGAACATGTGTGTATTTTCTTCGTGACATACGAACACCCCCTGTATAGGTTTATTTTCCTACACAGGGGGCGTTTTGTCTATTGTCCGTTTTTACTGGTTCGGTCCACATCACACGGGGGTGTTTTTGTTTGCTTTTGAATGGAATGTGTTTTATAATGGGGAAAAGGAGGGGATAAAGTTGGGCTTTAGTAAAACAATTCAAATGTACATTTTTGATGGAAATCCGAATGGTCGTATCATGTGTGAATTATCAAACTGGAATGGCCGTGTTTATAAAGTGTCACGAACTGAACTTTCTCTGTTTTCAAAGCGAGAAGATGCGGGAAATACCGGTGTTTATTTCTTGTTTGGGAAAGATGATAGTAACTCAGATACTGTTTATATCGGTGAAGCAGAAAATATTATCAACAGATTGAAACAACATTTGAGTACAAACCAGTATTGGAATGATTGTATTGTTGTTGTGAGCAAAGATAATCTTTTGAACAAAGCACATGTCAAATACCTTGAACATAAATTTTATGCGCTTGCCAAAGATGCAGATAGGTCTATTGTGGTCAACAGCAATATTCCTACATGTTCTTCCATTTCCGAATACGATGAAGCAATGCTTGAAGAGTCTATTAGTAATACAAGACTATTAGTAAACACATTGGGGTATAAAACGTTTGATACATTAGAAGAAAGCCTTCTAAGTAAAAAAGAAGCAAAAGTGTTTTTTTATATTAAAGCAGCACGCGGTGCAGATGCCAAAGGAATAATTGTTGCAGATGGATTTGCGGTATTAAGGGGATCGGTAATCTCTTCTACGACAGTTCCCAGCATGACGGATAGTCTTGTTGCGTTACGAAAAAAGTTAATTCAAAAAAGAGTCATTGATGAATCCTTCCGGTTTGTAAAAGATTATGTTTTTACAAGTCCGTCGACAGCAGCTGCTGTTGTGATGGGGAGAAATGCAAACGGACGTATGGAATGGAAGACAGAGAACAGTAAAACGCTGAGTATGATTGAACAGGAAAGTTAACGAAAGCAACAGAGAAGGGGAGATATCAGATGGAAAATCCAATTCAAAAACGACTAGGGAAAGCCATCAAAGGCGGCGGCTTTTATGATGAAAACGCAATGATCTGGTGTGGCAGTGTTATAAAAGGGGAGGATGGCCGGTTTCACATGTTTGCCTCGTATTGGGACAAAAGCTTAGGTTTCGGCAATAACTGGCTTTTTAACTGTCGGATTGTGCGTGCATCGAGTGATACGCCGGAAGGCCCATTCGCATTGGAAGAAACTGTGCTCGATCGGCGTGGTAGGCAGTTTTTTGACGGCATGAATACGCATAACCCGTATATCCGCTATTGGAATGGGACGTATTATCTTTACTATATGGGAACAACATTCGGCGGTCCGATTCCTGCGCATATGGATGAGATTTCGCCGGCACGGTTTATTGAGGTGTGGAATAATAAACGTATTGGGCTTGCCACATCAAAATCAGTCTTTGGTCCGTGGGAGCGGCATAATACGCCGCTGCTTTTACCGCGGGACTGTTCCCATTGGGACTGTACGGCGACCACCAATCCAGCAGTTGCGATTTTGCCGGACGGTACGACCTATATGCTCTATAAATCCCGCAGTTATGCGAATGCGACACTGCAAATCGGTGTGGCACGGGCGCCGCGTCCGGACGGTCCGTTTGAGCGTATTTGCGAAAAGCCGATTTTTTCACTCGAAAATCCGGATTTCCACTTAGAAGATCCATATTTGTGGTATGAGGACAACAAATTCCGCCTGCTGATCAAAGATGATTTTAAAAACGAGAGCGGCGGCATCTGCGGAGAATGGGGTGCAGGACTATATGGTGAGAGTGATGACTGCATTCACTGGACATTTGCAGACAGTCCAAAAGCATACAGCCGAACGGTTACATGGGATGACGGCACGACGACAACACAATGTAATTTGGAACGGCCATTTTTGCTTTTACAGGACGGAAAGCCGACACATTTATATTTGGCGACTGGCGACGGCGAGCAACCATATCAGTTTTCGCATACATGGAATATGGTGATTCCGTTAACGTAATAAATGAGAAAAACATCACCCGTGTTCGAACAGAACACGGGTGATGTTTTGGTATCATAGAAAATTAACGAACACTCCAGCGGTTGTTATATGTGCCGCGCAGATCAGCAATTTCGCTCACTGCATGTTCTTTTATATGCGATGTCTTGCGCCGTTCGTTTAACAATGTCTCAAATTTGTCGCTGTCAATCGGAAGTGTGACCCAGTCATTCGTCCAGTCAGAGAGGTGAATAGCGTTCGATATGGTCAGTCCGCAGATGCCCTCCTCGCCTGGTGCGAGCAGTTTTTCTCCGTCTAAGATGGCGTTGGTGAAGTTTAAGAGGATGCCGTTGTGTGCCGTTTCTTCGCCTTCAACCGGGACGTCGTGCACTGTCATCTCCGGTGTCACAAAGCCCTCTTTACTTGTAAAGCAGGTTTCGCGCTCTGGAACTGCCAGTTCGTAAAATGTGAGTTTGCCTTCCTCCCAGACAAGTTTGCCGCGGTCACCGGTTACTTCTAATCGGTTTGTGCCGGGTGCTTCGCCGGTCGTCGTGATGAATACGGCGCTTGCACCGTTTGCATATTCCGCATATGCTGTCACTTCGTCCTCGACCTCGATATTGTGCCATTTGCCGTAGTGACACGTTGCACGCACGCGGGTCGGCATGCCGAACATCCACTGCCACAGGTCCAAGTTGTGCGGACACTGGTTAATCAGCACGCCGCCGCCTTCTCCTGCCCAGGTGGCACGCCATGTGCCCGAATCATAGTACGCCTGGGTGCGGTACCAGTTCGTAATGATCCAAATAAAGCGTTTGCATTCGCCCAAGCGGCCGCTCTTGATGATCTCGCGGATTTTCTGAAATTGCGGGTTGGTGCGCTGGTTGTACATGATGCCGAACACACGGTCGGACGCTTTTGCGGCGTCGTTCATTTCTCGGACCTGATTCGTGTAAACGCCTGCCGGTTTTTCAGTCAGGACATGAAGTCCGGAGGAGAAGCCGTCGATGGCGATCGTCGGGTGGAGATAATGCGGCGTTGCAATCAGCACCGCGTCAATCAGTCCGCTTGCAAACATCTCGTGATAATCGGAAAACTGCGGAACACCGGGCAGGTTTTCGTTTGCCCAGCTGAGTTTTTCCGGGGCAATATCGCAGACGGCACCGAGTGTCAGCCGTGCAACGTTTCCTGCTAAAATGCTTTTTGCGTGAGCACTGCCCATGTTACCGATGCCCACGATACCGATGCGTACTTCATTCATAAGAATATCCTTTCTCATCTAAAAGCGCTTTGAGCGCACGTACAGCGCGGTCAAACGCAGCTTCAGGGGTTTTATCGTTTGTGGTATGGGTAAGCACTTCCGTCTGGAGCGACGAAAGGCCCGAAAAATCAAACAAATGCGGCTCGACTGATAGAATTCGCGGCGCATTCGTCTGCGCATACCGGTCAATCAGTGCGGACACATCGCCGTCACCGTCGCCGCAGGGCGTCACACTGCCGTCTTTGCGTGCGTCCTTTGCATGGAAATACGAAAGCTTCGGTAAAACGGCATCGTAAAGTGTCTGCGGTACTTCCCCGCACTGCACGCAGTTGGCAGGATCAAATACAAACGAAAGATCGGACACGTTTTGCAACAGATACGCACTGCGTGCCGCATTGTCGCCGAAAATGTCCTTTTCGTTTTCATGACAGCAGAGCACACCCTCGCGTTTTGCGTAATCGCACATTTGATTCAGCCGCTCGGCAACAAGCGAAGCATATGTCATCGGGTCTTTGCCTTTTGGCATAAAAAAGCTGAACATCCGGATGCGGTCGGTATGAAGCAGGTGTGCGGCTTCCACTGCGCGGTAAAACTGTTCCAAGTGCTGCGCAAACGGTGCGTCAATGTCGACTTTTCCGATCGGCGAACCGAGTGCCGACACCGAAATCCCCGATTCTGCGAGGATATGTGCCGCTTCCTTTAATTTGTCTGCCGGCTGTTCGATGGCCTGTTTGCCATCAAGCTGCCGCAGTTCAATATGGGAAAGTCCGTTGCGGACAGCGGCGTCGATCTGACCGGAAAGAGACGGCGATGATTCATCTGTGAATGCGGAGAGAACAAACATCGCCATGCTTATTCCTCCTCGATCATGCCGGCGCGGACCAAGTTTTTGTAGCTTAGAGCAAGCTCGTCAAACGGATTTTTGCCGTAGGTGTCGTCCTGCTCGACCATTGCATACGGGATGTTCGTGCGTTTGCATGCGTCGAAAATCTCGTCCCAGCAGAGATTTCCCTCCATGACCGGTGCCGTGCGGTGTTCGCGTCCGTTCATGGCAAGATCTTTAAAATGAATCACGTCAATGCGGCCTTCAAGCATTTCGATCTGTTTTGCCGGACACCGTCCGGAAAACTGCGTCCAGAACACATCTAAGATAAAGCTCCATTCGTCCGGGTTGGTTTCTTCAGCCATGATGTCTAAATACGCCTTGCCCTCTTCGCGCTGATACTCAAAAAAGTGATTGTGATAGCAAAGCTTCATGCCTGCTTCTTTGAGCATTTTTGCCGCAGGTGTAAAGTCACGCAGAAATGAGCGGGTACCTTCGAGCGAACCCAGGTACCGCTCGGGCATCATGCCGATGCCGACAAAGTTTGAGCCCAAAATCTGATGGTCGCGGATGACCTGCGTCGTTTCATTTAAGATACGGTCGGGATTTGTGTGCGTCACAATGATGGATAACTCGTTTTCGTCGGCAATCGCACGCAGACGTGTGGGCTCGATCTCGCCGAATGCCGATACCTGAAGTGATGTATAGCCGATGTCATGCAGTTTTTTAAGAGATGCTTCGATGTCCGCGGGTGTTTTCACAAAGTCGCGGATGGTAAAGCCCTGTGCACCGATTTTCATGAAAATAACCTCCTTTTTTCATTATACACCCGAATACGCGGAGAATCCGCCGTCAATCGGGAGAACAACACCGGTCAAAAAGCCGGATTGTGTTTCGTCGAGTAAAAACCGCACGGCGCCGAGCAGTTCCTCCGGTTTGCCGAAGCGGCCAAGCGGTGTGTGCGCAATGATTTTTTGTGCGCGGGCGGTCGGTTTGCCTGATTCGTCGAACAGCAGTGCATAGTTTTGATTTGTCACAAAAAAGCCGGGTGCAATCGCGTTGACGCGGATGTTGCATTTGGAAAAATGAACGGCAAGCCACTGGGTGAGGTTTGAAACGGCGGCTTTTGCGGCGGAATACGCCGGAATTTTTGTGAGCGGACGGAATGCGTTCATCGATGAAACGTTTAAGACACAGCCGCCGTTTTCGGTCATGACCTCGCAGAATACCTGTGTCGGCAGCAGTGTGCCAATGCAGTTTAAATCGAACACGAACGACAGATCGTCCGCATTTAAATCAAAGAACCGGCGTGCGTCAGCGGTTTCCTCCTCGCCCAAACGTTCGGCAGTCGTGGTGCCGCGCGGATGATTGCCGCCTGCGCCGTTGATAAGTACGTCAATTTTTTGGAATACGGCGAGTACCGTGTCGCGCGCCGCGATAAGATTTTCCTTGTCGAGCACGTTTGCACCGACTGCGATCGCATGGCCGGGCTGTGCGGCGTTAATTTCCTTGGCAATGGCGGTGACGGCTTGTTCATTTTTGTCGAGCAGTGCGACAAAGTGACCGTCTGCGGCGAGCGCTCTTGCAAAAGCGGAGCACAGCACGCCGCCCGCACCGGTAATGACGATAACTTTATTCATGGGAAGCTTCCTCCTTTTGTGCGGCTTCAAACAGTCCGTTTAAGTAAGCGGCGCCGAGTGCACGGTCAAACAGACCATAGCCGGGGCGTCCCTCTTCGCCGAAGATCATGCGGCCGTGGTCCGGGCGGACATAGCCGTCGAATCCGTTTTGCACGAGTGCTTTGACCACGCCATAGAGATCGAGTGCACCGCACGGATGTGCCGTCTCGGTGAAGCCGTGTTCGGTGTACGCGACGTTTCGCAGGTGGGCAAACGGGATGTACGGCGCAAATTCGCGTGCGAGCGCGACTACGTCATTTTTAGGATTTGCGCCGAGCGAACCAGTACAGAGCGTGAGCCCGTTTGCAGGCGACGGCATGATTTCACGCATCCGGCGGATGCTGTCAGCGTCTTTGATGATGCGCGGCAGACCGAACAGTCCCCACGGCGGATCATCCGGATGAATTGCCATGCGGATACCCGATTCTTCCGCAACCGGAATCACAGCGCGCAGAAATGTTTCAAAGCTCTTCCACAGCGTTTCCTCGCCGGCTTCGTGCCAGCGGCGGATGAGCGCACTGCACTCGGTCTGGGTGTAGCTTTCGTCCCATCCGGGAAGCGAGAGCGGCTTGGTGACAGGGTCGAGCGCTTCGATTTCGCGGCTGTCATATGCCAGCGCGTTCGAACCGTCCGGGAGCAGGTTTTTGAGCGTCGTGCGAACCCAGTCGAACACCGGCATGAAGTTATAGCAGATGACTTTCACACCTGCCGCACCGAGCCGGCGCACATTTTCGCAGTAATTTTCAATGAGGCGCGTCGCATCTTCGCCGCCTAACTTGATTTCTTCATGGACGGGAACGCTTTCGACCACCTCAAACGCAAGGCCGTGTTCTTCTGCCGCGCGTTTGACTTCTTCGATTTGTTCCATCGGCCAAACCTCGCCGGGCGGGGTGTCATAGACCGCCGAAACAACCCCGCTCATGTTCGGGATCTGGCGGATATACGAAAGCGGCACGGGATCGTTTTTTCCGTACCAGCGGAAGGTCATTTTCATGCGTGTGGCTCTCCTTTCAAAAGTGAAGCACTGTTTTCATAGCAGACAGCGCGGACAATTTCCTCTGCGGCAGCTTCGTCCGGGAATTCGCCCGATTCGATCAGTTGGCCCATCCATCCGCACAGAATCCGGCGGAAAAAGTCGTGTCGGACGTACGATAAAAAGCTGCGGCTGTCGGTGAGCATGCCGAATGAGGATTTAAGACTGCCGGTGCGTGCAAACAGTGAAAGCTGCTGTTCAATGCCGGCTTTGTGGTCGTTAAACCACCATGCTGCACCGAGAAAAACATTCCGGAAGCTTCCTGCTGCGCACAAGAGCGGCTCGTACATGGCGGGGTTTAACGTGTATACAATCGTGCGAGGCAGTGTACCGCGGTTGTTTGATTCGTTGAAAAACGATATCAGGTCGGAAACCGGGATGGTGTCTCCCATGCAGTCGCCGCCGCAGTCAGCGCCGAGTGCAGAAAACAGCACCTCGTTTGCGTTTCGGGTCACACACAAATGCATCTGAGACGTCATGTTTCGTTTTGTATATTCCTCGTTTAAAAAGCGGTAACATGCGGTCAAAAATGCGGGAAGCGACGCGGTGACGTCTTTTCCGCTCAGTGCATCGCGGAAAATGTGGTCGGTTTGTTCGTCTGTGCAGGTTCCGTGCGGAAAATACGGAATGCCTACGTCAGCGAGCGTGCATCCGAGCGAACAAAACCAGTCGAGCCGGGCACGTACCGCCTGCTTGAACGTGTCAAACGACGAAACCTCCACACCGGACACCTCGGAAAGCGTTTGGATGTAGGCGGGATAATCAGCCGCCGTGATGTTTACAAGCCGGTCGGTACGGAATGTCGGCGTTACCAAAACGGGGAACGTGCTGTCCGCGCGCAGTGCTTCGTGATAGCAGAGCGAATCGGTCGGGTCGTCCGTTGTGGCAAGTGCTTTGACATTTGCGGCAAGTACAAGTGACCGCGGCGTCGGACAGCGTTGTTTTAACGCTTCATCTGCCTCATGGTAAAGCGCCATTGCGTTTTCTTTCGTGAGCGTCACCGGTTTTCCGATCAAAAACGAAAGCTCCATGGCGGTCCAGGTGTAAAGCGGGTTGCCGGGCGACTGTGTTACGCACGAAAGATATGCTTTGCACCGCTCGTCAAACGATTGAGGCCCGGTGATGAGTGATTCATCGATTCCGCAGGCACGCATCAAGCGCCATTTGTAATGATCGCCCGAGAGCCAAAGCGATGCAAGGCATTGGAACGGGCGGTTTTCGAACAGTTCTTTCGGGGAAAGATGGCAGTGATAATCAGCAATCGGCAGCGTTTTTGCGGTTTCGTACAGCCGCTTTGCAGCCGATGTGGTCAAAAAGAGTGATTCCTGCAAAGTTCCCACCTCCTTATCGTTAGCATAGCACATTGATTTGCAAAAAAAATCGCATTTTTTGCTTGAAAGATTGCAAAAATTGCGATATGCTAAATATTGAGGTGAATCGCATGGCGCAGATTTCGAAATTCAATTCCTCTCAAGTCATGATTGCCGGTGAATTTGAAGCCTATCATTATTGTGAGCCCTATTCCAAAACACTTGATTTTCACACACATGAATTCTTGGAATGTTTTCTGTTCTTGGGCGGAGATGTAACATATTATATCGAAGATCGGGTGTATCCATTGATTCCGGGTGATTTGCTGGTGATTCCACCGGGACGGATGCATCGTCCGGTTCTTTCCTGCGAAGAAGCGCCATATGATCGCATGGTTTTATGGCTTAATTTATCGTATGTGCAGACGCTGTGTAAAAAGAGTGAATCCTTTTCAAAATTGTCCGCATTGTCTGCACGGGGAATTCATCGAATTCATTTGCCGGAATCGTCATTTTCTTTTTGCAAAGCATTGTTTGAGCGTATGACAGATGATTCGTTTGCTCAAGCGGCAGATGCAGTGATTACACTGTTTTTGGAGGAAGCGGCACACTATACTGAAACGGCGGAACAGCCGTTACCCGTTGCGGATTCTCTGATGGCACAGGTGCTTCGTTATATTGATGCGCACTATACAGAACCACTCACGCTGGATACACTGTGTGCACAGTTTTTTGTGAGTAAGTTTCATTTGCTGCGCCAGTTTAAACAGTATACGAATGCTACAGTGCATGATTATATTTTAACGAAACGCATCAGTTTTGCTCGTCAGTGTATTCGTGAGGGAATGACCGCATCTGATGCGTGCATGCAAGCAGGATTTAATGAGTATTCGAGTTTTTATAAATCATTTACGCAGAAAACAGGCATGACGCCTGCGGTATTTAAACGTCACTGCACGCAGGAAACATAAAAGCAGACATCGTTCGATGTCTGCTTTTATTGGTTACAGTGCGTAGGTTGAAATAATACGGCAGATTAGTGACATATCGCATGAACCTGAAAATTCAAATCGAATTTTTCCGATGGTGGAGAAATACAGCTCAAGTTCAGCATCTAAGTCAAATACGCCTGAGGTTTCAACAGAATATGCTTGGATTTTGTTATACGGCATGGAGGTGATATCTTTTTTCTTTCCGGTAACCCCTTGAATATTGATTGCAATAATCCGTTTGTTTGTGAATACAATACCATCGCGTGTGCCTTGATACGTAGAAACAATTTCTTCTCCTTGAATCAGCAGGGGAAGAAGCATTTGTTCATAGGTATCGTTGCCTTTTTGTTTTAAACGAATGAATTGCGGATTTTCAAAGTCAAACATTTTGATTATACTCCTTTTTATGAAATGTGAAATTTAATACAATGCCATGCTGTTTGGAAAATATGCAAGTGCTTGAGGATTTAGGTACATTGTCATGGTGAGTATTGTTTGGCTGGATACAGCGAATTTGAATTGTTCGTTGAGAGTAAATCTTACAGATTCATTTGAGGCCAAAACAAATTCTCCCAATCGTTCGGAAGAGGATATTGAAGCTTTTGGCTCTGTATAACCCCAGTTTGGCTCTGATTCCTCCGGTGTCCAAATTGCGTCTGCATCAAAAGATGAAAATCGACGAATAAACCCTGTTGTAATACGGTAAGGAATTTCCTCTGAGAGAGAGGAGGGCAGCGGATCACGCGTACATGAGAATGTAAGCACATCCACTGTTTGATCGCCGTCAAGATCAATTGCATGTAGTGTAGCAATCGAAAAGCTGTCGTCCTGTTTCGTTGTATCAACAGCCTCAAGTGAAAAATTTGTTTTGATTGAGGTAGCTTTTCCGGCTTTGATCGTTTCACTTGAAACCAAAACTGTATCAGAATAACCGGACAAACTGCTTTCTAAAAGTGCGCTCTCATATTGTTCTGTAATCTGCTCAGCAATCGATGCAATATGATTCATTGTAAGATGATTCGAAGAAGAGCAGCAAAAGAAAATGACACTGATCAAAAGAACAAATACAAGCACAGCAGCACCAATGTGAATGAACCGTATACGCGGATGTATACGAGCAGGTGAGGAGATGTCTTGCTCTTTTTCAAAGATTTCAGATTGTGTGATTTTATCTTCTTGATGATCGTGATTATCGTCTGCTTCACTGTAGATTTCAGAGTGGATAGATGCTGTGGTATTTTGATAAGAATTCTCTACAGGAAGTGCGGCACCGCAGTTAGGGCAGTGTAACGCTGTATCAGGAGCGCGGTTTTGACAAATCATACACGTTTTCATGGATATTCCCCTTATCAGATTTTATGGTGAGAATGATGCAGAATCGCCAAACCAATTAGAAGGTTTAAAATAGATTTTTAAAAAAAGCCACGACCCTTCTAAGGAATCTTTAAAAAGATTTAGATAACGATCGGTATCGAGCAGCGCAACATTAGTAGGATCACCAAGGAAGGTGGTGCTTGATGGAAGGTTTGTATATCCCCAGCTGGGTGTTTTGCAGTCGATGGGCCAGATTTCTTCAGAATGAAATGACGTCGTTTTATCAATGACATCACAAAGAATTTGACGCGCAATGGGTCCATAAATGGAGTTTTCGCTATCTGCCATTGCGGTGGTATAACACACAGAAAAGTCAAGTGCATCGATAATTTCATCTTTATGATAATCAAGGCCGTTTAGTGTTGCAATTTCTTCTTTTTGCTGCGGTTCTGTTTGCAGATAAAAAGAAAACGAATAAATTGTATAGTCTTCGTCTTCATCAATATTTGTATTAACGATCACGGACATCGATAAGGATGACCGCGCCGCATCAAGTGCGTCATTATACTGTGCAGCAATTGTTTCAGATAAATTTTGCAGTTGATCGGTTGAATAATCTGAAGTAGAATTGATTTTCCAAAAGATCGTTATTGAGAAGAAAATGACGACGATGATACCGCATACGATTAACCATCGACGAATACGGCGGCTTTGCAGGCTGATAGAATTTGATTTTTTAGGAGGAGGCAAAGGAATAGAGTGATCAGAGGCGTCATCAGAAGAGTTGGATGCGTCGTGAACAGAAGAGGTGTTATCGAATATTTCTTCTGATAGTGAACAAGAAGGAGCTGTTGTATTGTGATTCTCTGCGTAAGCGGTATCAGTTGGAAGCGCTGCACCGCAAGCAGGACAGTTCAATGCGTCATCATCTGCTGATTGACCACAGAGTAAACAGATCTTCATTTAAAATCCCTTCCTTTATACATCTCCATGTTATTGGGAACATTTTATGGTGCAAAGGCTGATATATTTTTCTTTGTGAGCAACAAACCTGGGTTGAGGTAAATTTGCACAACCATTTGAGAAGTGTTCGCGGATGTTTCATAAAGCAGCACACAACCGTCTTGTCCTGATTTCATCAAAACGTGTGAGGTTGAATAGTAAATATCAGTGGGGACCGGGTCACTCAATTCCCAATTAGGTGTATTGGACTCAGAGGGCCATAACGTATTTGGATCGATGTGCGTGTGTGTTTCAATCAAATTTAGAAGAATTTCGCGAGAAATATCTTGATCTTCATAATCTGAATAAGGAGCATAGGAATATGAGAAACTCAGCACGTCAACTACTTTATCGCCGTTTAAATCTGTTCCGTACAGTGAACTAAAGGAGGCTGAATTTCCTTCATCATCTTGTAGGCCACAAATGTACTTTGTTACTTTTCCGTTTTCCCCGTATGTATTTGATGTTGTTTGAACAGATGCTTGTACATTTGTGCGATCTGAGCCAGAATAGAGCGGAACATATTGATAGGAAATCTCTTCGGAAAGCATTGCAACATCCTGTGTTGTGAGTGGCTGTGATATAGGAGAATGAGAAAACAGCAGCAATATACCCACACCCAATAATATTCCAAGGATCAATGCAATAACGAGAGGGAGAATTTTAGAAATAATCAATTTACTATAAAAACGTTTGCGCGGAGAAGGGGGAAGCTGTTGAGGCTCAATCGGTTCTTCTGAAGAAGATACAGATTGGTCATATATATTTTCTTCTTTTTGAAAATTCGTATAGTCCAAATTCATAAAATTTCCTTCTTTCTTTTATTTCTTTTCTTTAGTATATAGAAAAACAATAAAAAGTGCAACTAATTTGACAAAATATATAAAAGTAAATTGAATTTTGATATAAAAAAGACTTGATCTATTTGGATCAAGTCTTTTTACTGAAGTGATGATATAATAATGTACGCTGTTTTAGCTTAAATAAAATACAAAGGTATCAAGTGCTTCTTCATATACACTGATATGAGGCGCAACATCTTCGAATGTGGAGAGATTTGTTCGCCCTCAATAAAGGTGCAGTTTTCCGCGTTCACAGGTTGTATTTTGGGTACGAATTGAGAGTAAACATTGTGCGTTGTCTCTATATAGGGATCAAAGGGCACAAAGTATATTTTGTGCCCTTTGATCCCTGCTCTCTTTTCGAGAGCAGGATTGCATTTATTGTGATTTTTATGGATTATATGTTCCGTTTCCGAATGTATTGCCGGATGCAACAACCTGCCAACCTGTTGTTGTTTCATTATATCTATTTGTTTTTTCAACATAGATATAATCTTTTGCCGGTGCAGTACCAACAAATGAATTTTCAGAAATTTCTACAACAGAAGTAGCGTTTGTTTTTGCATAATTCAATGTACTTGTTGCAATTGCAAACGTGTTTGCATTTTCAACGGTATTATTGCGGATAATTACTTTATCAGTTTCGGTTAATACAGAGAATTTATATACTGCGATGCCTTGTTCGACTGTTTTAAGCATATTATTTTCAATGGTGATTACACCACCTTCATTTACGCTCTCCACAACAATTGCGGATTCGCCCATATCAACAGCCGAGGTGCCAGCTTGTTTCTGCGATTTGACATTTTCAATCGTATTACCAGTGACAACAACATCGCCTTTACCACCGGAAACAGCGATCGCGCCATTAATTGTACCGCCGTTGTCATTACCGACATTCTTAACAACGTTGTTTCGAATATAGGAGGTAACGCCTTCATCATTCTTATAGCTGGTGAGCTGAATGCCATTATCGTAAATTCCGTCAACATAGTTGTTTTCAATAACGGCGCCGTTTGTGTTATTTACATCAATACCGTCATTTCCGCAATCAATCACTGCGCAGTTTTGAATAACGATACCAGTCATTGCATCACCGGACAGTTTTTTAACAAAAATGCCTTTTGTATTCTCGTTGTTGCCGTCTACTAAAATACCGTCCAAAACAACATTGCTGATGGATCCAGTTTCTTCTGTTTGTTCAATTTTAATTACACGGTCGCTGTTTGCCGGTGCCTGAATGATTGTTTTTTCAGCGTTATCGTCATTGACCCATTCACTTGCAGCTTTGCCTGCTTGTGCACCTTTGAGTGTAACACCGTTCGGAATTACCAGTGGCTCATCCAAGACGTATGTAACTGCCGGAAGTTCCAGTACATCGCCCGGTTGTGCAGATTCTACTGCTTCAACCAAAGCGTCTGAGGTGCTTCCAACCGGGATCGGATCATATTCTGCATTTTGATCATAGTTGCTGTTGCCGAAACCGTCTTCTTCAACGGTTGCTTGTTTTGCTCTCAAACAAATGTCAAATGTTACACTTGCATTTTGATATTCGTTTTTAGCATCTTCTTTCATCTTAATGACTACTGAGAATTTATAATCACCAGCATTTGCTTTGAAATTTCCTGTGGTGATAACACCGTCTTGCAGGGATGCCAGTGTGCCTTTGTTTGTAGCATTTGATAAATCCATTGCGTTTTCATCGTTCATAAAATATACGTCAAGCATATCCGAGATGTCTACGCCGTTTTCACTGGTTGCAGAAATATTCTGAATAGACAATTCCCATTTTACCGCCAATGTGCCTTCATTGCTGATTTTAAAGTCATATCCGAATGACTTGCCGGGCTCCCATGTAACATCGTCAAAGAGTGGCGTTTCATCGGTGACATCCACATATGGAACATTGTCGTCGTCAGTTGTTTCCAGTGCACGATATTGGAATCCGATATTTAATGCGCCAGCCTGAATGACATTACCCTTATTGGTCACACTGTCTGTAAACCATGCAAATGTAGTTCCCAAAAGCAATACAACACAAAGCATGATAGATACAGCGCTAAGCCAAAGATTTCTTTTTGTTGCCTTCATGATTTTTCCTCCCTTTTGATTTAAAACAAAACACTTCTTGTGCTATGTGTTTATTTTATCATATCGTATTCGTGAAATCAAGAAAAAGGTTTTACAATATAGACCGAATAAATGACAGCTTGTATATAAAAATTTAGGTATAAAGAAAACGGAATGCTCCGCTTGACGCATTCCGTTTTACAATCATTTTTTGCAGTTTATAAAGGGGAGTGAAGCATAGGGGACAAGGTGTTGCCTATTGTTTTTTAATTTTCGTAGGAATTAAAGTCGTTTACACTTGTTCCGTCAATGGTAACAGAAGAACCTTCTGCTAATTTGTAAACGAAGTAGTAGCCATTCGGTTCATCAGTAATTGCCTCACTGAAGAATTTGCAGTCTGTTACGACTACAGTACCAGTTGCCAAATCATTGACACCGTTTCCGGTAACGGCAAATGCATATCCTGCTGTGCAGCCGCCATTGTTGTTAGAACCCGAACCAGTAGGAGCTACCGTTCCGACTAATGTAGAGTTGGTAATGGTTGCGTTCGTATGTTTCATCTCAACTGCCGTCGGACCGTAGATCGTTGAATTTTCAATTGTGAGTGTCTGTTTTTCTCTGCCAGCGGAGTTTGAAACATATACGCCGCCGGAAAGAATGGTGCTGTTGCGGATGGTGACATTTGCCGGTGCATAGCTGCCGTTATGGTATACTGCATAGTATTGTGCGGAAAGGGTGCAGTCCTCCACGACTACATTGATATTTTTGCCGTTGCTGAAAATAACGCTATCGCCACTATTGACTGTAACACCTTTTACTGTCAGCGAAGAATTTTCATTGACCAATAATCCGTAATATGGATTGTCCATGTTGATCGTACCGTTTTGAAGGGTTACGTCTGCGCCGTTTCTTGCATACACCAATGCGCCTGCATTTGCAGGGTTGTTGTATGTAATCGTATTTCCGGAAAGATCAATGGTTACAGCTTTTGCGGTATTAAACTTAAATACGACGCTATCGTCAACAGTTAAGTCGTTTGCAAGCGCAATAATAGCGCCATCTTCTGCACGGTCAATTGCACCCTGCATCTCTTCCTGAGAAGTTACAGAATACGTAGCGTTTGCGTCGTAATCGCTTGAGCCGAAGCCGTCGGTTTCAACAGTTGCCTGTTTTGCTTTCACGGTAAAGTCCACATCAACAGTACCGTCCATGTATTTGTTGTCTGCGGAGGTATACATACCATATTCAATTAAATAGTATGCATAACGATCTTTATCTTCTTCTGGATAAAGTGTCAGTTCTAATGATGGATCGCCCAGTTCAATGTCTTTGAGTGTTGTAACACCATCATTTTCGGATGCCGGGCGGCTGTCTTTAAATTTTAGCATATCAAGAAGGGTAGCACCTTCTGCGCCGGTAGAAGCTTGTAATGTCTGAATATTATACCATAATGCATCTGGCAGATTATTCGTCTGACCTGCAATATTAAAATCAACATTTACTTCTGTTGCTAAAGAACCTTGATTTTTTACTTTTAAAAAGATAGCGCCATATTGACCAGGTTCCCAGTTGGTTTCTGTGAATAAAGGTTCATCTTCCTTTATATAATCGCCGCCGACCCATTTTCCATCTACCAGACGATATCCTTGAACGGTGATTTCCAATTCTCCTGCCTGAATGACATTGCCTTTGTTCATTACGCTGTCTGTAAACCATGCGAATGTTGTGCCGAGAAGCATTACAACACAGAGCATCATGGAAACAGCACACAGCCAAAGACTCTTCTTTGTTGTTTTCATTTGCCTTTCCTCCTTGAATTTATTTTATACAGGAATCAAAGGGCACAACACGTAATCGTTTGTGCCTTTTGATTCCCGCTCTCACTGTACGAGAGAGGGAATATTAGATTCATTAAAATTTAGCGTCGGTCAAAAAGAATTTGACTTATGACTTTGCGACAACGTATACACCGTCTTCATTAACAGCAGAGCTGCCCTCTGCAATGTATTTGCAGAATGTTTCAAATGTCATACCGGTATTCTTGAAAGTGCCGCTCACGATATTCAAAGACGCATTTTGGGTTCCGACTTTAATCTTGCCGTCAAAAGTACCGCCATAAACATTTACAACAGACGGCTGCGAAGCATAATTACTTGAATCAATCTGGATTACAACGCCGGTTCCACCGTTATTTCCGGTTGCAGTAAAGTTGCCGTCATATACGTTGATTGTTCCGCCGCTGTTAAATGTATAAAGACAATAGTTTTCACTGATGGCAGTCATATCATAAATATTTAAAACGCCATTGTTTGAAACGGCACCAATACCACTGTTCCAGTTATAATATCCTGTCTGGGTAAATGTACCACCGTTTACGTTAACTTCACCGCCGGTTACTTCGATAGCGCCGCCGAGTACAGAAGTAGAAGTTACGTTGTTCAAGTTTACAACGCTGTTTGCCCACACTTTTACGCTGTTGCCGTTTGCAGTTGTATTTTTGAGCGTTAATCCGTCTACGGTAATATTGCCTTTGTCAGCGCCAATTGTACAATATGTGCCGTTCTCAGCAGTTAAAGTACCGTTGGTCAAGGTAATGTTGGAGCCGTTTGTAGCGACAAGGCTAATGTTTCCGTTGTAACCCGTCACAACATGTCCGCCGAAATCCATTGTTGCTGTGATTGGCGCATCAAAACGAATCGTTTTGCGAGGACTGGTTCCAGAGGGTAATGTAACATCTGTGTTCAAAATCAGGCTTTCACCGTCTTTGAGCGTATTTGCTGCATCAATCACGGCGTCTGGATCATTGTCAGACACAGTGACGGAATATTTTGCATCTTCGTCATAATCGTTAAAGCCAAAGCCATCTTCTTCAACGGTTGCTTGTTTTGCGCGGAGATACACATTAAATGTAATGGAAGCATTCTGATAATCGTTGCCTGCGGTGTCTTTCATCTTGATTACAACAGAAAATTCTTTGCTTTCATCTTTCGCTGTCAACTGACCGCTGGTCACAACGCCGTTTGAAAGTGCAGACAGTGTGGTAGGCGTGCCCGAGAGTTCAGTGTCTTCAACATTTTCAAGTACGTAAACATCCAGTACATCGGCCAGATTGACGTCGTTGCTTCCGCCATCAGATTTGATATTCTGGAAAGAAAGCTCCCAGTCAAATGCTAAAGAGCCTGCATTTGTTACTTTGAAATCATAGCCAAATGATTTACCCGGTTCCCATTTCACATCATTAAACAATGTCCCTGTCATTTCTTCGACATTGCTGTAATCGTCATTTGAAGTCAAACCGCGATATCCAAATACTGCATTCAATTCGCCTGCCTGGATGACGTTTCCTGTGTTTGTCACACTGTCCGTGAACCATGCGAATGTTGTGCCCAAAAGCATTGCAACACAAAGCATCATGGAAACAGCGCAGAGCCAAAGGTTTTTCTTTGTGGTTTTCATGTAATTTCTCCTTTCAATAAATAAGCGGGATTTGTCTGAAATTTTATATATTCGATTAAATAAAATTTCAGCATTCAATGATAAGTTTATTATATCACCGCGTGATAGAGAGTTCAAGTAAAATACCTGTCTGCTTTTTTAACAAGCAGACAGGTATTTTACATTTTATATACATCGTTTTTTATAGAATATAGTGATCGGCATTTACCACTTTACTGCCGAGCAGCCCTTTGAGCAGGTCAGTTATACTAGCCGCTTCATCAGAAATCGATGCAACGTTTTTGCTTGCAAGTTCAATTGCGCCGCGTTGTTCGGGCGTACAGGAGATCTGGGCGCAGTTTTCAATCGTGAGGTTTGCTTGTTCGAGTTCTTGCGGTGTAATCGTTTTTTCTACCTGTAGCTGTGCACAGTTGCGGATTGTGAGTCCGTCCGGTGAGGACGCGAGCATGGAGGCATCGAGCCGCACATTGACCTTGTTCTGCACCACACGGCCGTTTATCACCTGAACTTCGTCAAACACACCGTCCACCTCGTCAAACGCTTCTGCAAGCGACGCAGGCAGCGTCACTGTACCGGTGACATACACATACGAAAGTCCTTCTAAAAACGGCGCGCTCTCCTCGTCGAGTGTCAAATCCCCGTCGATATACAAGATTCCACCGTATTTTTTCAAAAGTCTGCGGTCAAGTGTCACATCCTTTTCCAAATAGGTGCAGCCGTCCGGGACGACCGTCAGCTTCGCCTGCTCGTCAATGAGTGAAACGGCCGCTTCCGTATACGACTCCGCACAGACAAGCTCCGGTGTCACAAACTGCACACCTTTTTGTGCAAGTGCGTTTACATCGATGTCCTTTGCCGTCAGTACAACTTTTTTGCGCACATAGTAGCGTGCATTCGCCTTTGCCCGCAGAACAAACACACGATCGGGCACGAATGTGCTGTCGAGCACGATGCAGTCGTCCGGATAGCTTTCGACCACGCCGTTTACAGACACATCACCAAGGCTTCCGGTCAAGCTCTGCGGGCAGATCACGATGCCGTTTACGACAATTTTGCGGTATGCGTGCAGATCACAGCCAGGCTCGATCGTCATACAGCCGTTTACAACGAGCAGTGTCGGATTCTGCGGCGCTTGCCCCGGATGGAGCGTGAATTTTCCGTTTTGTGTCGACACAGCAAGTTCTTCTTCTGTATCAAGTGTGACATCGTTGTCCATCACCACCGGATACCGCGCTAAAATCGCACGGCTTCTTTCGTTTGTGAGCAGTACGTCCGCATTGATGATAATCTGATCGTACCCTTCGAACACGTCCTCCGCCATTTTACGTGTGTCACACACATCACTGTTGATGATATACGCTTTTCCTTCGATTCCTAACATGATTGCTCCTCCTTTTTAATAAAACCGGATTTCCCGTTTTGTCAGTGTGCAGATGCGGTTGTCTTTACATCGGACCGAGAGATCCTGTGCGGTCGGTTTTTCGCTAAGGCCCAAATAATGGCGGGCTTGCTTTGCTTTGTGTTTCATAAAAACCCCTCCAACTGTTGCTTTAACCGCTTGCGTGCAGCATGCAGCCGTGTTCGTACTGTTCCCGCCGGCATTGAAAACATCTCAGCCAACTCGTTTGAACGATAGCCGTATAAATACCGCATGACAAAGAGCACACGGTCTTGTTCCGGCAGGCACAAAAGCAGCGTTTCCATATCCACGCAGGAAAACGACTCGTCCTCGACGGGAATCGGTGATATCTCGTCGGTGAGTGATTCGCGCGCAGATTTGCGGAACTGATCGATGAACAGGTGTTTTGCTGTGCGAAAAAGCCAGCTTTTTTGCTGTTTTGGCTCCATCGTACAAAGCTGTGTTTCATGCTGCATCGCACGCAGAAATGTTTCCTGCGCAAGATCCTGCGCCTGTGCATCGTTTTGCGTCATCGTGCGGCAAAACCCGAGCACGCTTTGATATTGCTTGTCGATCAGTTCTTCGATCATGAACGCCACCTCCGTTTCCTTTGCGGTTTCATTTATAAAACGTTTGAGCGAGCAAAACTGTTTGATTTTTTGAAAAAATTTTTTTATAAAGCAAAAACCCGCGTATCGGCGGGTTTTTGGCGGAAAGTATTTCGCGGATATTATTCTTCGATTCCCTGTTCGGCACGGATTTTTGCATTATATTCATCGACGATTTTGCCGACCAAGCGAATGCGCTCGATGTCACCGGTCGAAGAAATCTCATCGGAGATACCGAGAACCAAGTTTGGCGCAAACAGATCGAGAATTTTGTGCACGCAATCGACGAGCACTTCCTCCGGAAATTCCTCGTCAAAATAGACTGCCGGGATACCGTCGAGCAGGAACATATCCCCTAAGTTTTCATGTACTTCTTCGAGTGTGACGTCGCCCTGCGGCTTCGGTGTGATCGCTTCGATGCCGTCTAATCCTGTTTCGCGGTAAAATTCCATCAGGCCGCGATTATCGCCGTCAAAGTGCGAACAGATGAACTTGCCGGCTTTGTGCAGACGCTCGGTGCGGAGTTTATATTCCGGCAGAACGTACTGCTCAAACAGAGAAGGGGAGAGTGTGCCGGAATGAATATTGTCGCCAAAGTTGATGATGTTGATGGGTGATTCGTTGATGACATCGATCAGACGGAAGTGGCATTCACGCAGTGCATCAAAATATGCTTCGACTGTTTCCGGATAGTCGATTGTAGCATAGACGGCTTCTTCTACGCCCATTAAATCAATATACAGCCGCTGCATCGATACACGCGGCATAAAGATGGTTGGTGCCCCTAAGTCGCCCCATTCTGCGTGCACGCGGTCGAACACTTCCTGTGAAAATGCCCAGTTCGTGTGCGCTTCGATATAGGTGAAGATTTTTAAATCCTCTTCAGAGCAGACCCACTCTTTTGTCACAAGCTTTGCCCAGCTCGACGGCGTGGTTTTTAACTGCTGGGTGACTGTGCCGAGCGGTGTTTCAAAATAATTCGTGCGGATGTCACCCTCGTCTTTAAAATAGGTACGGATCGTGTCATCATACACCGGATAGAAGCAGTCGTTATATTCATAGATGCGCGCCGAGCAGCCGAGTTCGCGGTAGATCTCCGGTTTTGTCATGCCTTCGTATTTTCCGGGCAATTTGCCGTCAGCAAACAGCTTGTCATCAATCCAGCATTGAATACGCGGCTGCCAGATCACCTGTCCATGCGCGCGCTTAAAACACACATCTTCGTGCAGCTTTGCAAAATTCATCGTAAAAAATCTCCTTTTTCATTCCGTTATCCTGTTGGCACACAGCCTTAAAATTTGTTTTCATTGTAGCAAAACCAAATTGTAAATACAAGCGAAAATCTTCGTTTTTTCTTGGACGATTCTTTCAACATTTTGGCCTAACGTTGACAAAGTGTGCGGTGTGCCGTATCATAAAAACGAATGAAGCAAAGGAGCAGTGTCATGGCAAAAAAATCATCACGCAACACAAAAGGGAAAATCATTTCTGCTGCATGGAAACTGTTTTATGAGCAGGGATATGAGGACACCACAGTCGAGGAGATCATTGCGGAGTCTAAAACCTCAAAGGGGTCATTTTATCACTATTTTGAAGGAAAAGATGCGCTGCTTTCTTCTCTTTCTTACTTATTTGATGAAAAATATGAGGAACTTTCTGCCCGTTTCCCGGAGGGGATGTGTTCATTTGACAAGCTTCTTTGGCTCAATGAAGAACTGTTCTCGATGATTGAGTCACAGATTTCGCTCGACTTACTGGCACGGCTTTATTCTTCCCAGCTTATCACGAAAGGGGAAAAGCACCTGCTTGATCACAATCGATTTTACTATAAGCTTCTGCGTCAGATTATCACCGAAGGGGTAAACAAAGGAGAACTCTCCGCAGCATTTTCGGTCAACGAAATGGTGCGGTGTTATGCGATGTGTGAGCGTGCGCTTTTGTATGATTGGTGCATCTCGAGTGGGGATTATTCACTCGTTCGTTATGCAAAAACAATGATGCCGATTTTTTTGTCCGGATTTCAGTCAAAATAAAAGAATTTATTTTGTTAGAAGTATCGTACAGTATTATAAATTCAAATATTATCGCATTTTTTACGGTTTTTATGAGTAAAAACAAGACTGCCGTACAGACTTTGTTCTGTATTGTAGTCTATTTTTATTTATGTTATACTTTCGTTATTGTTTATTCATTTAAAGGAGCAGAGTACTTATGACGAGCGAACAGATTTTCATGCTCATTGCAATCGCTGTCTATTTAGCGGCAATGCTGCTGATTGGCATCTGGTGTTCTAAGAAAAATAAGACAACCGGTGATTTTTATTTAGGAGGACGAAAACTCGGACCGTTTGTGACGGCGATGAGTGCGGAGGCCTCTGATATGAGCAGCTGGCTCTTGATGGGCTTACCGGGACTTGCATATTTAACGGGTGTTGCCGATGCCGGCTGGACGGCAATTGGTTTGGCGGTCGGTACCTATGTGAACTGGCTGATTGTTGCAAAACGCTTACGGCGCTATTCCAAAATTGCCAACGATTCGATTACCATTCCGGATTTCTTTCAGAATCGTTATCGGGACAACAGCCGGCTTTTATTGTGTATTTCCGCATTGGTCATTTTAATTTTCTTTGTTCCGTATACTGCGTCTGGATTCGCGGCCTGCGGAAAGCTTTTTTCCAGTTTGTTCGGAATTGATTATTTTTGGGCAATGGTACTAAGTGCCGTTGTCATTGTAGGCTATACGATTACGGGTGGATTTCTTGCAGCAAGTACCACCGATTTCATTCAAAGTATTGTGATGACAGTTGCTTTGTTTGTTGTAATCGGGTTTGGCGTTTCGGTTGCTGGGGGATTTGAGGCTGTATTTGAAAATGCAAAATCTCTCCCAGGATATTTGAGCATGACTGCCACTTATTCTCCTGCCTCCGACGCTGCACAGCCATATCCTTTTTTGAGTATCATTTCAACGTTTGCATGGGGTCTTGGCTACTTTGGAATGCCGCATATTTTACTCCGCTTTATGGCGATTGATGACGAAAAGAAACTTCCGCTTTCCCGCCGGATTGCTTCCGTGTGGGTAGTGATTACGCTGGCAGTAGGCGTGTTGATCGGCGTAATCGGTGTTTCTATGAGTACTGTCGGTGCAATTCCTGTGCTGGATTCGACGACATCAGAAACAATCGTCATACAGATTGCTGATTTGCTGAGCAAAAATGGTATCCTGACGGCGCTGCTTGCCGGTGTGATTCTTGCGGGAATCTTGGCATCTACCATGTCTACCGCTGACTCACAGCTTTTAGCGGCATCTTCCAGTATGTCTGAGAACTTGTTAAAAGGCGTATTTCGGTTAAAACTTTCTGAGAAAAAGACAATGCTCACCGCACGGCTGACGCTTGTTGTGATTGCAATTATTGCAGTATTTATTGCGCAGGACCCGAACAGCTCGGTGTTTGGTATTGTTTCGTTTGCGTGGGCAGGTTTTGGTGCGGCATTTGGACCAGTGATGCTGTTTTCGCTGTTCTGGAAGCGGACAACACGTTGGGGAGCGCTTGCCGGAATGCTTTCAGGCGGCGCAATGGTCTTCATTTGGAAATTCTTATTAAATCCGCTCGGCGGTGTATTTGCAATTTATGAATTGCTTCCGGCGTTTCTTGTCGCCTGCGTGTTGATTGTTGTGATCAGTTTGTGCACAAAAGCGCCTGATAAAGAAATTGTTGCGGAATTTGAAGCTGCGGCACAGAAGCGGTAAGGGTACACTCCTATTTTTATAAAGCACAAGGTCAGAATCTGACCTTGTGCTTCTTTTTTAATGACTTTTATAAAAAGTAAGCCCCGTTTTTTATAAAAGCAGAGGATATTACCAAAAATGATGACGCATTTTTGGTAAAGGAAAAAAGAAATTTCTCCTTCAAAAGATTGACAGGAAACTTTTGAAAACATATAATAAAAGTACAAAATACGGAGGTGAGTCCAATGCACAGAAAGGAAGAATGGGAATTATAAATTGCACAAGGATTTGGCTCTGAGGTAGATTGTTTGGCTGACGTGCGTTATCTGATGTCAGTGAAGATAAAACGTGTATGTTATATAACAATCTATATACCGGATACATAAATATTGATGCAAAGTCAAGCAGCGGCGGCAGCGAAAATTTATATCAATAAACAGCCGCCTGCAGATGTAAATGATGCGTCTGTCACACCAAATATACGAATTGATATCAATTCCTATGAAATCCGCGATTTCTGCTATTCGTTCCTGCCGCTTTAATATAAAACCAAAATAAGCAGGTGAGGTGATTGTTATGACAAAGAAGAAATGGTTCGCTCTGTGTGCGGTGTTGCTTTGTGTGATAGCGGTCATCTTTTTGATAAATTCATGTGACAGCAGCGGAAAATGGGCGTCCATAACTTTGAACGGAAAAACCGTTTCTTTTCGCGGCGGGAAAGTTTCCGATCTTCCGGCGCCTTATTATACACCCGGGCAGGAACCGGAGGTCGTAATTCCTGAACTGGATGCAAAGCCCTATTATGCATTTACTGCAAATCGGGAAAGCGATGCGCCGCTGGGAGACGGTCAGCTTCAATCGTTTCTGATGATTGGCGGGGAACCCGGCGATTTGGTTTATTCCGGCGTAACCTTCGGGCAGACGCGCGATGAGGTGGAGGCGAAACTGAAAGATGTGCTGCGCACGAGTTCTGAGCTTACTACATATGAGGAGCGGCCGCAGCGTATTCGGGAAGTGCTCTCCAATCATTTCAGAAACTGGAGAGATGAGGATATTCAGTTTGTGAGATACCGAATGAATGACCCGAAGTACTATTTTATTGTGGTTTATTATGAGGGCAAAGTATATGGAATGAATCCGTATGTGGACGATTTTTTTGCCGGCGCATTGTAAACCCAATGCACAGAAAGGAAGAAGAAATTTTGAAGTAAACACGTGAAAGGAGAGATTTGAAATGAGGAAAAGTTTGAGTATTTTGCTTACGGCGGTACTTTTGTTTGCGGGAATGATTTTCCCCGGCACAGCTGCGGCGGAGGAAAACTATACGGTTTTGTTCACCGCCGATGAGGTGACCGATACCGACGGTTTGATCGCTTTATATCACGCGCAGGAGCAGGTGAAACAATATGACGCGTTGATGAAGAATCAAAGCGTTATCGAGGAATCATCGGAAGAGGATTCCATTCTTGTCGGACAGATTCTGGAGGCAAGGGAGTATGATAACGGACGGAAAGAATATACTGCCGCCATGTCTGAACTGTCGCTGACAGAGGAAGAAGCCGAAGCGGCACGCAGTTCGCCTTATACCGGTAATTTCGGAAAGAACGGTTCATACAGCAGTGTAATCGTCACACTGAAAGTTTATCTTACGTTCTACTATGGAACGGGCAGCAACACGGGAATGCAGGTGCAGCTGGATAAGATTTCGGCAACGCTCAAGAATAAAGGTACATTCGATACTGTCAATGTAGATTTTGGATTTACCATTTTTAAAGATTATGGCGCTACGTTAGATGTCAGGGATGACAAACAGGTTTCAAATATCGGATTGAATGTCGAGGCGTTTTTGCAAAATACGGAATATGAAGAATTTATCCATGCTGCGGATCAATGGTCGGATCAAATGCCGGATCAACTCTCTGCGGAATGTGATATATATGTAAATCGTAGTTTCTCTTCTACTCCTCAAGCAAAAATCGAGATCGATTTTTTGGAAATCCGCGATTTCTGCTATGATTTTTTCCTGTATTGAACGTGTAAAAAGAGTGAGATGGGGGTGATCGTTATGACAAAGAAAAAATGGATCATATTGGGCTGCGTCATCGCAGTATTGGCGTTGGTGCTGGCGGGCGGAATCATTTTCATGAACTTGAATCCCACAGATTCTGCTTCCACAGATTCTGCTTCCACAGATTCTGCCTCCACAGATTTTGCTTCCTTAGACGCTGTTCTCATAGAGTCCACTTCCACAGTTTATATCAAAGGAACACGCTGTACGTTCGGTCCAGGGAGCAAGGCTGCAGATCTTCCGGAACCATATCGTTCGCAGGTTTTGGCCGGTGACGCTTCTCATCTCGATCCGGAAACCGATGAATGGCCGTTGTATTCATTCGGAGCTGTAACAGAGGATGAATCCGGCAATCCATACGATGATCCGGTTCTTTCGGTAATTTGGATGTTTGGCGGAGAACCCGGTGATGTGGTCTATAATGATATAACATTCGGCATGACGGAAAAGGAAGTGGAAGAATGTCTGAAGGAAGCGGATATTGCTTCCGGAGGCAAGGAAGTCACTTGGCCGGAATGGTCATATGCAGGAGGAGGAGTTGCCGATCTTTACAAAAACATTTTCAAAGCCGGAATTGGTGAGGATTACAAGGAACGTATCAAATATGTAAGGTATACGATGAAAGATATACTCAATTTTGATTTTGAGGTTTTCTACTGTGACGGTGAAGTTTATATGATGTATTTGAAAGGAAATCCAACACGCCGGGAGTGGAATAGGGGTGGATCATCTCAGTAAAAAAGCAATGAAGCGTCCTGCAAAGCAGGACGCTTCATTTATGGAGAAGAAAACAAAAAGCACAGGGAATTTTCCCTGTGCTTTTTTATTGTTCTGCATAAAATACGAATTACTCGCCTTTTGCTTTTTCGACCAGTTTTGCGTATTTCTCTTTTGCGTTCTCTTCTGCTTTTGCGAACAGAACTTCAGCTCTTGCCGGGTTCGAACGTGCCAGCGAGTTATAACGAACCTCACCCATGATGAAGTCTTTATAGCTTGCTTTCGGCTCTTTGGAATCAAGGGTGAACGGGTTCTTGCCCTCTTTTGCCAGACGCGGATCGTAACGGAAGCAATGCCAGTAGCCAGCCTCGACTGCTTTCTTCTCTTCAGTCTGAGCAGTTGCCATACCGGTCTTGATACCGTGGTTGATACACGGAGCGTAGCAGATCACGAGCGACGGACCATGGTAGCTCTCTGCTTCCACAAATGCTTTGATGGTCTGGTTGTAGTCAGCACCCATTGCGCACTGTGCAACGTAGATGTAGCCATAGCTCATTGCGATTGCAGCCAGATCCTTTTTCTTCACTTCTTTACCAGCAGCAGCGAACTGAGCGATTGCGCCGGTCGGAGTGGATTTGGAAGCCTGTCCGCCTGTGTTCGAATAAACCTCGGTGTCGAATACGAGGATGTTTACATCTTCGCCGGAAGCGAGAACGTGGTCAAGTCCGCCGAAGCCGATGTCATATGCCCATCCGTCGCCGCCGAAGATCCAGACAGATTTTTTCGCAAGGTAATCTTTGCTTTTTAAGATCTCTTTGGATTCGTCGCAGCCGCAAGCCTCGAGCATGGAAACCAGTGCGTCGGTTGCTTTACGGTTCTCAACGCCGCAGTTTAAGGTGTTTAAGTAGTTATCGATGATCTCTTTCTTCTCGCCTTCAACTTTTTCGCCGAGTGCTTCGATTTTCTTCACGAGTTTTGTGCGGATGGTATTCTGTGCGAGGTACATGCCGTAGCCGTACTCTGCGTTATCCTCAAACAGGGAGTTTGCCCAAGCCGGACCGAAGCCTGCACGGTTTACGGTGTACGGAGTGGACGGAGCCGAACCGCCCCAGATGGACGAACAGCCAGTAGCGTTTGCGATGTACATTCTGTCGCCGAACAGCTGGGTAACCAGTTTTGCATACGGAGTCTCGCCGCAGCCTGCGCATGCGCCGGAGAACTCGAGCAGCGGCTGTTTGAACTGGCTGCCTTTCACAGTGGTCGGTTTGAATTTTTCAAGGAGTTCCGGTTTCTCGGAAACGGTCTGGCCGTAGTTGAAGCCAGCCTGTTTTTCAACCATCTGATCAAGCGGCGTCATAACGAGTGCTTTGTTGCCTTTCTTGCCCGGGCAAACGTTTGCACAAGAGCCGCATCCGGTACAGTCGAGCGCAGAAACAGTCATAACGAAGTTCATGCCCGGAACACCGGTCATCGGAGCAGAGAGTGTGCCTTCCGGAGCGTTTTTGAGCTCTTCGTCGGTCATTGCAACCGGACGGATGACTGCGTGCGGGCAGACATACGAGCAGAAGTTACACTGGATACAATTCTCCGGATTCCAGTTCGGAACGTCGATTGCGATACCGCGTTTCTCGTAAGCCGAGGAACCGAGCGGCAATACGCCGTTTACGTAATCTTTGAATGCAGAAACCGGAAGTTTGCTGCCTTCAAATGCGTTGATCGGGTTCTGGATGGTGTTGACGTATTTGAGCACGTCTTCACGGCCGCCTTCTGCTTTAACTGTCAGGTCGGTATCCTGTGCATTTGCCCAAGAAGCCGGATAGTCAACTTTCACAACGTCCTGTGCACCGCGATCGATTGCGTCGTGGTTCATTTTGACGATGTGCTCGCCTTTTTTACCGTAGGAAGCAGTTGCAGCGTCTTTCATGTATTTGATTGCGTCATCAGCCGGAATGATGTTTGCAAGTTTGAAGAATGCAGACTGGAGGATGGTGTTGATTCTGCCGCCCAGACCGATTTCTTTTGCAATTTTCACGCCGTCGATGGTGTAGAAGTTGATTTTCTTCTCTGCGATTGCACGTTTCATCTGACCCGGGAGTTTCTCTTCGAGCTCGTCGAGTGTCCAGCCGCAGTTCAAGAGGAATGTGCCGCCCTCATTGATGTCGGAGATCATGTCATATTTGTGGACATATGACGGATTGTGGCATGCAACAAAGTCTGCTTTGTTGATGAGGTAGGTCGATTTGATCGCCGGTTTACCGAAACGCAGGTGAGAAACAGTCAAGCCGCCCGATTTCTTCGAGTCATAGTCGAAGTAAGCCTGTACGTTCATATCGGTGTGGTCGCCGATGATCTTGATGGAGTTTTTGTTTGCACCGACCGTACCGTCTGCGCCCAAGCCCCAGAATTTGCAGCTTGTGATGCCAGCCGGTGTGGTGTTCGGGTTCTCTTTGACTTCGAGAGACAGGTTTGTTACGTCGTCAACGATACCGATGGTGAAACGTTTTTTCTCAGTGTTTTTGTAAACCGCGATGATGTCAGCCGGTGTGGTGTCTTTAGAGCCTAAGCCGTAACGACCGCCGTAAACCGGAACGCGATCAAATTTTGTATCTTTGAGTGCTGCAACAACGTCGAGATACAGCGGTTCGCCCTGAGAGCCCGGCTCTTTGGTACGATCCAAAACAGTGATCTGTTTTACTGTCTCCGGAATAGCAGCAACCAGTTTGTCTGCGCAGAACGGACGGTACAGACGAACTTTGACAAGGCCGTATTTGCCGCCGTTAGCATTTAAGTAGTCGATGGTCTCCTCGATGGTGTCGAGAACAGAGCCCATTGCAACGATTACGTGCTCTGCGTCAGCAGCGCCGTAGTAGTTAAAGAGCTGATAGTTTGTGCCGATCTTCTCGTTGACTTTTGCCATGTATTTCTCAACGACAGCCGGAACGTTTTCATAGTAGGTGTTGCAAGCCTCACGAGCCTGGAAGAAGATATCCGGGTTCTGTGCAGTACCGCGCAGTGTCGGATGCTCCGGGTTCATTGCACGGCTTCTGAATTCGTCGATTGCTTTAAAGTTGACCATGTCAGCGAGGTCTTCGTTATCCCAGCAAGCAACTTTCTGCAGCTCGTGAGAAGTACGGAAACCGTCGAAGAAGTGGATGAACGGAACGCGGCCCTCAATTGCGGACATGTGTGCAACAGCGCCCAAGTCCATAGCCTCCTGCGGAGAAGTGGAAGCGAGCATTGCAAAGCCGGTCTGACGACATGCGTATACGTCGGAGTGATCGCCGAAGATGGACAGTGCATGGGAAGCAAGTGCACGTGCAGAAACATTGATGACGCACGGCAGAAGCTCGCCTGCGATTTTGTACATATTCGGAATCATGAGCAAAAGACCCTGCGAAGCAGTATAAGTAGTTGTCAGCGCACCAGCAGACAGCGAACCGTGAACCGCACCTGCAGCGCCAGCCTCGGACTGCATTTCAACAACGCGGACTTTTTCGCCGAAGATATTGAGTTTACCCTCGGTTGCCCATTTGTCGGTTACTTCCGCCATTGTGGACGACGGAGTGATCGGGTAGATCGCAGCAACGTCAGTAAAGGCATA
This sequence comes from uncultured Clostridia bacterium, assembly GCA_944386285.1. Taxonomy (GTDB): domain Bacteria; phylum Bacillota; class Clostridia; order Oscillospirales; family Ruminococcaceae; genus Paludihabitans. The sequence continues at coordinate 8,510 of CALXAM010000079.1, read as the reverse complement.
CGAAGCATAAGCGGCAGCATTGTTGCCGTCCATGGTTTTCATTTTTCTTGCCATTTATTTTTCCTCCTTGAAGTTTTGACCGCCAAAAAACGGCCGTGCGGAACCGGTGCACGAACGCGCAGAAATGTCCCACACACTTATCATCATAATAGCACGTTTGGCTCGTATTGTAAAGGTTTTTTCGGGTTTCTTAGTCAAAAACAGCGCAAAAAAATCCGTCTATTTGACAAAGTCGTCAAACAAACGGATTTTTCGCGAATGAATCATAAGAGCAGATAAACGAGCGCTAAAATCAGTGTGGAATCTGCCTTTTCTTTGATGAGCAAAAACAAGACTGCCAAAATCAGAAGCGTTTCAGAATCTGTGCCAATGGGATCAAGAAAAGAATCAAGCGTTCCGGTTGGCGCAGGATGGATGTCAGGGGATTTTGGCTGCTTTTGCTGTTGTTCTGGTTCCTGTACGCGTGCGCGGCTTAATTTTCGCATTTGGGCAACACGGCGCACAGCATCTTTTTGCATTGCAAGAATTTCTTCGCTTGTATATTCGCGTGCCATGTTGTCCCACCTTTCCTGTTTCATCAGAGTTCAAATTCTGATAAAATTCCGCTTTGGCGCAATAAGGGCAGCAGGGAAAATAAGCGGATCATTTTAATTGCACGATCCACGCGCGCTTGACGTCGCTCACCGAAGTGCGGTTTGAGTGCCAGTAAAAGCTGCGTATTTTTATCATTTGTATTCATGTTTTTCATCATCTGACCAATGTTTGCGATCATATTCATGTCAATGGCTGGCGCATCGTTTTGGGATTGGTCTGATGGCGCTGCATTTTGCATCAAAGATGAAAGATCGATTCCGCCTGGGTTTTTGTCTGTTCCGCCAATCATCTGTGCAATGTTTTGTAATTGCTTTTGTCCTTCCGGGGAATTTAGAATGTTTTTTAATTGCTCAGCCAAGTCCTCCATTTTGGTCGCCCCCTTGTGAAAAACGGCGTAAAAGTGCTTGTGCCTGCGGGGAAGAAAGGATCTGTTTTGCAAGATCCGGATTATTGATTGCTTGATGGAAGCGTTTTGCATCTTCCGGTTTCATCGCGCGCAAAAGTGTAGAGAAATCACCGCTATTTACACTTTGTTTTACTTGCTCGGCAGATACACCTGCTTGTTTGCCGGCTTGATTGAAAAGGGAGTCCATCATTTTTTTTTGCATGATCATTCTCCTTTTGATTTGTTCCGGCAGGTATAAAAAGCGCCATACCGGTCAATCCTATTGTATGCACCAATGGAAAAAAAGATGATTCCGCAATAAATATGCGCAAAACTTCTAAACAGTGCGGGCATATTCCTTTTACTTTTGGTGATTTGTATAAAGTGAAAAAAATATCCGAAAAGTTGTTGACAAAAGACGAATCGTCCGATATAATAATGCTTGTTCTCTCACGGAGGATACGACACAAACGGCGGTATAGCTCAGTTGGCTAGAGCATGCGGTTCATACCCGCAGTGTCGTTGGTTCGAATCCGACTACCGCTACCATATTATGGCCCGTTGGTCAAGAGGTTAAGACATCGCCCTTTCACGGCGGAATCGCGAGTTCGATTCTCGCACGGGTCACCATTTTTAAAAGCGGCAGGGCAATCGTTTTGTCGCTTTTAGCTTTAAAACAAGCGGGAAATTTTCCTGCTTTGTATATATGAAAGGCCCCATGGTCAAGCGGCTAAGACGACGCCCTCTCACGGCGTAATCGGGAGTTCGATTCTCCCTGGGGTCACCAGATAACAGATCTGGACGCACAAGCGCCCAGATCTTTTCCTTTGTGCGGCGCTTTTTGGCCGCGAAACGAAAAATTTCTAAAAAAATAATAAAGCGCAGGACATATGTCCTGCGCTTTATTATTTTATTGTAAAGAAGAAAGAGCGGCATCTGTATATAATTTGCGAAGTAATTTCTTTTGTTCAGGAGAAATTCTCTTAGAACCCGCGCATTTTGAAATAGTAAGACGCACTGTTTCGCGGTCAAATGCACCTGAAAACAGAATGTCTTTTGTTTGTTCAAAGTCGTGCACACAGCAAACCGACAGTGCCCATGCGACCGCCATGCGTGCATAATATCCCTCGGTCGAAATCGCTTGGAGGGTAGAAAGCGTCTGTGAAAGCCATTCTTCGGATACAAAGTGATCTAAAAGCATGACAGCCGCAAACCGCCGCGCAAATTCTTCGGAAGAAGACGCAAACGTGCACACAAATGAAAAAATTTCCACTTCATTTTTCTTTGTCACCGGAAACGCGGCACAGAAGCTGTCGCATACTGACCAATTTTCGATAAGGGATACAAACCGTTCGGTACGGCGCAGCTGCTCCTCCAATGAACAGGGCGAAAATGCAAGTAAAAACGCTTGCAGTATCCGTTCCTCAAAGCAGGCGTTTTCTGCATTAAACAGCATCGAGAGCACCGCTTCATGTTCGTTTTGTTTGATGATTGTTTTGGCGAGCGCACGCAGCTTCGGCAGCCGTACACCGAGCAGATCAGTTCCCGGTGGCAAAAGCCGCGCAGAAAATGCACGGTAGTCATCTTCTGCCATAGATGAAAGGATGTCAAAGAGTTCTGTGCGTGTCATACAGCAGGTTCCTCTTCCACACGGCGGGAACGCAGCAGTGCGATCTCCGATGCATAGCCAGGCAGTTCGTTCGGGGTTTCTAAGAAAAACGGCAGATGACGAAGCAGCGGATGGTTGATGATGCGCACAAGCGCCTCTGTACCGATTTGTCCTTCACCGATTTTTGCATGACGGTCTTTTTTAGCACCGCACGGATTTAACGAGTCGTTTAAATGAATGGCACGCAGGCGGGAAAGACCGATGATACGGTCAAATTCTGCGAGCACACCGTTTAAGTCGGAGATGATGTCATAGCCGGCATCGTGCACATGACAGGTGTCCAAGCAAACACCCAATTTTTCGTTGTGTTCTACTTTGTCGATGATTGCGCGCAGCTCCTCAAATGTACGGCCGACCTCTGTTCCTTTGCCCGCCATTGTTTCAAGCAAAACGGTGGTGCGCTGCGCAGGATCGATCACCTCATTGAGCATCGATGCAATCCATTCGATGCCCTGTTCGGCACCCTGTCCCACATGGCTGCCTGGATGGAAGTTATACAGTGCACAGGGCAGCTGCTCTAAACGCATAAGATCGTCTTTCATCGTCATACGTGCAAATTCGCGCGTCTGTTCATCTTTTGATGCGGCATTTAACGTATACGGCGCATGCGCGAGCAACGGGCCGAATGCATGTTCGTTCATGCGTGCGGCGCAAGCTGCGATATCTTTTTCATCGAGTGCTTTCGCCCGGCTGCCGCGGGGATTACGGGTGAAAAACTGAAAGGTATTTGCACCGATCGAAATGGCATCTTTCGCCGCGGCATCAAACCCTTTGGAAACTGATAAATGGCTTCCGATATAAAATGGGGTCATATGTTCCCCTCCTTTTTGTAATTTGTTTTTATTGTATCCGACCGAAAGATTTTTTGCAACGGAGCAAAAGAAAAAGATGGTGTGCACTGTGCATTTGTGCTATAATGGCAGTGACTAAACGATATTTTTCGTTGATTGCTTGCCACTGCTTTGATTTGGAGGCGATATGGAATGAAAATCGGAACGACTACCGACGTTTTGACTGTAAATGGTGATGAACATGAGGCGATTCGTACTGCCGCGTCACTTGGCTATACGGCGCTCGATTACACCTATTTTGCCCATGATAAAGATGATTCCATCTATCTTTCGGACAAATGGGAAGCGTATGCACGTTCACTACGGGGAACAGCGGATGCATGCGGTATTTCGTTTTCACAGATGCACGCGCCGATGCCTGCGCCCGTGGGTGCAGAACCAAACGAGGAACGCGTTCGCAAACTCACGGAACGCGGCTTTTTTGTCGCGGAAATCTTAGGGGCTCGTGTGTTTGTCATTCACGCAAGACCTACGCGTGAAAGTGCGATGGGAATGCCCGACGAGGCCGCGCGTGACACAGCACTGCGCGAATATGAATCCTATTTGCCGTTTGCTGCACAGACCGGCGTAAAAATCGGCGTCGAAAACTTGTTTGCGTGCGATCCGTTTACAAAGCGGCTGTGCAAATCGCACTGCAGTACATCGGAAGAAGTACTGTGGTTTTTAGAAAAGCTCGGAAGAGAACACTGTACCGCCTGCTTGGATACCGGACACGCGAATATCTTAGGAATTTCCTGTGCAGATTTTGTATCGGCACTCGGAGATTCGCTTGGCTGTCTGCATGTACACGATAATCATGCACTCCTTGATGAGCATATCGCTCCGTTCGGCGGAACGATTCACTGGGATGATTTCATTGACGCACTGCGCCGTGTGGGCTATGACGGGGCATTTTCGTATGAGGCATTCGGTGCATTCAGCAATCAGATGTCATTTGCTCAGCGCAAAACGACAGCGTCGTATCTGCTTCATACCGCGAACAATCTGCTTTCTAACGATTGAGCGAAAGGACGTTTTTCATGATTACAGAAACTTCAATCGTGGTGCGCTATGCCGAAACCGATCAAATGGGGATTGCGCATCATTCAAATTACGCTGTCTGGTTTGAACAGGCGCGTACGGAATATATCAAAGCACTTGGTATTTCCTACAGCGAACTCGAAGCACGCGGTGTGATGATGCCGCTTACCGCGTTGTATGCGTCGTATAAACAGCCGGCGCACTATGAAGATGTGCTGACAATCCGCACGCGTACTTCACGTGCAACACCAATTCGCATTCGACTTGAATATGAGGTGTTCTGTGGGGAAACACTGCTTTCTGTAGGTTATACAGAACACGCCTTTGTGGATAGCGCCACTTTCCGGCCGAAAAACTTAAAAAAGCATCAGCCGGAATTATATACATCGCTTATAAACGCAGTCGAACCGCCTCTTGGCGCGCTCGAACAAAAATAAACACTGAAAGAAGGAAACGACAATGAAGTATTTTACACTCGGAACGACAAAACTCACGGTATCAAACATTGCAATGGGATGTATGCGTATCGTTGGCCGCACACAGCCGGAGGTTGAGCATCTTGTGAAAACAGCGATGGAGGAAGGAATGAACTTCTTTGATCACGCTGACATTTATGGCGGTGATCATGCATGTGAGCGGTATTTTGCAGAGTCAGTACATATGACTCCTGCGCTGCGCGAAAAAATGATCATCCAGACAAAATGCGGCATCCGTCCATTCGGTTATGATTTTTCAAAAGAACATATTCTGCGTCAGGTAGATGACAGTTTAAAAGCGCTCAACACCGATTATATCGACGTTCTGCTTCTGCACCGTCCGGATGCTTTGATGGAGCCGAACGAAGTGGCAGAGGCATTCTCCAAACTGCGCGAAAGCGGAAAAGTCCGTCACTTCGGCGTGTCGAACCACAACCCTTCGCAGATGGAGCTTCTCTCCCGTGCACTGCCGATGCCGATTTGTGTTGATCAGATGCAGTTAGGCATTGCGCACACCCCGATGATCGACCACGGTATGGCAGTCAACATGGCAATCGACCAAAGCATCAACCGTGACGGCGGTGTGATTGATTACTGCCGTTTAAAGAACATCACGATTCAGGCATGGTCGCCGTTCCAGAAGGGATTCTTTGAAGGCCCAGTCATCGGCGACACTGACAAATACAAAGCGCTCAACGAAGAGATGGACCGTCTTGCAAAACAGTATGATGTGACAAGCACTGCAATCGCCGTCGCATTTTTGACTCGTCATCCGGCAAATATCCAGGTGATTCTCGGCACTACCAGTGAAGCGCACATGAAAGAGAGTATCAAAGGTTCTGATCTGCCGCTTACCCGTGAGGAGTGGTATGGTCTTTATAAAGCCGCAGGCAACATGATCCCGTAACAAAGGAGCGAACACGAATGGACAAACCGATTGATTTGTTTTTAGAAGAGCTTTCGTCGAAAGCGCCCACACCGGGCGGCGGCGGTGCTTCTGCGCTTATCGGCGCAGTCGGTGCATCGCTTTGCTCGATGGTCGGCAACTTAACTACCGGAAAGAAAAAGTACGCCGCATATGAAGCGGATATTCAGCGAATTCTCGCCGCCTCCGCTTCTTTGCGCGACCGGCTGTGCGATCTCATTGAAGAGGATGCCAAGGCGTTTGCGCCGTTAGCGGCAGCGTACGGTATCCCGAAAGATGCACCGGGCAGAGAGGAAACGCTTGAGCAGGCGCTGAAAGCCGCAGCCGAAGTGCCCCTTGCCATTATGCGTACCGTCACAGAGGTGATTGATCTGACCGATGAACTGGTGGAAAAAGGCTCGACACTTGCAGTAAGTGATGTGGCGGTTGCAGCATCTGCATGCCGGGCGGCACTGTCAGGCGCTGTGATGAATGTATATATCAATACGAAATTGATGAAGGATCGTACGTTTGCCCACGAGATGAACAAAACGGCAAACGAGCTGCTGGAAGCAGGCACGCTGCGGTGCGATGCGGTCTTTTTCTCGATTGCAGATAGATTGGGAGGACGGTCATGAACGAATTGCGCGGCATGCCGGTTGTCAAAGCGATGAAAGAACAGCTTTCGCAAACGGTCGAAACACTCAAACAAGCGGGCGTTACGCCGAAACTCGCTGTCGTACGGGTCGGTGCACGCGGAGATGATCTTTCGTATGAACGTGGCATTTTTAAGCGGTTCGAGGGCGTTGGTGCGGCAGTAGAAGTGACCGAGCTTCCGGAAGATGTATCGCAGGAAGCACTCGAAGCAGCAGTTACTGCACTCGACTGCGACAAATCCGTCCACGGAATTTTGTTGTTCCGTCCGTTGCCGCGTCATTTGTCGGAAGCAAATGTCAAGCGGTGTGTTTCACTCGAAAAAGATGTTGACTGCATGCGGGACGAAAATTTAGCACGTGTCTTTTTGGGTGAATGCCCGTATCCGCCCTGCACGCCGCAGGCGGTTATGGAGCTTTTACACCACTACGGCATTGACCTGACCGGAAAGCGGGTCACGATCGTGGGAAGAAGTCTTGTGGTAGGTAAGCCGCTGTCTATGCTGATGCTAAAGGAAAACGCAACTGTAACAATCTGCCATACGCGCACAAAGAACGTCAAAGCTGAATGTCAGCACGCAGACATCGTGGTGGCATGCGCAGGTGTTGCAAAGCTATTAGACCACACGTTTTTCCATGACGGTCAGGTGATCGTGGATGTGGGCATTCACAGCACAGATGAAGGTCTTTGCGGCGATGTTGATTTGTCTGGTTGCGATACGCTTGATATTCAGGCGACACCTGTTCCAGGCGGTGTGGGTACAGTGACAACCTCAGTGCTTTTAAAGCACGTTGTGGAGCAGGCACAGCGTACAATTAGCGAATAAGGGAGAATTGAATGAAACGAAAAAAATATCGGTGGGGGCGTATTATTGTAGCAATTTCGATTCTGCTGCTTGTTGGTTTTGGGGTGACATTTTTTACAGAGAATTTATTTTGTTCATCGGAGGGGTGGAACGGATTTTGGGGGACGGTGTCATCAGAAATGGAGCGTTCTGAAAACGAATTGTCTGTTGAGCCGTCGAAGAAAGAATCTTCGGAAGAGCCCGTTTTGGAATCCTCAGAAGAGTCTTTTGAAGAATCTTCGAAAGAATCCTCTGTCGAATCTTCAAAACAGCAGGAAGAGTCGAAGGAATCTTCAAAAACGTCATCGGTATCGTCAAAACCACCGGTATCTGAGTCTGCAGGACTTGCGGGTGGCACTTCCGCATCAGACTGGAATCTGATTTTAGTCAGCGCAAAACATCCGCTTCCCGACGATTTTTCCGTGTCGCTTGCATCGGTCGGAAATGGTCATAAGGGGGATAAACGCGTTGTTTCATCTCTTAACGCAATGATTGCTGGGGCAAAAGCAGATGGAATCACACTTATGGTGTGTTCTTCTTACCGCACAAAGGAACGGTCGGCGTATCTTTACCAAAAGCAGGTGGACCAATGGCTCAAAAAAGGCTATTCGCAGGAAGAAGCCGAAAAGGAAGCAGCAAGATGGGTCGCACCGCCCGGCACAAGTGAGCATCATACCGGCCTTGCATTTGATATCGTAACTCCGTCATATCAAAAGCTGAATCATGGATTTGCAAATACCGCTGCGGCCAAATGGATGAAAGCACATGCACATGAATATGGGTTCATTTTACGATTTCCTGAGGATAAACAGGACATCACCGGTATTACGTTTGAACCATGGCATTTTCGTTATGTAGGTAAAGAGAATGCGAAAATAATATTTGAAAAGGGACTCTGTTTAGAAGAGTACATTGAGATGATAAAATAATTATTATCGGCAAAGAAATGCCCCCTGATGCAGGAACTCTGAACTGCATCAGGGGGCTTATATTGCTTAAACAACCACTGGCTGTGCCAGTGGATAAAGAGCTTATAGCTATGGACAAAAAAAGAACTCCCCGATAGAGTAAAGGAAAAGGTCTGCCAACCTAACCCAAAACTATCGAGGAGGT
>CALXAM010000078.1 GCA_944386285.1 uncultured Clostridia bacterium | reverse complement strand
AATAACCAACGCATTAAGACAAAGCTAAAGGGCTTGCCGCCTGCCATTCACAGACAACAAGCCCTTCCGGTTGCTTGAACTATCTTTTTTCTAAAATATTGTCTAACTTTTTGGGGTCACTTCAATTGTGCGGGGCTTTTTTGATGGGTTTCATTTGTTTAAAGCATCCTGTCAAAAGCGATGGAAACAGGAAGTGGTCATGGCAAACACGGTGCAAAGAAGAACACAGCGGGAAGAATTGGTTACGGCTGCTTTTTTGCCTGTGTCTGTTTATCTGTCATATGATCGAGTGCATAATCAATGCACTGGTTGATAAATTCGCTTCGGCTCATATTGTATGCAGATGCTGCCCGGTCAATTTGTTCAAGCTTTTTTGAATCAATCCGGATTGTGATCGGATCTTTTTTATATTGTTTTGGAATAAACGCAGCCATGGATTGTGCTCACCTCTTATAATACCTTTCTCTTTTATTGTATATCACAAATCGATTCGCAGTACAAGTACAAATACGAATACAAAAAATGGTTCCTCCTCACTGCCGCATGATGGAGAAAAAAGCGTTTGTATGAAAGCCAGAAATCATAAAATAGGTGGAACCGATGAACAACCGCCAAATGCCGGATAAGCCTCTCTTTGACGGCTTATGGCTTTTTACCGGACGTGATGCGAACCGAATCGAAAAACACATATCGCTTTCCTGCACCGCCGCAGCGAACCGATGCAGACACTGTCTGTGCAGACATTGTCTGTGCGGATACTATCTGTACGGATACTGTCGAAGTATCCATTTTTGTGCAAAGTGCTCATAGAAATAAAGGAAATATTATGTTATACTATTTCCCGCAGTTTTTCTGCAGTCAGTCGCAAGAACCTGACTTAAAATAAAACTACGAGAGGATCTTTACAAATGAAGAACACAAAAACCATCACACGCGCGGCGATGATTGCCGGGCTTTATGCCGCAATTACATTCGCCACATTTTTCATGTCGTTCGGTGCAGTGCAGTATCGTGTCAGTGAAGCGCTGACGATTCTGCCGGTCTTTACCGCGTCGGCAGTTCCGGGGCTTTCGGTGGGCTGTGCACTGGCAAACCTGTTAGGGTTTATGCTGGGTGTCAATCCCGCGGGCGCACTTGACGCCGTATTCGGTACTGCGGCAACGCTGATCGCCGCACTGATCACATGGCGGATCGGAAAATGCAAAAGCCGGGTTGTGCGTTACACATTGGCGCCGCTTCCTCCGGTGCTGTTAAACGCAGTCATTGTCGGCTTTGAAATTTGCGCTTTCTTTGTCGGAACAATTACCTGGGAAACATTTTTGATCAACGCATTCCTTGTCCTGATCGGCGAGGCAGTTGTCTGTTACGGACTGGGCTTGCCGCTCATGGCAGTTTTGGAACATAAGGGACGGGCAGAACGCATCTTCAAATAAATGCAGCGGCTGTTTGGCGACTGGCTGATTTGAAGAAAAATATCCCGTTTTGCTTGCATTGTTTCGTTCTTTTTGCTAATATATAAATATAGAAAATCGGAACAAAGAAAAAGGAGTGTTTTTCGATGAAGTTTCTTGCCAAATTGGCTGGTGTGCTCGCAGTGACGACTGCGGTTGCAGTTCTGGTGAAAATCCTGATTGATTTTCTGTATGATCAATGCGGAGAAAATTACATCTCCACACAGGAAATTGAATAAGCTGAATCAAAATGAAAAGGAAACCACTGCGTCTTGCGGTGGTTTTTCTTGTCAAAGCAAGGAGGCGCGTTGCATGAAGATCTTAAACTTTGGTTCGATGAACATTGATGATGTGTATACGGTTTCTCATTTTGTAAAACCCGGTGAAACGATCAAACCGATTTCTTACGAGCGGTTTTCGGGCGGCAAGGGACTCAATCAGTCGATTGCGCTTTCGCGTGCGGGCGCCGAGGTGTATCACGCGGGCATGATCGGAGAAGACGGCGCATTTTTAAAGGAACTGCTCCAAAAATCGGGCGTCCATACGGAATATGTGCAGACGGTCGATACGCCGACCGGTCACGCGATCATTCAGGTGGAGGAGCGCACCGGACAAAACTGTATCATTTTGTTCGGCGGCGCAAACCAGTGTGCCGTGCGTGCACAGATTGACGAGGTGCTTTCGCATTTCGGCGAAGGGGATTGGCTCTTGCTGCAAAACGAAGTCAACGAGATCGGCTATTTAATGGAACAGGCGCATCGCCGCGGAATGACTGTCGTGTTTAATCCGTCGCCGTTTAACGCGTCGGTGATGACGTATCCGCTGTCGGCTGTCGACTGGTTTTTTGTCAACGAACTGGAAGGCGCGGCGATTGCACGCACCGATACGCCGGACGCCATCATCGCCGGCATCTGTACGCGCTATCCCGACTGTCGGGTGGTGCTCACGCTTGGGACAAACGGTGCGTGCGCATATGACCGCAAGGAAAAGGCAAGCCATCCGATCTTTTCGGTCGACGTGGTGGATACCACGGGCGCGGGCGATACGTTTACGGGTTATTTTCTCCATGCGATCGCGTCAGGGGAACCGCTTGCGGCGGCACTGCGCGTCGCGTCGGCTGCATCGGCGCTGGCTGTGAGCAAAAAAGGCGCCGCGCCGTCGATTCCGACCGCGAAAGAAGTAGCGGATTTTTTAAATGCACAAGAAAATAAATCGTAATCCCTTGTCGAAAACGACACAATATGGTAATATATAAGAATTGAGATGTTGCAGGAGGTTTTATTCATGAAAAACGCATATGAAAGTCCATTCAGCACCCGATATGCCAGTGAAGAAATGCAGTATCTGTTTTCCGCAGATAAAAAGTTTAAGACCTGGCGCCGGCTGTGGGTGGCACTTGCCCGCGCAGAGATGAAACTCGGGCTGCCGGTCACAGAAGATCAGGTCAAAGAGCTTGAGGCGCATGTCGACGATATCAACTACGATGTGGCACAGGCGCGGGAAAAACAGGTCCGTCACGACGTCATGTCCCATGTCTACGCATACGGTGTGCAGTGCCCGAACGCAAAGGGCATTATCCATTTGGGCGCAACGTCCTGCTATGTGGGCGACAACACCGACGTGATCATTATGAAAGAAGCGCTGCTGGTTGTCCGCAGAAAGCTCATCAATGTGATTCACTTGCTTGCGAAATTTGCGGAGGAGTATAAATCGATGCCGGCGCTCGCATACACCCATTTGCAGCCGGCACAGCTGACGACCGTGGGCAAACGCGCAACACTTTGGATCAACGAACTGCTCATGGATCTTGAGGATCTTGACTACCGTGTATCCACATTAAAGCTGCTCGGTTCCAAAGGCACCACCGGCACCCAGGCAAGCTTCCTTGACCTGTTTGACGGCGACAGCAAAAAGATCGACGAACTCGAGCAGATGATTGCCGAGGAAATGGGCTTTACCAAAGTCGTACCGGTTTCGGGACAAACCTATTCGAGAAAAATGGATTCGCAGGTGCTCGCGGTATTGAGCGGCATTGCGCAGTCCGCAAGCAAATTCTCAAACGACATGCGCATTCTGCAGAACTTCAAAGAGATGGAGGAGCCGTTTGAGAAAAACCAGATCGGTTCTTCGGCAATGCCGTATAAACGCAACCCGATGCGCTGCGAGCGTGTGACCGCATTGGCACGCTACGTGATGATCGACAGCTTAAACCCGGCATTTACCGCAGGTACCCAGTGGTTTGAGCGTACACTCGACGACAGTGCGAATAAGCGCATTTCGGTAGCGGAGGCATTTTTGGCAGTCGATTCGATTTTAAATATCCTTTTGAATGTGTGCGACGGCCTTGTCGTGTATCCGAAAGTGGTGCGTCAGCGCGTGCTCAAAGAGCTTCCGTTTATGGCGACGGAAAACATCATGATGGAAGCCGTCAAAAAAGGCGGCGACCGTCAGGAACTGCACGAGCGTCTGCGGATGCACTCGATCGCAGCAGGCAAAGTCGTCAAGGAAGAGGGCGGCGAAAACGATCTGATCGACCGTGTCTGTGCAGACCCGGCATTCATGCTTTCGCATGAGGAGATCGATTCGATTCTCGTTCCGGAGAACTTTACAGGACGCAGTGCAGAGCAGGTTACCATCTTCTTGAATACATGCGTTCGTCCAATTGAAGAGGCAAACCGCGAAATTTTAGGTGAAAATGCCGAACTGAGCGTGTAAACTCTGTTGACTTTTGGATAATACTGTCGTATAATAAACGACGTGAGTGTGATTCGGGATTCTTCGTGTAAAAATCCGGAGTCCCGCATCAACAACAGAACAAAGGAGACCAGTCCCATGAAACGTATTGGAAAACCAATATTTTTTATTGTTGCTGCGTTTATCTTTGTCTTTACCACATTGGCGTTCACCGGTGTGCATTCTACATATGGCGACAAGACTACGACCTATGTAAAAGGTACCGGCGATATTCGCTGGGGTATTGACATCCGCGGCGGCGTTGACGTAACCTTTACACCGTCTGAAGGTGTAGACGCAACGGAAGAGCAGATGAATGCTGCAACAGAGACATTGAAACAACGTATGGTGTCGCTGAATATCACAGACTATGAGGTATACACCGATGCACAGAAAGGACGTGTCATCGTCCGTTTCCCGTGGAAAGAGGATGAGGCAGAGTTCGATCCGGAGGCTGCAATCGCAGAACTCGGCGAAACCGCACTGCTGACATTCCGCAAAGGAAGCGAAACCGATGAAACAGGCGTGCCGACCGGCGAAGTGCTGTTTGAGGGCGGCCATGTCAACAAAGCGGAAGCGCGTTACGGTCCGGTGTCAGAAAGCGGCGGCAATGAATATTATGTAAGCCTGGAGCTTGACGACGAGGCAACGAAAATCTTTGCGGACGCAACCAGCAGCATGGTCGGCACAAGCGATACCATCTCGATCTGGATGGATAACACAATGGTGTCGAATGCGACGGTAAACGCTGCAATCACTGACGGCAAAGCCATCATCACAAGCGGCGGCAGCTTTACAAGAGAAGACGTGGAAGGCCTTGCAAACAAAATCAATGCCGGCAACCTTCCGTTTAAACTGGAAACCGAAACCTACAGCACCATCACACCGACACTCGGTCAGGGCGCACTTTCGGCAATGACATTGGCAGGCGTGATCGCGTTTGTGCTGATCTGCATTTTCATGATTGTCATGTATCGTGTGCAGGGTATTATCATCAGCATCGCACTGCTTGGTCAGGTAGGCGGCATGATCGCAGCAATCTCCGGTTTTATTCCGGGCATCAACAGCTTTACCATGACAATTCCTGGTATTGCAGGTGTCATCCTTTCAATCGGTATGGGCGTTGACGCAAACGTCATCACGGCAGAGCGTGTCAAAGAGGAGCTGCGCAACGGCAAGTCGATCGACGGTGCAATCAACGCAGGTTTCTCCCGCGGCTTTACGGCAATTTTCGACGGCAACATCACAAACGTCATTGTCGCTGTCATTTTGATGGGCGCATTTGGCTCGTCAGATAACTTTTTTGCACAAATCCTGTCGCCGATCTTCGGCTTCTTCGGCTTTGCAACAGAAGGTTCGGTATTCTCATTTGGTTACACATTGCTCGTCGGCGTGGTATTAAACTTCGTGTTCGGCGTACTTGCAACCAGATTGATGACAAAATCACTTTCGCGCTTCAAATGGTTTAGAAATCCGGCGCTTTACGGAGGAGGGCTTACGAAATGAAATTCACGAATTTTGACTTCCTCGGAATTAAAAAATACACATTAGGTGTTTCAGCAGTTTTAATGGGACTGATCATCGTATGTGCGTTGGTCTTTGGTGTTCTTTTGGACGTTCAGTTTTCCGGCGGTACGATTGTAACGTATACATATACCGGTACGGTAAGTGAAGATACCGTACAGGAAACAGCGGAATCCGTGATTGGAAAAGATGTTTCCGTGAATATGAAAAAAGGTGTCAGCAATCTTGACAGCTTTGAGATCGTCTTGAATGAAAAAGAAGGCATCTCGGCAGACACCCAGAGTAAACTGACAGATGAAATAACAAAAGCATTTGCAGACAATGATGTGCAGCTGCTTTCAAACTCCACCGTTGATCCGATCATCGGTATGGAATTCTTTGCGAAGAGCCTTGTGGCGATTGCATTGGCAGCCGTGCTGATCGTGATTTACGTGGCATTCCGCTTTAAGAGAATCAGCGGCTGGTCGGCAGGCGTGATGGCGCTGGTTGCACTTTTGCACGACGCAATCGTCGCATTCGGCGTGTTTGTAATCTTCCGGATTCCGCTCGACTTTAACTTCGTTGCGGTTATCCTGACGATTCTCGGTTACTCGATCAACGATACCATCATCATCTACGACAGAATGCGTGAGAATCAGCGTTTGTACAGCGATTTGAGCCGTACCGTTCTTGTAAACCGCAGTATCGGCGAGACCCTTTCAAGAACGATCAACACAACCTTGACAACGATTGCTGCGGTTGCAGTCATCTGTGTTGTTGCAGTTGTGTGCCATGTAGAATCGATCTTGAGCTTCTCGTTCCCGCTGTTAATCGGTATGATTTCAGGTACGTATTCGACGATCTTTGTCGCTTGCCCGCTGTGGACAATCTGGCAGGATCACAAAGCAAAACGTCAGCCGAAGAGAAAAGCAGTGACTTCTACTCGTTAAGCAGACGTTACGCAATCAAAAACAAAAAAAAGACCGGACAAGTGTCCGGTCTTTTTTTTGTACCCATTGGCAGGCGTGTTCGGCAGAAAAAGTATGAATACATCATGATGTTTTGCGAATATTTGTTGATAAAGAGCGATATTCATGGTACAATGCGCTCAAACATATCTAATACATATCTTTTTTAAAAAGGAGGGGTTGCTTCTATGACCGCAAAACAGCCGATCTATAAACGGGTCTATTCGGACATCCGCAAGAAAATCGAAACGGGCTATTATCCGGTAGGCGTCTTACTGCCGCCCGAGCCTGCGCTCGAAAAAGAATATGACGTCAGCCGTACCACGGTGCGAAAAGCGGTGGACCTCTTGATGAAAGATCAGTTTGTGAGCGTTAAACAGGGATACGGAACCGAAGTGATCCGCAGCAAAGCCGCGCAGAAGCTCAATCAGGTGACCTCTGTGTCACAGACGCTTGCGAACATGGGGTATCGGGTAGGCGTCAAAAGCAGTTATATTCAGCGGATCAAAGCGGATACGTTTTTGGCAAAGGAGCTTCAGATTTTAGAAGGCGAGCCGGTGCTGGTGCTCAACCGGATTCAAACGGCAAACGACATTCCGATTACGATTGCAAAAAACTATATTCCGGAAAAAAAGGTGCCCGGCCTGTTTGAGGAAAAGGAACCGATTTTATCGCTCTATCAATATTTGAGTGAGCGGTACCAGATTGCGATTACAGGGTTAAACGACCGGATCAGCGCATGCAACGCAACGTTTGAGGAGGCAAGCGCGCTGCAAACCGAGCCGCAGACCGCACTGCTTACGGTGCATCGCATTTGTTATTCGGGCAGTGAGATTGTTGAGATGGACGATGTCAAGATTTTGGCAAGCTATTATGAATATCAAAGTGTGCTGTAAAAGGAGAAACGAATCATGAAACTGTCAGACATCCAAAGAATGATTGACATCATTGCGGTTCGCACGGACGTCACAGAACAGGAGATCGACGAGCTGGTCGCGGCGGCAAAACGCTATCACTTTTTATGTGCGTTTGCGATGCCGTGCTATACGCGGATGCTGGTCGAGAAGCTCGCGGATACACCGGACGTATTGGTCGGCGGCGTGGTAGGCTTCCCGTCGGGCGCGGATACGACCGCGCCGTATTGGATGATATCAAAGCGGTGATTGCAGCAGGCGACGGCAGACCGGTCAAAAGTATTCTGGAGATCGCGTATTTGACAGACGATGAAATCAAACGAGGCGCCGAAATCGCCGTGCAGGCAGGCGTCGCCTATGTCAAAACGGGAACCGGATGGGCAGGAAAGCCGACGACGGTGGAAACGATCCGTTTGATTAAATAGACGATCGGCGACGCAGCGAAGATCAAAGTGGCAGGCGGCGTGCGTGACCTGCGGACGATTTTTGAGATGACAGAGGCGGGATGCAGCCGCTTTGGCATCGGGATTCGCAGTGCCATCCGCATCATGGAGGAAGCAGCGGCGCTCGGCGCAGGGACATTGGCATTTGAAAAAGTCATGCGAGCACAAGCAAACGCATAACCGGAGGTTGAGCGATGGAGTATCTATTGGCATATGATCTGGGAACGGGCGGATTGAAAACGAGCCTGTTTGACAAAACCGGTCAGTCGAAGGGATATGTGTTTACCGACTATCAAACATACTGTTCCGCAAAGGAGTATCGGGAGCAAAAACCGGAGGACTGGTTCTTCTGCCGCCATGGAAAACGTGTCATCGATCACGGCAGATATCAGCTTGATTACCGCAATCCTGAGGTGCGTGCGTTTGCGCACGGGGTCATTCGGCGGCTCGTGGAAGAATACGGCGTGGGCTATATCAAAATGGATTATAATATTAACGCCGGAATCGGCACAGAGCTCTATGCGTCGAGTGTGGGCGAAGGACTTTTGCTGCATAACCGCGCGTATCTTTCGTGGCTTGACGAGGTGTTTTCAATCTATCCGGATCTGGTGATCGAAAACTGCGGCAGCGGCGGGATGCGGATAAACGACGCGCTGCTTTCGCGCCACAGCATTCAGTCAAGCTCCGATCAGACGGAATATCTCTTGTATGCACCGATTGCGGCGGCATCGCCGACAGCCGTCACCCCCGAACAAAATGCGGTGTGGTCGTATCCGATGACGGACGCGGATGAGGAAACGACGATCTTTAATATGGTCAACGCAATGATGATGCGGATTCATCAAAGCGGACATCTCGCAAATCTAAAGCCGGAGGCGCGCGCACTGGTAAAAGAGGGCATTGCCTGCTATAAAACGTACCGGAACGAATTGCCGAAAGCGTTTCCGTTTTGGCCGCTCGGTGTGCCGAAAAAAGAGCAGGCGCAGTATGCGCTGGGACTTGACTGGCCGGATCACGCGCTGATTGCCGTGTGGAACTGTGCGTCGGCGCCTGCCGTTTTGACACTGCCGCTTTCGTTTGCGGCCTCTAACGTATCACAGATCTATCCGGCAGCGCCGCAGGCGAAGATGCAGCTTGACGCGGACGGTACGTCCCTGCGGGTGTGCATGAGCGGAAAGACAGCGCGTCTGTTCCGTGTTGAAAAATAGGAGCAATCCGTTTGGGTGAACAAAAAGCGCCCTGTTTTATGAACATACAATCGGAGGCGAAAAAGAAAGCTTCCCTTTAAACAGTACAAAGAACCCCCATGGTGCAGTGAACCGCCCCAGATTGTGCAGACAGCACAAAAAGAGCCCCCTGTGCGGGAATATTAGGTTTTAGCAGGAGTGGCGCAGCGTCAGCGGCGCCACTCCTGTTTTGCTTTGGATACGCTCGTGATTGTA
>CALXAM010000077.1 GCA_944386285.1 uncultured Clostridia bacterium | reverse complement strand
AAATTCCTTAAAAAAACCGGATTTTCGGGCGACGATTTTCTCTATATTCTCGGAGATGTGGTCGACCGCAACGGAGACGGCGGCGTGGAAATGCTCTGTTGGCTTTTAGAACAGCCGAATGTTCAGTCGATTCTCGGAAATCACGAAGCGATGCTTTTATCCTGTGCATTCGTTTTTGAGGAGATCACAAATGAAAGTCTGCAAAACGTTACCTCCGAAAAGCTGGAACTTTTAAATACTTACATGCAAAACGGCGGTGATGTCACACTGAAAGCGCTGCAAAAGCTGAACAAATCATCGCCGGAAACAGTGTCATATATTCTGGATTACCTGCGTGACGCCCCGTTGTATGAAACGGTTTCAACAGAGGGAAACGACTTTCTGCTTGTTCATTCCGGTATTGATAATTTCAATAAAAGCAAGAAATTGTTTCAGTACACAGCAAATGACTTTTTATGGACATGGCCGGAGCTTTCGGATGAATATTACGATGACATTATTACAGTTTTCGGACATACGCCCACACTGTCATACGGAAAGGAATATACGGGGAAAACCCTCAAAACACGAACATGGATCGATATCGATGTCGGTGTTGCTTACGGTCAAAAGCCGGTTTTGTTGCGTCTGGACGATTTGCAGGAATTTTATTATAGTTAAAATTGCAATGTAGCGGTATTTATACTGGTTTCATAAAAAGGAACAGAGCACACAGCTACCGAATGATATAGCAAACAAATTAAAGAATTCAGATGTAGATATTCTGTATACAATGGAGGGAGCGTAAAACAGTAAAATTCCGTTATGATTATTTAATCGGATACCCAAAAACATCATTTTGAATGATTGATGAAACAGAAAGGTTGCATACATGCCAGGTAAAAGAAAACGGCATTTTACATAAGGAGAACAAACCGATGTGTCAGGCATTACAAAAGGCAATGCGAATCCCCCGTTTCGGATTCACCATTGAAGAACAGCAAAAAATATTTAGCTCGGATAAAGCGCTTGAAGCCTTGACCCCTGCACGCCAAAGCAAAAGCACACTTGCCGTATTTGAAAATGATCATGCAGTGATTACAAAACATGCGGTCGTTTGTCCGTGGTGCGGAAAGGAAACGCCGGCATATCACAATCATCAGTGGAAAGCTTATTTACCAATGGATATCCAATTGGCGCAGCAAACATCTATTTCGGAAAAGATTCCGCAAACGCTTGTATTCAACAGGCCGATAGGAACAATGAACTATTTTATTTGCCCCAAATGCAATATGGAATCACACCAAAGCAAAGGATTTGTGGATGTTTTATTTACCGTTGATAAAAGGAAAATTAGAATCTCTCGACAATTGGAATTGAAAGAATGGTTTCAAATCGAATGGGGTGCTGACAAAATATGTATTACCGAATTCGAGTTGTATGAAACAATAACATTCAACTTAAGAAATGGTCACACTTTTGTTTCACTAGAAGACGGGTGCGGCAAAAAACTACAGATGCGTGACATTTCAAATAGAAAACCAGACCTTAATTCTGATGATCCGATATTCGAATTGATCAATTTGTATAAGCCGGTCAACCGAGAACTGAAAAACCAGTTTGCTAAAATCTTTCATGGTTCCTTGCCCTTTCGGACAAAGGACCTCACCGTAGAGCAGTTTCTTCTAATGACCAGATTTATCGGATATGATTCGGGATTTTACAATGCGCTTCCATATGCCGAAAAAGGGGATTTGATTGAAAGGCGTTTTCTGAAACCAGCTAGAAGGCTGCATCATGCTGCAAAGGTTCCGAGCATCTTTGAAAAAACAATGCTGCCGAAAGTAAAAAGTATTCGGAAACTATTTTTCTGTAATCCAGCGTTATTTTTTTATACAGAGGAACTGGAACAACTTTGGAAAATTATTGAAGACGTCAATTTGTTTCGGAATTTCATTACATCTCAAAATATTTTTTCTGAATTGGCGTTCTTACATAAAATGCCACATCTGATCGATTTCTATGCGGAATATAAAGCGGAAATCGGGAGCAAAAGGTTATATCATCATTTCTTCCGGCCCACGGATCGATATTGGTTATATAACTACATTTCGTGGTATTATCTGCTCAGCGAGTATGATAAGAAAATAGAGCGAAAAAAGTGGCAGAATGGACGGTTGGAGAAACAGGATGATTTTAAGGGGATTGAAAATGATATGGGAGCGCGTTTTAGCGTTTCGATACCAGATTGCTCCTCAAAGGATTTCAGACATCCCGGTTTGGAATGCTGCATAAACGGATATTCTTTCAGAAGGCTGAAAAACTCTATGGAATTTTTGCGGGCAGGCAAAGAACTGAAAAATTGTCTTGTCCACTGGCAATTCTTTCAAAACAACGTTTATGGCATGATAGACAACGGCGAATATGTAGCGGCTGTTGAAATAAAGGATAATGTAATTATTCAAGCGCATACCTACTGCAACGGAGATATCTCTGGCAACCACAGTATAAAACAAGCGTTTGATATTTGGAAAAGCAGAAATTTGATGACAGAGCAAAAGCAAAAAGGTTTGAGATATGCCGGTGAATTTTAGGCTTACTTTAAGGCTTGTGTTTCGCCATAACGATCGCCCTATTTTCTACATATAAAAAGGTAGAAAATTAGAGATTTGAAAAGCCTGATTTCAAGCAGTTTTTAAGGTATAAACTTTGAGGGGTAAGGTGTTTGTACCTTACCCCTCGGTTTTGCGTTTCAAAGCGTTACGAGTCATTTACGGATGTCGCAATGCTCTTGATTTATGCGAAAATTACTTCTGCATTTACGATCTCCGCAGCCGCTTCACGCAGCGCATTCATCTTACCCACCCATTCCATCGGCTGCTCGGCTTTGAGCTTTTCTGTTATACCTTCACGCTTTACCATCTGCTCCACCAGCCGAAAAAACATATCTTCCGCTTGTTCGTCAACGTCGGCAAGATAACTGTTCAGTTTGCCGCTTGTCAGCAGATTCGTGTAAAACACCTTCCTGTGTTGCCGGATATACCGCAAATGCCGCTGTCCCAATATCCCTATGGGCTTATTTTCTTCGACAGGTAAAGTGATATTCGGCAAATAGTAGTCGCCTTGCAAAGTATAGCTGATGCCTGTTTTTTCATCAATGTAATGCTGGTTCATTTCGTAATCCTCCAATATGATTGATTTCACCTACAAATCCAATCATGTCGGCTGACTACAAAAGCCGAAGGGAGAGAACTTCCTTACGAAGCCTCTCCCTTTGCCTTGTTCTTTTTTTGTGTGTATCGTTAAGGAGATCGTAGGATATCGTTAAAAGGATTTATCGGATTATGCGTTCATCAGTTTTTCGAGCGAAGCCATTTTTACACACAAGCAGAATAATGTAACCGCCTGTTTGAGTTCTTCAATCGAAGGGAAAGTCGGTGCAACACGAATGTTTTTATCCTCCGGGTCTTTGCCGTACGGGAAGGTAGCACCGACCGTTGTCAGCACAACGCCAGCCTGTTTACACAGTTCGCCGACACGGCTTGCACAACCCGGCATGGTGTCAAAGGAGATGAAGTAACCACCATTCGGATGGGTGTAGGAAGCAATACCAAGTCCGGAAAGTTCTTTGTCAAAGCTGTCTAACACTACTTTGAATTTCGGCTCGATCAGTGCACGATGCTTTTTCATATGCTCGCGGATGCCGTTTGCATCAACGAAATAACGTGCGTGCATGAGCTGAACGACTTTATTCGGGCCAATGGTCTGAATGGTTCGTTTGCTCTTTAAGTCTGCCATGTTTGCTTTGCTTGCAGCAACGACTGCGATACCTGCACCGCTGAAGCTGATTTTTGAAGAGGATGTAAATTCGTAGACAAGATCTTCACTGCCCTGCTCTTTGCAAGCGGTGAAGATATTTAAAAGCTGATCCGGTGTATCAGACAGGTGATGTACACAGTATGCGTTGTCCCAGAAGATACGGAAATCTTTTGCTGCCGGTTTTAATGCGGCAAATGCGCGAACGACATCATCTGAGTACGTAATGCCGGTTGGATTCGAATATTTCGGTACACACCAGATTCCTTTTACAGCGTCATCATTTTCAACATATTGACGGACAAGGTCCATGTCAGGACCGTCTTCTTTCATCGGAATATTGATCATTTCAATACCGAACAGTTCGCAGATGGAGAAATGACGGTCATATCCCGGAACAGGGCAGAGAAATTTTACTTTGTCCAGTTTTGCCCATGGTGTGCATCCCATGATGCCGAGCGCTTCCGCCCAGTTGATGCAGTCGAACATCATGTTTAAGCTTGAGTTGCCGCCTACCATAATGTTATCCGGCTCTACTTCGAGCAGGTCTGCAAAAATCCGTTTTACTTCCGGAATACCATCCAGCTGACCATAGTT
Organism: uncultured Clostridia bacterium; assembly: GCA_944386285.1. GTDB lineage: Bacteria > Bacillota > Clostridia > Oscillospirales > Ruminococcaceae > Paludihabitans. Next base: position 25,258 of record CALXAM010000077.1, on the reverse strand, counting down.
GCGGATATCCACGCCGCCTTCTGCACGCATATCATGCTGGCCGTGCAATACATCGAGCATGGGCATCGAAAGTTCAAGCTGCTCATTGCTTGGTTTGCCGCGGGACATATCGAGTGAAAGATGTTGGTCGCAAAATGCGCGATATTCAGCGAGCAAGCGTTCGTATTCCGCTTTTTGCTCTTCGTGTGTCATAGAAGAATATTGTTTCATGCAAAGACCTCCGAAGTTCATGATCTGTCTTGTATAGTGTACACCATCTTATGCGATTTTGCAAGAATGATTTCGATTTCTTGCAAAATTCATCGTTATGTAGTATAGAAAGCAAAAAAGGGGCTTGTTTTTGGAGGAAAAATCAGAAAAAGATTCATTTCATCAAAAAAGCCATTACACATAAGGTGTAATGGCTTTTCTACTTAAAGGAATAGATCGATTTTTCTATCCTTATAGTAATATTCTTGGTCACGATCACTGATTTCGCGCAGTACGCGACATGGATTGCCAACAGCGACCACATTCGCCGGAATATCACGTGTAACAATGCTGCCTGCGCCAATGACGCTGTTTTCACCGATTGTAATGCCGGGTACAATCACAGCGCCTGCACCAATCCAAACATTTGCGCCGATGTGCACATCCATATTAAACTGTGCTGCATGACGGCGCAGAGACGGTTCAACCGGATGGCCAGCAGTTGCAACCGTTACATTCGGTCCAAACATGACATTGTCTCCAACGAAGATATGTCCGTCGTCCACTAATGTCAGATTGAAGTTTGCATACACATTGTTTCCGAAGTGAACATGCAGTCCGCCGAAGTTTGCATGAAACGGCGGTTCGATATAACAGCCTTCGCCGATTTCTGCAAACATCTCCTTGAGCATTTGCTCCCGCTTTTGAAGCTCCGTCGGACGTGTCTGGTTAAAATCATACAATCGATCAAGATAGGTGAGTTGAGCGTTCATAATTGTTTCATCACTGGGAAGATATAAACGCCCTTCTTCCATGCGAATTTGCATCTCACTTTTATTCATAAAAGATTCCTCGCGATACGTTACGCTTTCTTTTTGCTGTTTGCTTTTGCGCGCAGGTTGTTGTCAAGGATTGCTTTGCGGATGCGGATGTTCTCCGGTGTGATCTCCAAAAGCTCGTCCTCTGCCATGAATTCCAGGCATTCCTCGAGGCTCATGCGGCGCGGCGGTGTTAAGCGAAGTGCGTCATCACTGCCGGATGCACGAGTATTGGTCAGCTGTTTTTTCTTGCAGACGTTTACAACCATGTCCTCTGTTTTCGGGGAACAGCCGATAACCATACCTTCGTATACATCGACGCCTGCATCAATAAACAGTGTGCCGCGTTCCTGTGCATTGTAAAGACCGTATACAACGGAAACACCGGTTTCATAGGAGATGAGCGAACCGTTTGCACGGCGGGTGATCTCGCCTTTGTACGGCTGATAGGAATCAAAAATCGCATTCAAAATGCCTTCACCTTTGGTGTCAGTTAAAAATTCACTGCGATAGCCAAACAGTCCGCGGGACGGAATCAAGAATTCAATACGCATCCGGCTGCCCTGCGGGCTCATCTGTAACAGTTCGCCTTTACGGCTGCCGAGTTTTTCCATGACACTGCCGACGCAGTTTTCCGGAACGTCAATCATTAAGCGTTCCATCGGCTCGCACAGCACGCCGTCAATCTCTTTCATCAATACGCGCGGCGGGTTTACTGAGAACTCATAGCCTTCGCGGCGCATATTCTCAATGAGGATGGATAAGTGCATTTCGCCGCGTCCTGCGACTTTTAAGCTGTCGGCATTATCCGTTTCGGTGACACGCAGGGAAACGTCCTTTAACAGCTCGCGGAATAAACGGTCGCGAATCTGACGGGAAGTGACAAATTTGCCCTCTCTGCCAGCAAATGGGCTGTCGTTTACCGAGAACGTCATCTCGACTGTCGGTTCGGAAATTTTGACAAACGGCAGCGGTTCCACGCAGGACGGTGCACAAAGGGTATCACCGATGGTGATGTTTTCAATACCGGAAAAGATGATAATATCGCCGACTTTTGCACTATCTGCCGGTACACGTTTTAAACCTTCGATCTGGTTTAATGAAACGATACGGCCTTTGTAAGGCTGTTTTGATTCGTGGTAATCTGCAACAATGACGTCCTGATTCTGATGAATTTCACCGCGCTCAATGCGTCCGATGCCGATTCTGCCGACGTAGTCGTTATAGTCGATTGCGGAAACAAGTACCTGAAGCGGTCCGGTTTCGTCGCCTTGCGGCGGATCAAAATGATTTAAAATTGCATCGAACAGCGGTTTTAAATCTGTACCCATATGATCCGGCGACAGGGAAGCTGTGCCGTCACGTCCTGAGCAGAACAGCACCGGGCTTTCAAGCTGCTCCTCTGTTGCGTCAAGGTCCAAAAGAAGCTCAAGCACCTCATCCACAACTTCGTGGCATCTTGCGTCCGGCCGGTCGATCTTGTTGATCGCAATGATGACCTTGTGGCCGAGCTCGAGTGATTTCTGCAACACAAAACGGGTTTGCGGCATCGGGCCTTCCGCTGCGTCAACGAGCAGGACAACGCCGTCAACCATTTTCAAAATACGCTCGACCTCGCCGGAAAAATCGGCGTGTCCGGGTGTGTCGATGATGTTGATTTTGACACCGTTATAGTGTGCCGCAGTATTTTTTGCGAGAATTGTAATGCCACGTTCCCGTTCGATCGCATTGGAGTCCATGACGCGGTCGGCAACCACTTGATTTTCACGGAATGCGCCGCCCTGCTTTAACATTTCGTCAACGAGGGTTGTTTTGCCGTGGTCAACGTGCGCGATAATTGCGATATTGCGAAGATCTTCACGGATCATTATAAAAAAACTCCTTTCAATGAGTCAAAAGATGATATAGAATGTCGATTTTTATTATACAGGCTTTTTGATGCAAATTCCAGCATAAACAGTGGTTTTCAGTAGTTGCGCTAAAAAAACAAGATGGAAACCGATCGAAATTGGCATACTTTCAACAGTCGGTTTCCATCTTTAAAATGTAATCATCGGATTTTGGGACGAATGAGCGTTTGATACAGAATAATCAAACGAGAAAGTGCAAAATCATAGATGAGGAATACGAAGTTTGCTGCAATCCAAAACGCGAAAATGCCCCATGCAAACCCCATGCTCATTTCAGATAACAGTTCTTGCATATTGAAGACAAAAATCAGCACGGCATATCCGGCAGCACAAGAAAGGTTAAATAGTGCGAACTTTGCAATCCATTCTGTTGTGCGGCGTTTCATTTGTTCAAAGTAGCTTTTGGCGATCGGATAGTAACCGAGAAAAACAATGAACAGCATCACCGATTCTTTATTCGGTGTAATAAATAAAGAAAGGAGTGAAACGGCGCCGTATGCGATCCATGCGGTTTTTCTTCCAAATTCAAGCACCAGCACAATCAGGATGATTCCCGCCACGGCAGGACAAGTGTATTCGGCAAACGGGAAAACACCCGATAAAAACATGGACAGTAAACTTAATGTACAGACAATTCCACCCAGCGCAATGCGCATACTACTCGGTCGGTTTGTTCTCATAAAAAAAGCTCCTTTGTTGAATCAAAGATAAAACCGGGGATTCCCCCCGGCTTTCATTTTAGCAGCAACTGATCAAATCGCCGCCCATACATTCACAGCAGCAGTCTGCACAGATCAGGCCTTGACACATGTCGCACGCACTACAGCCACCCATAGACCGCTGTGAGGTGGGAGTGCGATACATACCACCGCCAAATCCGCCCATGTTTCCTTGGCGCTGCCACCCGATTCGTGAATATGCAGCACGATATTCCGCGTTATTGGGGTCCATACGGCATGCTGATTCAAAATGATTTGCAGCATCTTCAAGCCAACCACGTGCATAATAAATAGAACCTTTTAAGAAATACCATTCTGCATTTCGCTGATTGATCGGCGTACCGTCTAACAGTTCTTCTGCTTCCACCAGCCGGCGGCTTTGAATCAGTGCACGTACATCCGCAAAAGCGGAGGAAGCGCCATACTGCCGGTTTGTATATGGGTTTTGAGAACGAGCACCACCTGCACGCCGTTCATCCATAATCTGATCAAACGCAGCGTTTACTTCGCTCATTTTTTCACTTGCAAATTCAGCAAGGGGACTGTCTGCGTAATTATCCGGATGATACTTTTTAGCAAGTGTGCGATATGCAGATTTTACTTCTTCATCTGTAGCCGAAGGGGATACACCAAGTACATCATATGGGTTTTTCATTCAGTTTCTCCTTTTTTGAAAGAATCGTTTGTAATTCTTGCGTTAAGCCTTCATAAATAATATTGTCAAGAATCGGGATATAGCGCTTGCGTTCAAGCAGTTCATATGCCCGTACAATTTCAGCAATTGTCAGATTGATAATTTGCTGTGCGCGGGGATACAGCGCAGACAGCTGACTTTCGTTTGCAGAAGCCAAAAATGGATTATATCCGCCGCTTTTTTTATCTTCTTCGAGATCATCGAGCGCATCCATAAAGTAAACGAACCGTCCGACAAGATAGCCGAAGCGATTTAAAATGATTTTTTGATTTTCATTGTCAGAAAACGGCTCAAAGAGCAAAGCAAGCGCGTTTGCGGTTGGGTCGGCAGCTTGATCAATGCTTTTGGTTTTTTCTTTTTCAAGCGCTGATTGTTTAAAAATTGTATCCGCTAAAATGCGATCGGCTGTTGGGTATGCTTTTTTTGCCTTTCGCTTTGCCAATGCTGCAAATGGAAGAAGCATCAGCGGTGCGATCTTTTTAAAAAACGGTGCATCGTGCAGATTATCTTTCACCTTATAATAGAGCATGAGCATTGCTGCGGATGCACAATAACGCATCGTTTCATTTTCACAGACACAAACTTTTCGTTTGAACGGATTCCCCGGACAAAAGCATTTTGTAAAGCCTGTGCAGTCCTCGTCCATGGAAAGTCCTACTGTTGCCATGAACGTAAAATCATAGCTGAGTGTCAAACTGGCAAACGGACCGTAAGAGCGGCGAAGCTGCTTACATAATCCGCAATAAACCGATTTGAATGTGTCGAATTCTTTGACTTTCATTTCCGGTTTATTGGGTTTTATATAGCCAAACAATACAACACATCCTTTATTGTTTGATACACTTACCTTATTATTTTAGTCGAAGGAGAATATGGATTCATGACAAAAGTGTAAATTGTATGCGGATTTCTCGCAAAAAAACACATTTTTTCGTGTATGTGTCGTTTTTTTAAGGGGCATGTTGTAATTATTCCGGATTTCTGGTATGATAATCATGGATCATTTTGATTGATGAAAGGATGGGCCTTTTGAATAAGGAACTGAACATTGTACTGGTAGAGCCGCAAATTCCTCAAAATGCTGGAAATATTGCAAGAACCTGTGCCGCTACAGGCGCACGGCTGCATTTGGTAAAACCAATGGGCTTTTCGATTGACGATAAAAAATTAAAACGCGCAGGCTTAGATTATTGGCATTTACTCGATATTACATATTATGAGAGCTTAGCTGATTTTTTTGAGAAAAACAGCGGCCCATTTTATTATTTTACAACGAAGGCACATCATACGTATACGGAAATTTCTTATCCGAATGGTGCATATCTTGTATTTGGCCGCGAAGACGCAGGACTTCCGGAATCGCTTTTGTGCAAGCATCCGGCAGAATGTGTGCGGCTCCCGATGATTGAGGGGGCACGCAGCTTGAATCTTTCAAACACTGTGGCAATCGGTGTCTATGAAACGCTGCGTCAATGGGGATTCCCAGAGCTTTCCGCTGCGGGAAGGCTCAGAGATTATGTTTGGGAGGATGAAATGATATGAAACGCATTAAAATCATGACAGATTCTGCTTGCGATATTCCAAAAGAACTGGAACAAGAATATGATATCCGCATTTTGTCATTTCCTGTGACTGTAGGAGATGACAGCTATTTAGAACGTGTGGATTTTACAAATCGTGAATTCTACGATATGCTGCTTGCTGCGCCGAAGATTCCGACAACCGCACAGATTACAATGATTCGATTTGAAGAAGAATATGAAAAAATCTGTGAGGCCGGTTATGCGGAATTGATTTATGTTTCGATCAATGGCGGCGGCTCCAATACATACAATGCCGCATGTATGGCAAGAGATCAATTTTATGAGGCGCATCCGGAGAAAAAAGAGTCGTTTTTGATTCACATTGTTGATTCGAAAACGTATACCGTTGCATATGGTCATCCGGTGGTGGAAGCTGCCAGAAAAGCAGAGAGAGGTGCTTCCTCCGCAGAGATTATTGCATATCTTGAGGATTGGTTTGACAGCGTCGAGATTTATTTTGCGCCGTATACATTAAACTTTGTGAAAAAATCGGGACGTGTGCCGGCTGCGGCTGCATTTGTCGGGGAACTGATGGGGCTTCGTCCGATTATCACGATTATTGACGGCAAAACAAAGGTGATTGAGAAAGTGCGCGGTGATAAAGCGGTCATTCCCGCACTCTTAAAACACGCGCAGGCAGCTGCTATTCCGCATACCCCTTACTTGCTGGTAAAAGGAATGTGTGATGAGCAGGGGGATGAGCTTTTGGAAAAAGCACAAAAGGCATTTGGCGACAAGGCAGTCGGTCTTTTTGAAATCGGTGCTGCCATTTCGATTAACGCCGGTCCGAAGGTCGTTGGCATTATCGTAAAAGGCCAGCGCAGAGAAATGAAATAGTCAGCAAAAATGCTGTGTCCACACAAAAATTTTGATTGTTTCCTCTTGCAAACAGTGCCCGGATAGAGTACAATAAAGATGAATTGTTAAGGGGTTAACAATACATATTCCGACAAACGAAAGGGAGAGTCCAATGAATGTCATGAATAAAAAAACAGTTGACGATTTACAGGCAGCTGGCAAACGTGTACTCGTTCGCTGCGATTTTAACGTTCCGTTAAAAAATGGTGTCATCACAGATGAAAACCGCATTGTTGCAGCGTTGCCGACCATTAAAAAACTGATGAATGACGGCGCAAAAGTGATCCTTTGTTCTCATCTGGGCAAACCGAAAGGTGAGCCGAAACCGGAGCTTTCACTTGCACCGGTTGCAAAACGTCTGTCTGAGCTTCTGAATAAAGAAGTTGTATTTGCAGCAGATGACTGTGTTGTCGGCGAAAATGCGAAAAAAGCAGTTGCTGAAATGAAAGACGGCGATGTTGTTCTTCTGCAGAACACACGCTACAGAAAAGAAGAAACCAAAAACGGCGAGGAATTCAGCAAAGAACTCGGCTCGCTGTGTGATATCTTTGTAAACGACGCATTCGGTGCTGCACACCGTGCACACTGCTCGACTGTCGGTGTTGCTTCCTATGTTGACGAGGCAGCTGTTGGTTATTTGATGCAGAAAGAGCTCAAATACTTAGGCGGCGCTGTTGAAAATCCGGCAAGACCGTTTGTTACCATCCTGGGCGGCGCAAAAGTTGCAGACAAACTGAATGTCATTGAAAACTTGCTCAACAAAGCAGATACGCTGATCATCGGCGGCGGTATGGCTTATACTTTCCTCGCTGCAAAAGGCTACAGTGTTGGTACTTCTCTGCTTGACAATGAGAAAATCGACTACTGCAAAAACATGCTTAAAAAAGCAGAGGAAAAAGGTGTCAAAATCCTGCTTCCGATCGACTGCGTTGTGGCAAAAGAGTTCCCGAACCCGATCGATGCTGAGATCGAAGTACAGACCGTTGCAGCAGACGCAATGCCGGAGGGTTATATGGGCCTTGACATCGGCGAGAAAACTGCAGAGTTGTTTGCTGACGCAGTAAAATCTGCAAAAACAGTTGTTTGGAACGGTCCGATGGGCGTGTTCGAAAACCCGATCCTTGCAAAAGGTACCATCGCAGTTGCAAAAGCACTGGCTGAGACTGATGCAATCACCATTATCGGCGGCGGCGACTCCGCAGCAGCAGTCAATACTCTGGGCTTCGGCGACAAGATGAGCCACATTTCAACAGGCGGCGGCGCTTCTCTCGAATTCCTCGAGGGTAAAGAGCTTCCGGGCATCGTTGCAATGAACGACAAATAATTAAGCCTAAAAGAGTTAAGTCGCGTACAAGCCTGTGCGCGGCTTCTCTTTACAATTTATGAATGTATCAGGAGGAGATTCCAATGAACAAGGCACTCAGAAAAGCAGTTATCGCAGGCAACTGGAAAATGAATAACACCCGTGTGGAAACAAAAGCATTGATCGAGGATCTGATCCCGCTGGCAAAAGACGCTGGCTGTGACGTTGTGGTTTGCGTTCCGTTCACAAACCTTGAGACCGCAGTGAACCTCACAAAAGGCACAAACATCAAAGTCGGCGCACAGAACTGCCACTTTGAAGCAAAAGGTGCATTCACCGGCGAAATCTCTGCTTCGATGCTGACCGAGATGGGCGTCGAGTACGTTGTCATCGGCCACAGCGAGCGCCGTCAGTATTTCGGCGAGACCGACGCAACCGTCAACAAACGTTTGAAAGCTGTAATCGACGCTGGCATGACTGCAATCCTCTGCGTAGGTGAAATGCTCGAAGACCGTGAAAACGGCATCACTGAGGAGCTTGTTGCTATGCAGACAAAAATCGCTTTGGGCGGCGTTTCCAAAGAGGATTTGAGCAAAGTCATCATCGCTTATGAACCGGTTTGGGCAATCGGCACTGGCAAAACTGCTACTGCTGATCAGGCAAACGAAGTTTGCGCACTGATCCGTGCAACTGTCGAAAAACTGTACGATAAAGAAGCAGCTGACGCACTGACCATTCAGTACGGCGGTTCGATGAACGCTGGCAACGCAGCAGAGCTTTTAAGCAAACCGGACGTAGACGGCGGTTTGATTGGCGGCGCTTCCCTCAAAGCACCGGACTTTGCAACCATCATCAACGCAGCAAGCAAATAAGAAGCTTTTGCAACCGAAATAAAAGGAGAGAAGATCCAATATGAATAAACCACTGGCTTTGATCATCCTTGACGGATTTGGTATCAATGAAAGTGATTACGGCAATGCAATTCACGCAGCAAACACACCGAATATTGACCGGTTGTTTGCAGCAGGTGTAAAAACACAGATTGGCGCTTCCGGTATGGACGTTGGTCTTCCGGATGGTCAGATGGGCAACTCTGAGGTTGGTCATACCAACATCGGCGCTGGCCGTATCGTGTATCAGGAATTGACACGCATCACGAAAACAATGAAAGAAGGCGGCTTTGCCAAAAACGAAGCGTTCTGCAATGCAATCGAAAACTGCAAGAAAAACGGCAGTGCGCTTCATTTGATGGGTCTGCTGTCGGACGGCGGTGTGCACAGCCACAACAGCCATCTGTATGGCCTTTTGGAAATGGCAAAAGAAGCAGGTCTTACCGAAGTGTATGTTCACTGCTTCATGGACGGCCGTGATGTTCCGCCGTCTTCCGGCAAAGACTTTGTTGCAGAGCTTTCCGAGAAAATGAAAGAAATCGGTGTTGGCCACGTTTCCACTGTCATGGGCCGTTACTATGCAATGGACCGCGATAATCGTTGGGAGCGCGTAGAGAAAGCATATGCAGCAATGGTATACGGTGAGGGCGAGCGTTTCGGCTGCCCGACCTGTGCAATGCAATCTTCGTATGACAACGATGTGACCGACGAGTTTGTCGTTCCGTGTGTCATCGAAGGCGGCAAACCGATCAAAGCAAACGACAGCGTAATTTTCTTCAACTTCCGTCCGGACCGTGCGCGTGAGATCACACGTACGTTGGTGGATGACGCTTTTGATGGATTTGAGCGCAAAAACGGCCGGTTCCCGCTGTACTTTGTCTGCATGACACAGTATGACGCAACCATGCCGAACGTTGACATCGCATTCAAACCGCAGTCGCTTAACAATACCTTTGGCGAGTATATCTCCAAAAAAGGTTTGACCCAGCTTCGTATTGCGGAAACCGAGAAATATGCACACGTTACCTTCTTCTTTAACGGCGGCGTGGAGGCAACATTCAAGGGTGAAGATCGTGCGTTGATCAACTCCCCGAAAGTCGCAACCTACGACTTGAAACCGGAGATGAGCGCATACGAGGTATGCGACGAAGTACTCAAACGCATTGCGTCGGACAAGTATGATGTTATCATCTTGAACTACGCAAACTGCGATATGGTTGGTCATACCGGCGTGTTTGATGCAGCAAAAGCAGCAGTGGAAGCAGTGGATGCCTGCGTCGGCAAAACGGTTGATGCTGTGCTTGCAAAAGGCGGTATTGCACTTGTAACTGCTGACCATGGCAACGCGGATAAGATGTATGAGCCGGACGGTTCTCCGTTCACTGCACATACAACCAATCCGGTTCCGTTTGTTGTTTGCGGTGCGGACGTGAAACTGCGTGAGGGTGGACGTCTTGCAGATATTGCACCGACCATGCTTGAATTCCTGGGACTTGAAAAACCGGAAGAGATGGACGGCGAAAGCTTAATCGCGAAATAATAAAACGAAAATATTACAATTTGTAACCGAATGGAATGCGTAAAATTCCATTCGGTTATTTCTTTTTTGAGAAAATGCTTCATAAAAAAAGGAAGAACCTCTGATGTTTCCAACAAAAAATGCGGAAAATAAAGGAAAATGACGGATGTTCATTTTCTGTTCACACATTTTTGTAACCGATATGTTACAATTTGTAATAAGTTAATCTGCAGTTGCCTGTATAGAGCAGTCGTTTATACGTTTTTGTAATAAAATTGCTCTTTTCTGTTGCAAAATTCAGCGGTTTTCGGTAAAATAAAACTAAGTGGTTATCTTAAACTGCATATTCGTGATGAAAAGAGGTTTTATTATGTCAAACAGACTGTTTCAAGGCGTTGTCCACCAAATGCGTGATACGATCAATCGTGTGATTGGTGTTGTTGATGATACAGCCACCATTATTGCTTGTAGCGAGCTTTCCAAAATCGGTACAACGAACGAATATATTGCGCTTGATTTGGTTGAAACAAACGATGTGTTTGTGCGTGACGGATACAGCTATAAACCGTTTGGTTCGCTTTCAAAGCCTGAATATGCTGTTTTTGTTGAAGGAATTGATGAGCAGGCTTCCAAGTTTGCACAGCTTATTGCGATTTCTTTAACGAGCATTAAGCAGTATTACGACGAACGGTATGATAAAAATAACTTTATCAAAAACGTTGTGCTTGACAACATTTTACCGGGTGATATTTATATTAAGGCGCGAGAGCTTCATTTTTCAAATGATGTCAATCGTGTAGCACTTTTGATTCGTATTTTGTCTACCAATGAAGTGTCGGCATATGATGTGATTCAAAATTTGTTCCCGGACAAGCAGAAAGACTATGTATTTACAATCAATGAAAGCGATATTGTGCTGGTGAAAGAAACAAAAGCAGGCATTGAGGCACGTGACCTTGAAAAACTTGCTGGTTCGATTGTAGATACACTGAGTTCCGAATTTTATACAAAGTCCGCTGTTGGTATCGGTACAACTGTAACCGGTGTCAAAGATCTTGCGCGCTCTTTTAAAGAAGCACAGATCGCTTTGGAAGTCGGAAAAGTATTTGATACGGAACAGAACATTGTATGTTATGAGAACTTGGGAATTGCACGATTGATTTATCAGTTGCCGACAACCTTGTGTTCGACTTTTTTGAATGAAGTATTTAAACATGGCTCGATCGAATCGCTTGATCAGGAAACATTGTTCACGATTCAGAAGTTCTTTGAAAACAACTTAAACGTTTCGGAAACATCGAGAAAATTGTTTGTGCACAGAAATACATTGGTTTACCGGTTGGAAAAAATTAAAAAACTGACCGGTTTGGATCTGCGTGAATTTGATCATGCAATTGTCTTTAAGATTGCATTGATGGTGAAAAAGTATCTGACTGCAGTTCCGACCAAATTCTAAAAGAGAATGCGGGTGTCATATAAGGGCAGAATGATCGTGCTTTTCCAAAAAGGATTTTGGGTTTGGGAGAGTTACAGGCTATGATAGAGTTGAGTCATGTGTCACTAAAATATGACAGACAAACATCAGCGCTTGAGGATGTAAACCTTTCTGTCGACGAAGGGGAATTCGTTTTCATTGTTGGACCTTCGGGTGCTGGAAAAAGTTCAATTATTAAACTGCTGCTGCGTGAAAAAGTGGCAAGCAGCGGAATTGTTATGGTAGACGGTGTGAATGTCGGTCGATTAAAACAACGTCAGATTCCGCAATATCGACGTAAACTCGGCGTTGTATTTCAGGATTTCAGACTGATCCCGAATATGACAGTTTATGAAAACGTTGCATTCAGTTTACGTGTGACAGATACTTCAAATAAAGTCATACGGAATCGTGTACCGTATATTTTAAATTTGATGGGCCTTGAAAAGAAGGCAAAACGTTTTCCGCATGAAATTTCGGGCGGTGAGCAGCAGCGCGTTGCTTTGGCACGTGCGCTTGTCAATGATCCACCGATTATTATTGCGGACGAACCGACGGGAAATATTGATCCGGAGCTTTCTTATGAAATTGTGGAGCTTCTTGAAGGAATCAATGCTTGTGGTACAACGGTTCTGATGGTTACACATGAACATGAGATGGTGCACCATTTCGGCGGTCGTATTGTTACGATCGAACAGGGAACAATCGCCCGCGATGAGGTGATTGAGAAAGGCGGTGCACGTCAATGAAAGCATCCAGTTTACGGTACTTATTAAAAGAAGGATTACGCAATATGTGGCGTAATCGTGTGATGTCGTTTACATCGATTGGTGTTCTGACAACTTGTCTGCTGATTGTAGGCGCTGCGTTTCTTCTTACTGTGAATGTAAACAGCATGGTAAAATATGTAGAAGGTCAGAGTGAGATGTGTGTCTACATGAAAGAAGGACTGTCGGAAGAAGAATTGTCTCAGGCGGAAGCTGCGATTAAAGCAGTACCCAATGTCAAAGAAGTTACATTCATTTCAAAAGAAGAAGGTCTTGAGAATACCAAAGAATCGTTTGGTGATGAGGGATATCTTTTGGAAGGATATGAAGGGGAGGACAACCCTATTCCCGATAGTTTTGTTGTAAAAGTAGATGAAATCGAAAAAACACGTGACACGCAGAGCGCACTCCAGCAGATCGAAGGCGTTGACATTGTAAATGCGTCAGGCGAAGTTGCGGATACACTTTCTTATGTGCAGAACACGGTCATCACACTGGGTACCATTATTATTATCGCGTTGGCGATCATTTCGTTGGTGATTATCTCCAATACAATTCGTGCAACGATCTTTACACGCCGCAAAGAAATCAATATTATGAAGTTTGTTGGCGCTACGAATTCGTTTATTCGTGTTCCATTTATTGTGGAAGGCTTTGCGCTTGGTTTGTTGTCTGCGTTGTTTTCCTTTTTGATTATTTGGGGTGGCTATTCGTATCTGGTTGGCGCATTTTCAACAGACGTATCGTATTGGCTCCAATCGGCATTTGACAGTGTGGTTCCATTTCGGCAGGTGGCGCTTCCGCTTGGCGGATTTTTCCTTGGAACTGGTGTGATCTTGGGCGTTATGGGAAGTCTTATTAGTATTCGAAACCATGTAAAGGTTTAAATCCAAAGACATAAACAAGACACTTAGGTGAAACATGTGACATGAAAGGGGATTTGTTTACTCATGGGACATTTTTGGGCCAGTATGCACGCAAAAAAAATTGCAGTGTTTATGGCAGTACTGATGACAGCTTTGTTTTTGTGCGGACCGTTTGGTCAGGTCGATCTTGTAGAGGCAAAAACAGTTTCTGATATGCAAAACCAGATTGATCAGATCGATCAACAGATTAAAGATCTTGAGGATCAGGTCACTGCAAATGAGCAAAAGCTGGAAGACGAACAAGCACGTCAAAAAGAACTGACCGACCAAATTTTGAATGTAGAAGAACAGCTTTCGCTGTATCAGGAAAAAATTGATTTGGTAGAATCAGAGATTGCAACAAAAGAAGAAGAGATTAAGACCAAAGAAGCTGAAATTGCAGAAAACGAAGAATTGTTTGCTGCAAGATTACGCAGAATGTACATTACCAATACATCATCTTCTGTGCTTTCGACATTGTTGAGTGCAAACAGCTTTTCTGATTTTCTGAATCGTTATGAGATTTTAAAACGTATTTCTCAGGAAGATCAGTCATTGATTGAAACACTGAATCAGCAAAAAAATGATTTAGAAGCGTTGCGTGAAGAACTCGCAGGTCAAAAAGAGGATCTTCAGGCTTCTTACGATGAGATTGATGCAAAAAAATCTGAGCTTGATGCATTGTATGCGGAGAGCAAAGGCGTTGAATCCAGTATTTTGGAAGCAAACCGCGAGTATATGGAGAATGTTGAGAAATATAAAGATCAACAGGCTGCATTAGAGAAAGAGATTGAAGAAATGCTCCAGAATGAGGGCAGCGATGAGTCATATGGTGATGGACAGCTGAAATGGCCGGTACCGAGTCGTTCGTATATCTCTTCCTATTTTGGATGGCGTACACTTTATGGTCAGCCAAACTATCATACCGGTATTGATATTCCAGGTGCTGCCGGAACGAATATCGTTGCAGCAGATGCTGGTAAAGTGCTGAGTGTTAAATATTTGGATTACGGTTATGGATATCATGTGATTATCGACCACGGAAACGGTGTAGCGACATTGTATGGCCACTGCAGCCGAATTGATGTGGTTCCTGGTCAGATGGTAGAAAAAGGCCAAGTAATTGCTGGAATTGGTACAACGGGTAATTCTACTGGTAACCATGTGCATTTTGAGGTGCGCATCAATGGCACACAGAAGAATCCGCTCAACTATGTAAAACAGCCATCATAATTGTGAAGGTGTTAGCCGCTTGTGACAAAAAAGCGGAGTGAAGAAGTATTCCTGTTATCTACAGGAATACTTCTCGTTTCCTACCAAAAATAAGGAGGATCCCTGATGAATAAAAAAATCTCTTTGGGCGCTGCGATTGCCTTTATGGTGGTTATTGCCGGTATAACATTTTGTATTACAATGATGGTGGCATTGAACCATTTTAATCAAATGGTACATAATGTGAGCGAACGAGAGGCAATGTATAATAAATTAAGCAATATTGATAATGAAGTTCGGCAAAACTATTCTGGTGCGCAGACGATTGATGAGGAATATTTAAACGATCTGATTGCTGCCGGATATATTCGTGGTATCGGTGATCAGTATGCTTCATATTATACAAAATCTGAGTATGAGGCGATGCTGCAAGAAGAAAAGGGAGAACTTGTTTCGATTGGTGTTCGGACATATCAAGATGAGACGGGTTATGTAGGCGTGTTGTCCGTTGAAACCGGTTCTGCTGCAGAACAAAACGGGATTCAGCGCGGAGATTTGATTGTATCCATTGATGGGGTTGATTTAAAAACGATTTCTTATACACAAGCAGTTCAGATGTTAAAAGGGCAAGTTGGAACCAAGTGTACAATTGTTTATCGCCGTGATGGTATAGATACAACGAAAGAATTACAACGCGTTGCCTTGACTCCAACCTATGTGACCAGTCGTGTAATTGATGGAATTGGATATATAGAAATTCGGGAATTCAACGATACCGCAATTGAACAATTCAAAGAAGAAATTGAAAAAGTGATGAAAGACAATGTGACAGGCTTAATTCTTGATGTTCGTCAAAATAATAGCTTGTCAATTGATGCAGCCAATGAGATCTTAAATGTATTGCTTCCATCTCATGACCTAGGTTATATCGTTGATACCGATGGAGAGAGCAAATTGAGCGGAACATCCGATTCATATTACATCAATTTGCCGATGACTGTTTTGGTAGATAGTTCTACCGGTTGTGCAGCAGAATATTTTGCAGCAATTATGCGTGAAGTTTCTGATGTTAAGTTGATCGGAAGTCAAACCATGGGAAAATCAGCGATTCAAGAAGTTCGTCCATTAACAGATGGAAGTGCGATTTCAATTACGGTTTCTCACTTTTTAACTTCAACACAAACAGATATTGAAGGCGTCGGATTGAAAGTTGATTATGAAATAAAACTTTCTACAGAACAAACGAAAAATCCGGCATCTGTAACAGATGAAACAGATCCTCATATTCATAAGGCAATCGAAGTGTTGAATTCGAAAATGGACGGAGATTCGCAGGCGCAAAGTACAACAGAGAGCTCACAAGAAAGTTCTGAACAAACCAATGAATAAGAGAATAAAAAGCTCACGACTTTAGTGAGCTTTTTATTATTTCTGAAATTATATGAAAACCTCGCGTTTTATAATGTTCAACCATTTATTTAAAAGTATAAAAGGCAGAATCAATATTGAGAAGAATCATTTCATATAAAATCAAAAAAGCGATTGACAAACAGATTTTTTTGTGGTATTATAAATAAGCTTTCACAAGAAGATTTGGAGAGGTGTCCGAGTGGTTTAAGGAGCCGGTCTTGAAAACCGGTGATCTCGCAAGGGACCGTGGGTTCGAATCCCACCTTCTCCGCCATTTAAGTCATGTGTTAGTAATTTTGAATATGTAAATGTTACGTCACAAATGGAGAAGTACTCAAGTTGGTGACGAGGCGCCCCTGCTAAGGGCGTAGGTCGGGTAACCGGCGCGGGAGTTCGAGTCTCCCCTTCTCCGCCACAAAAACCCACACGGGTAAGTGAGAATAACCCCTAAACCATAACGGTTTAGGGGTTATTGCTTTGTTTGTTAATATTTTTTATGTTTTGATTGAGAATTTGGTCGATTGTTGGTATAATATATTTAAAGTTCCTTTTGGAATATAATAATTGGTGAAAGAACACAAGATTATTGTAAAGTTCACAGTTGGAATTTTCTGTTAATGCGATGATGTTAAAAGGGGATATAAACTATGGAACTTAAAATGGAAATAAATAATATTAAATGTATAAAAAAATTACAATTTGTTTTTCCTTTAGAACCTGGGATTTACGCTATTACAGGGGAAAATGGATGCGGTAAAAGCACGCTCATTGCATGCGCATCTACAGTTTTTTATCAAATGCCAATGTATGATTATTTTGGAAGACCAGATAATGCTTTCATCAATTTTTCTATTGGTTTGGCAACTAGAGGATGGAATTATAGTAATAATCATTGGAATCAAGTAAGAACAGAAATCCCTATGAAAATCAATGGTTTTTACGAGGGAAGTATTATTTTTGGAAATCGATTTAAAGATACAAATTTTTCTTTAATCCGAATTTTGGATAACTTCAATAAAAATGATTTTCAAATTGCTGATGAATTTATAAGGACTAATTTGGGCCTTATCTTGCATAACGATTCTGAGTATTATAAAAAATTATATGTAGTAAAGGAAAGTGTTGCGAAGAAGAAAAAGATATCCAGTCATTTATATTTTATTGAGTCCAATTCTGGTGTCTTAATTAGTCAAGCTAGAATGTCTACAGGGGAAAATTTGCTAGTGAGTATTCTCCATTCATTAAAAATATTATATAAGAAACGAACAACAAACAATGATGGAAGGCCATGTATTGTTTTTTTGGACGAGATAGAGCTTGCACTTCATTCATCAGCATTACGTCGTTTAATACTTTTTTTAAAAGAAATTTCTGAATCATTACAACTGGCGATCTTTTTTTCTACACATTCACTTGAATTGTTAAGAGAGATTAAATCACAAAATATTTATTATTTGCAATATAATGTAGATGATTCAATTTCGGTAACTAATCCTTGTTATCCGGCTTATGCAACAAGAAACTTATACAGTGATGATGGTTACGGAAATGACATGGTTGTTCTTGTAGAAGATGATTTAGCAAAAATCATCTTAGAAAAAATAATGTTTAATAAATCTTTATTGAAAAATATAAGAGTTAAGGTTTTACCCACCGGAGGTTGGACGAACACTATTACTATGGCATATGATATTACATCAAGTAATCTTTTGATAAAAGGCACAAAATTAGCAATAGTTTTAGATCGAGATATCAAAAAAGATGTTCCAGCATTTATTAGCAAACATAAACAATATAGTGGTATTAAAATGGATTTTTTACCTATTCGAAGTTTAGAAAAATATCTTCGAGACAATTTATTCGTAAAAACAAATTCCCATCTTTTTTCTGATCTTGATAGTTACATTTTTTTAAAAAGACCGCTAGCAGAAATTCTCAACAAGTATAAAAGGGAAAACAAAAACGACGATACAGATGGTAAAACATTATATGGTTATTTGTTAAATGAGCTGAGATCTATGCGTAAAAACCGAGAAGATCTAGTGGAAGTTGTTGTCAGATATATAATAGAAAATGAAACAGATTCAGTTAATGAATTGACTCAATACCTAAAAGAACAGATAAAGAGTTTATAATAAATGAATCATTTTCTATTAAGAATATTTCATTTATATTTATCTAAATCACACTAAACCACCTTTCAAATGTATATTATTATTTTGAATAAGATTGCCGTACCCTAGCTATTGCTTGGGTACGGCTTTTTTCTTGTTCAAATCTACTTTGAAAGGAAGCAAAAATAATGAATCAATCAAACAATGCCTTGCTGCCGCCAATAGAATGGGAGGACTTTCAGAAAACACCTCTCTTTCAAATTCTGGAGAAGCGGCAGGACTATTGGGCGGAGATCAGTCGATTTTTGGATGTTGACAGTCTGAAAGCTCTGGAATATGTGCCAAATCCTCGAACTGTTTTTCACACATCCTATGAGCAAGCTGATTTTGAGGAAATTTGTGATTTCCTCCGCTATAATGGCACATTGGAAACAGAAATTCCGTCCAGTTCAGACCTTTGCGAATGTTTTGCCTGTTTGCATACAAATGTCGGAAGATTCGTTGTCTACCGATGTGGTCATGCGATTCAGGGAATTTTGAACAGAAAAGCTTCAACCCATTCTAAACGGATAGGTTGAAGTTTTTCTAATATTGTCAATTCATCCGACGTACCCATAACGGTTGATATTCCCGAATAAAAAGTGGTTTTAAGCATGCACCATACTCTGATGGTTCAAATGCAAGTGCCTTGATATAAATACACTTACTTTTGCTGTTTGAAACGGACTGCTTTAAAAGTTCTAAGATCGAACAGGTACTTTTTGACGTTTTGCGAAGAAGATGATTTCGAAGTGCAAAATCAATTTTCTGTGATTTTCCAATGTAAAGCAATGTCTTTTTGCTGTCATAAATAAAGTACAGCGAACCATCTACCTTTGGCAAAATATTATCCGACACCGTATATTCCCAATTTTCCACATTCACAGTCATTGGATACGCAATTTTTATATATGGCATACGTTCTAATTCCTGTTTTGCAACGTGATAATCTCGCTTCATTTGTGTTTGGAAATTTAACATGGAATCCCTCCTATTAAACAAAAAATTATTTTTAATAATTTTTTGTTTAATAGAGACTTTTCCCAAACGAACAGTTTTGGAAATCTGCGTGGAAATTGACTGAAGATATTTCAAAATAACTCTACTATAATGGAAAGGAGCAGAAAAGGTGGGTGAGCGATATCGAAAAAAAGTCAACAAATATAAGCACGCTAAATGGTGTGTATGAAACAATGAGCGAACTCATTGGATTCGATAATGTTCTTAAATTGTATGAGAACTTCCGCGGCAGTCAGGTGAACTTTCCTACCCGCCTGTTTTCCAAAGAGTTTGTTTTGCAGGAAGCATTGCGATTATATGATGGCACGTCGGAGTCTATCAATTCAATCGCAGTAAAGTATGGATATTCAGAGCGAACGATTCGAAAGCTGCTGAAAGAGCATTTGAATTCTATTTAAGAAAAGGAAGGTGTAGGTGATGAAAT
Organism: uncultured Clostridia bacterium; assembly: GCA_944386285.1. Lineage (GTDB taxonomy): Bacteria > Bacillota > Clostridia > Oscillospirales > Ruminococcaceae > Paludihabitans. The sequence goes on along the minus strand of CALXAM010000077.1, from coordinate 5,410 downwards.
TTAAGTACACGCTTATTTTGTTTTTCTGTATTTTCGTTGCTATGTTTGTGACAGGCTGTCAAAACAATAGACAGTCAGCATCGAACACAAATCAAACTACTTTAAATGAACAGCAAACAAACGACGATTTGCAAAAACTCTATGGCTATTATACAGACGGATATGACCGATATGTCAAAATCACAGAGGACTTATTTGAAGAACGATTTTTACCGGATGGTACTGTATATCAATCTATTTCCATCGATCATATTGTAAGCGACCAATTGGAAACAGGTACGATTCAATATAAATTGGTTCCTGTTGACTCTCAGGAAAAACCAATTTATTTTACATTGAATACAGATGGTGAACTGAGAATTGAAGATACAGTATCGGTTTTAATTTCTGTCACACAAGAAGAATATGATTCATTGCAGTCACTTGTTGATAATAGAAGTGAACAGGAAACGCCGTCTAATGCTTATGATACAACCGAAGAAGAAAATATGGAAGAAATCCCATGGTATGAAGCCGAATTTCAAACTTATCAGGTGGTAAATGACCTTGCAGAAATCGACAATCTTTTTGCAGTAGGAAAAAAAGAAGAAGCAATAAAGATGGTAAACGAGAAAATTTTCAAGAACCTTGATACAAGAGTCAATCAATATATATCTGAACGTCAGTACTGGAAAGCACAAAACTATGTTGCCATGTATCAAGCATATTTGAATCCTAACAGCTATTTATATGGTGTTGATTATTCCTATCTGCAAAACTATTTTGATGACAATTATAAAAACTACAGCGCGGGTATTTTTACAGCAACACAACCATATTTGGATAAAATAGCTCAAGCTGTTGAACAGGACACCAATGTCGTTTCACAGCAGGAATGCGTTTATTTGTTGAATGAAAAACTTCTTGAGAACAATTTGCCCACGACAGGTGGATTGTGGAAGAAAACTAAATGCTACTTTTATCATTTGGAAATTTTGAATCAAGGAACCATAACAGACTATTATATCGTAGATCCATATAATCAAAAAGTCTATTATTTGCCAAGGTCATACTTTTTCATTGACGGTAGTATGCTGGCATAATTTCAAGGAGGATTTTCATGTTAAGTATTATTTCATTCATTTGTGCAGCCATTGGGTATGTGCTCTTTCTATTTACAGAAATGATCACATTCCCAATCATTTTGATAGCGGTAGGTTTTCTGTTGGCGTTAGTGGATTTGGTATCGTTGTATCAGAAAGAAAAACTGCTTTTCAGCGATTTTGTAAAGGAAGCATTTCAGGCTCGCTGGGGAAGCGCAATAGGCTTTCTGGCAGGAATCTGTTTCATTGGATTGTTGATTATCGTATAAATTTTAAGGAGATGTAAAAATGGCTTTTAATGATTTTTTGAAAAAAGCAAAGGAAACAGCCGCAAATGCGGCAGCGTCCGCAGCAAATGCAGCCAATGCTGCGAAGGCAAAAATGGATGAAAAGAAGCAGCAAATGGACGCACAGAAAGCAGAACGAGAAAGAATTCGTGCAGAAAAACAGGCACAGGCAGACCAGGAAACCCAACAAATGCTTGAAGCTATGTCGGCAGAGAGCGGTGATCTGCTTCAGGTTGATACCAAACAACTGCTCTCTTTCACTGCTGAATTTTATGATAAGTTGTATCTTCCTGCCCATAGCGTTTCAGCCAGTAAGCTTTTATTCCATCCGTTAGACCAAAAGATCAACAAATACGCACAAAAAGAATTTCCGGAGTATAATCCTGCAAACGAATCTCCGATATTTATGATTCTCGGAAAAAATCAACAGAAGGTTTTTCTGTCGAGCCGGGCATTGTATTTCAAAAAGGCATTTGATGAAGAAGCAACTTTTTTCTGTGTAGGAAATATCCCGATTGATAAAATCAAGACACTATCTTATCAAAAAGATGGGGACAACTATATTTTCTCCTGCAATCAAGTAATCATTCTAAACAGTAAAAATGGGTTTGAGCTTGACATCAACGCTTTTCAACTCTACATTTCCCGTATTCAAAATCGGGATTTTGCTATCACCAACGAACAGATTGACGCTTTAATCAAAGAGAAAATCGGAGATAAAATTTTGGAAATTGTACAGGAATATGTCTATGAAGACGAACTGCTCTTGTACTTTGCTTGGGGATGCGATTCCATCACAGCAAAAGATTTCATCGTTTGTTCTGATAAACAGATGGTGGTACTTGATCGTGAAGCTTTTGGGCTTACAAAAAATGTGAAACAATTCTACTACGAAGACGTTACTTCTATGGCAACCTTACAGGAGACAAACGGACTTCTTGATTTGGCTCTGACAGCGGCTTTGAGTGTCTGCGATTTGGAAATTTCAGTTGCAGGTGCAAAGGAACGCCTGAATACTCTTTATACCTATGAGGCTGAAAAAGCGGTAAAGGTTTATCGTGAATGTAGAAGAAACATAAAGGAAAGCAACAAACAACCGCAGGTAGTTGTTCAATCATCTGCACCCGCAGTAGATATTGTGGAACAGATTCAAAAGCTGAATGGGTTAAAAGAAGCCGGTATTTTGACGGAAGAAGAATTCAACATCAAAAAAGCAGAACTGCTTGCAAAAATGTAACAAATACTACACTTCCCATAGTCTGGGCGACTCGCCGGGGCTATGGGATTTTTCTATTTTAGGAGGTTTTTAAATATGACAAAAGAATTTTGGTTTGTGTTCGGATTTGTGGTCACAACTATTTCCATTGTTGTCGCTGAAAATATGGCGGCACATTGGAAGAATCATAAAAGGAGAGAAAAAACATGTTGATAGGAATTGTTTCAGGCTTAACCGCCAAAGCAGCCGCTGAATTGTTTTTGTATGGTGCAAGCGCCGCAATCACTTTACTTTGTACAGGCTCGAAAGTGAGGCGGCGCAAATGATTAAGATTGAATGTCCGGAAGACCTGCGTGTTTTTCAAAACAAACCGCAGATTTCTCCCGTGATTGTCCGGTATATCACAAACTATCTGCACTTTTTTCTGGAAGAATACCACTGCCCCGATATGAGAGAATTCGGGGCTTTTTTTCTGCTTGAAAACGAAAAAGACAGCCTTCGCCATGTCGAAATGGGACTGTCTCTGCCATTGGAGCAATCACTTCCAGAGTTCACCGACATCCTGCACATTCGCGATCTTCATCAACAAACAATACTGCTCCACAGCTGCTTTGTTCTAAATGACAGCTATGCTATTTCTGTTTTCAGAGAACCGGGAGTCTTAAAGAATTCCATCGAAGATGTTCTGCTCATGGATTCCACCGAAAAAACAATCAATCTTGAAAGAGGGGTGTTCTAATTGGCAGAAGCAAAAGAATCAAAAAATGGATGGGAACGGTTTGAACCGCTTTTGTCCTATCTTTCGGAACATGAAGCAAAACTTAAAATCCTTTTGTCAGGAGAGCAGAAAGCACATCCGCTTCTCTATCCGGTAAAAGGAAAACGAGCAACAAAAACCGTGTTCATTGCAGAAAAGCTTCAATTCCTTATCAACGAATACTGCATCGAAAACGATCTCAAAATCGGGGATGTCGTGGAATGTGCGATCATCCAATATCTCAACCAAAACGGTTATGACGAAAAACTGAAATCCATTTTGAACATAACAGAGGTGACAACTCCATGACAAACACAAAGAAAGCGGCGATCTACGCCCGATATAGTTCGGATAACCAGAGAGACGAGTCTATTGACGCGCAAATCTCAGCAATAGAAGCTTACGCCAGGCACAACAATATCCAAATCGTTGCCACCTATATCGATCGGGCAAAAAGTGCCACGAGTGACCAACGTCCCGGCTTTCAGGAAATGATCAAAATGAGCGGGACAGGGTTGTTCAATACCATCATTGTCCATAAGCTCGACCGCTTTGCCAGAAGCAAATATGACAGTGCCATTTACAAACAAAAACTGAAAGCTCATCAAGTACAGCTCATCAGTGTGACGGAACAGCTGGACGGTTCCCCGGAGTCTATCATTTTGGAATCTGTGCTGGAAGCAATGGCGGAATACTATTCTAAAAATCTTGCCAAAGAAGTTACAAAAGGACTGCGGGAAAACGCGAAATCCGCCATTCATACAGGTGGAGTTCCTCCGCTTGGATATGATTTGATTGATAAAAAACTGGTTATCAACGAACGGGAAGCACAGGCAGTCCGTCTGATTTTTGAAATGTATGCACAGGGACATTCTTATAGTGAAATCATTGCTTTGCTCAACCAAAACGGATATGTCACACGGCGGGGAAATCCGTTTGCCAAAAACAGCTTGTTTGAAATTCTGCGCAATGAAAAATACAGAGGCGTATTCGTTTACAACAAATCCGCCGCAAAGTCACCATCCGGAACTTACAATCGGCACGCCTACAAACCGGATGACGAGATCATTCGCGTACAGGGCGGCTGTCCAGTAATTGTGTCCAATGAAATCTTTGAAGCCGTCGCAAAGCGTCAAAAAGAAAATCGCAAGAAGCTGCAAAGCCATCGCGGACGGCAAAAATATCTCCTCAGTGGATTGGTTTTCTGCGGAAGCTGTAATGTCCCCATGTATGCAAACAAACGGAAAAAAGACGGTCAAACGACGTTCCGATGTAGTCAGAACGGAAAAACACATTGCCAATGTAAGCAAATCAACATGGCAGTTTTGGAAGAGCAGGTTTTACAAACTTTGAAAGATCAAATATTTTCCTATCGGCGTGTTCCTGCTATTATGCAGGCAATCAGCAGGTTCACAAAGAATTCAAAACAGGAACAGCACAGGAAAACAGAAGAAATCGAATCGCAACTGGAAGAAGTATGCCAAACAAAAACAAACATACTCAAAGCAGTGGAAAATGGGATTTCCGCTTCACATTTCAGCACACGTCTTGACGAACTCAAAATACAGGAAGAACAGCTTCGGGCGGAATTGGTGATTGCCAGTCAGCCGCAAAATTTTCATGTCACAGAAAAAGATGTCCGGCTTTTGATCAACCGATTTCAATTCATGAGAAAAGAACATGATGCGGCAGGACTTCGGAAAATCATTCTCAACTTTGTCAAACAGATCACAGTCACAAATGGAAAGGCGGAAGTCTCCTTGAAAATTTCATTCGGGGACATTCAAATTGAAAATCCTCCGCTGATGACTGCGATTGTCTAAATGTTGTTTCAATGTGTCCATGTGTCCAACAGCAGGAAAAGCAAGGCGAAACGTCGGCAGAATGTGCCACAAAAACATCCTTTCATCCGTCCATAAAAAGGAATTGCCTCCTCCAACCTGAACCGCCCCAGATTGTGCAGACAGCACAAAAAGAGCCCCCTGTGCGGGAATATTAGGTTTTAGCAGGAGTGGCGCAGCGTCAGCGGCGCCACTCCTGTTTTGCTTTGGATACGCTCGTGATTGTA
>CALXAM010000076.1 GCA_944386285.1 uncultured Clostridia bacterium | reverse complement strand
GACAAAGGCATAAAAAATACCCCTTAAGGGGTGGCCTGAGAAAGTAATGCAGGTGGCAGACCTTTTCAGGCCCCCTTTAGGGGGATTGTCTGTAAAATGCCCTTCTAGGGCTAATCAAGCCTCCGGCGTAGCCGGAGGTTTTGACTTGTTTCATGAAAAAATAAATGATTCATACATTGAAACGGGAAATATTTCGTGATATAATCAAATTAACTTTGTATTGATCGAGAAAAGGAGTGGGATTGTTGCGCGCAAAAGGAATTATAAGAGGAGCGAACGGAATCACAGAAGGTGTGATTTGGAAACAGCTTCTGGCTTTTTTCTTCCCAATTGTGTTGGGAACATTCTTTCAGCAGCTTTACAATACGGTAGATGCCGTGATTGTCGGAAATTTTGTCGGGAAAGAGGCGCTTGCAGCAGTAGGAGGCGCGACAGGTACACTGATCAATTTATTGGTCGGTTTTTTTGTCGGTGTTTCTTCCGGTGCGACGGTTGTCATTTCACAATTTTACGGCGCAAAACGCGTGCAGGAGACGTCGAATGCCGTTCATACGGCGGCAGCGCTCAGCATCGCAGGCGGCATCATTATGACGATCATCGGTATGGCTGCGTCACCGTTTGCGTTAATGGCAATGGGAACACCTGAGGATATCATGGGATTTTCCGTCACATATATTGAAATTTATTTTGGCGGTGTTATTTTCTCATTGATTTACAATATTGGTTCGGGCATTCTGCGTGCGGTAGGTGACTCCAAACGACCGTTATATTATTTGATTGTCTGCTGTATTGTGAATCTTGTGCTAGATTTGTTGTTTGTGGCAGTCTTTCATTGGGGCGTTGCAGGTGCAGCAATTGCGACTGTTTTCTCCCAGGTTGTCAGTGCCGTACTGATTATTTTGTCACTGATGCGTACGAGAGAAATCTATCGGCTGATTATCCGTGAAATCCGATTTGATCTTCATATTTTAAAAGAAATGATTCGAATTGGTCTGCCGGCAGGAATGCAGTCCGTCATGTATTCGGCTTCAAATATTATTATTCAGTCAAGTATCAATGCGCTTGGTACAAATACTGTTGCGGCATGGACTGCTTATGGAAAAATCGACGGAATTTTCTGGATGATTATGGGTGCGTTCGGTGTATCCATTACAACGTTTTCCGGTCAGAATTTCGGCGCCGGGAAGATTGACCGTGTACACCGAAGCGTGCGTGTGTGTTTGGTGATAGCGTTTTTGACGGCCGGCATTATGAGTTTGATCATGCTGTTTGCCGGGCAATACGTGTTCATGTTATTTACCCCGGATCAAGATGTCGTCGAAATCGGAATGCGCGCAATGCGGCTTGTTTCGCCGTTTTACTTTACTTATGTTTGTATCGAGGTGTTAGCAGGTGCAGTACGCGGTGCAGGAGACGCACTGATTCCGATGATTATGACATGTATCGGTGTATGTGTGCTGCGGGTGATCTGGATTTTTGTGGCGGTTCCGATTTCACCCACACTGGAAACGATTGTTGTGAGTTATCCGATTACATGGGCAGCAACTTCGCTGTTGTTCGTGATTTACTATTTGCAGGGCGGATGGCTGCGCAGATGTAAAAAGAAAGCCGGAGTATCGGAAGAAAAGATCGCGGCTAACGCATAAAATAAGAGCTGTCGGTTAAACCCGGCAGCTCTTATTTTTGTGAAATGATACATACTTTTTTCTCATTTTTAAATAGCCGTAATAATGTCATTTTAAATACAATTGCAGAAGAATCGTTTCACAATTTATAAAAATGTGATCGCTGTTACAGAAAGTTAGTGAAAATAAAAAGAGGTATATCAGCAAATGTACAAAAATATATCAAAAATGATTGACAAATATATTATATTTTATTATAATGAAAGCAACAAAATGGAAAAGGGTGTGACATAATGTCGCTGTTTCGTCGAGCATTTTTATATCTGATGCGAAAGCGTGTGAAAACAATTACACTGTTTCTGATTGTCTTTGTGATTGCAACGTTGGCGCTTTCGTCTGTTGCATTCAAAGGTGCAGTGCAAACAGCGCAGCTTAACGTGCGGGAAGCGTTGGGCGGTTGTTTTGTCATCCAGCCCAATTACAATAAGAGCACCAGTTGGGAAGTTCATTCAGATGAGAATGGCGAGATGACCGGTGCGACGTTTCGGGGCGCAATGCCGTCTGAGGAACTTGCTGATTCGATTGCAGCACAACTGGACGGATTGCTTGGGTTCAATTTATCCGGAGGCGATGCAATTCGTGCGTTTAATGCGCCGGATGGATATGATCTTTTACACGTTGCAAGCGGTACTAGCCTGATGGATGCAGAGTTGATCGTTGAAACAATCGCAGACGGACTTGAGAATCTAAATGACCTGTATGCGACATTTGGCGCGCATCTTTGCACCAATTCTGCGCTTGATTATTATTTTACAAGCGGAGAAATGACACTTCTTGAAGGGCGGCATCTCAATGAGGGTGAGACCGGCGCAGTGTTAATCAGTGATGAGCTGGCCAAACAGAATGGTCTTACTGTTGGTGATACCTTTTATCTGCGTGACAGCAATCGCTATTTGATATCTGAACATATAAAAGAACCGGTGTATTTCCCTGTTACGATTGTAGGGATCTTTTCAATAAACGGAACGTCTGCGTATCAGTATTCTTATGAATGTGCGGAAAACATGATGTTTATGACGGCAAGTACGCTTGAGAAGTTTTCTATGGGATATCAGGAAACAGATGAAGAAATCGATCTGTTTCATACAATCCATTTTTATGCGAATGATCCGGAAGATCTTGAATCGATGGTAGAAAAGGTAAAGGCACTTCCCAGCTTTGGAAAAGACGGGGATTTTACTGTTACTGTGCAAAACGAGGCGATTCTTGCAGTGAAAGGACCGCTTGAGAATATTGATCGGCTTGTCACTATTTTATTTCTATTGATTTTAGGAATCGGCATCATCATTTTGTGCCTTATTCTTTCCGCGAGAATCAAAGAACGAATTCGGGAAACAGGAATTTTACTTTCTGTCGGTGTCAAAAAATCAAATATTTTGCTTCAGTATCTTGCCGAAATTACTGTAGTAACATTGCTTGCGTGTACAGTTGCGGTGTTCGGCAGTATGTTTGTGACAAAAACTGCAGGAACAATGCTCTTACAGGGGACCATTACCGATACAATGGAAAGCTATACGCAGCAGGCGTCTTCCGATGACTATGAGATTCCTGAGGGATGGACAACGGTTGATTCGGGAGATTCACAAATTGTAAAAGAAAGCGGTACACTTTCGCAGGAGCTTACGGAGATTACGGTTTCTGTTCACACCGGTGAGATCGTTTTACTGTATACTGCAGGACTTCTTCTTGCATGGGGAGCTGTGACAATTTCCTCGATTCCGTTGTTCCGCTTAAAACCACGTGAAATACTTTCAAAAATGAGTTAAAAGGAGAAATCAGTATGTCAATCATGGAAGTTCGTGATGTTTCGTACTCATATGATGGGAAAAAGAATGTACTGAATCATGTTTCCGCTTCTTTTGAAGAGGGAAATGTATATGCGATTTTAGGACCGTCCGGCTGTGGAAAAACAACGCTTTTATCGTTGTTAGGCGGGCTCGATGTTCCGACCGGAGGTGCCGTGTTATTTGACGGTACGGATATACAGAAAACGGGTCTTGGACTTCATCGGCGGGAGCATGTGTCATTTATCTTTCAAAATTATAATTTAATCGATTATATGACGCCGCTTGAAAATGCTGCGCTTTCCGGGTCCAAAACCCCTGTGATGCCGGTGCTCAAACGGTTAGGGCTGACGGAAAGCGAGGTCAAACGAAATGTATTAAAACTTTCCGGTGGTCAGCAGCAGCGTGTGGCGATTGCACGGGCGCTTGTTGCCAATACACGGGTTATTCTGGCAGACGAACCGACTGGAAATGTAGATGACCAGATGTCTGTGGAAATTGCGAAGATTCTCAAGGAGAGTGCAAAAGAGACCGGAAAATGTGTAATCATCGTTACGCACTCTCTTGATTTAGCGAATGAAGCCGATACGATATTGGTTTTGAAAAACGGTGTACTCGAACCAAAACAAAAGACAGAAGCTGAGGAATAAACGGTTTTATTAAGCAGGAATCTTCATGAGAGGAAGTGGCGTGAATGTCACCGTTTCGCAGAGCTTTTTTATACATCACACGCAAACGGGTGAAAACAATCATTTTGTTTTTGATTATTCTGGTAATTGCAACATTGGCGCTTTCTGCAATTGCATTAAAAGGAGCAGTACAGACAGCGCAGCTGAATGTACGGGAAGCATTGGGCGGAAGTTTTATTGTGAAAGCGAATACCGATAATCCAAATAAGTGGGAAACGGATGAAAAAACAGGGGAATCTGTTTTTGTAGGAAAGACGCCGTCTGAGGAACTTGCAGAATCAATTGCGGAAGACTTAGAAGGACTTTCCGGCTATTGTCTGACATGTTCTTACCGCGCACGCGTGAGTAAAGAAGAAGCCGGAGAGGATTTGACGCTCGTACCGGGCGGCTCTGGCTTATTAGATGCGGTCATGCAGGAGCAGGCGAAAAAGGAAAGTGGCGCGGATGATCTGTATATTTCGTTAGGTGTGCATGTCAGTACGGATTCCACGTTTGATCCGTATTTTATGAATCAAAATGTGCAGCTCACAGAGGGGCGGCATATCAAAGAAGCGGAAACTGGCGTTTGTATGATCAGTGAGAACCTTGCGAAGTTGAATCAGCTTACGATAGGCGACACCGTCTACTTACGCGATCAGAATCGTGTGCTGCAGGAAAATGATACGCAGACGCCTGTTTATGCGCCGGCAGAAATTGTCGGAATTTTTTCGGTCAGTGGGACATCGCAATCAGATTACTCATATTCCTCCACCAATAATATGATTATTACAACAAAAAATACAGTCGATTCGTTTTCTGTTGCTGCTGAAAATCTCTCATATGATGCACTTCATTTTTATGCAAAAGATCCCGGTGATTTAGATGCGATGATTCGATCGGTATCAAACCGTTCGGAATTTAAATATTCACAGGATTTTGTTGTATCCGCTGATAACGAAAAGGTTCTTTTGGTGAAAGGACCGCTTGAAAACATCAACTTGCTTGTGACCATTTTAATTTTCCTTGTTCTTTTCATCGGCGTCATTGTGCTGTGGCTTGTTCTTTCGTCACGAACGAAAGATCGTGTACATGAAACCGGTATTCTTCTCTCTGCGGGAATTCGAAAGTCAAATATTTTAGTTCAATATCTCACTGAGATCACAGCAGTAACGATACTTGCATGCACGGCTGCGATTTTCAGCAGTGCATTCGTTACAAGTACAGCAGGCAATATGCTTCTGGAAGGTACAATGGAACTTGGAATGCAGGGGCAAACGGAAATGGTAGCACAAGCGGAGTCGAGCATTGAGAATGCGGGTGAAATGAATCCGGAAATCATCAATGAGGTTGATCTTGATTCGTCATTGACAGAGGTAACGGTTTCGATTGGAATGAATGACATTCTTGTTTTATATGGAGCGGGATTGCTTGTTTCTTGGGTGGCGGTCATTGCAGCATCCATCTCGTTGTTCCGTTTAAAACCGCGTGAAATATTGTCAAAAATGAGTTAGTAGTATTTAAAAAGAGGCCGTTGCAGCGAAAGCTGCGCAGATGTAAAAAGAAAGCCGGAGTATCGGAAGAAAAGATCGCGGCTAACGCATAAAATAAGAGCTGTCGGTTAAACCCGGCAGCTCTTATTTTATTATCATTTATTTTCGTCTAATGATTGATAAAGCGTTTCCCATTCTTTTAAATGGTTTAGCTTGCAGAATGCGTCACGGATAATATCGCCGTGCGCCTGCATCCAATCGGCACACGCATTTTTTACAAAATACAAGTCATTCGCATAGTTCGGATCATCGATGAGATTGTTCATTTCGTTCGGATCATTTTCCATATCGAAGAATTGATCTTTGTCCGCACCGTTAAAGACGTATTTGTATTTTCCTTTGCGGAACATACGCTGCGTTACAATGACGGAGAATGCACCCATTCCTTCGCACATGATCTCGTCGCTCCATGCAAGATCCGGGTGATCAATAAATTCATTCAGCGGCCGGCCATCACCATAACCAAATGAATCGGTCGGCTCATAGCCTGCTTCTTTTAAGATTGTCGCATAAATGTCACAGGTGCCGACAAAAGCCGGTTGACGATATCCTTTAAAATCAGCGCGTGCCGGTTTGATAAACAACGGAATCTGTGTTGTGTCGTCATACATGCTGTATGATTTGTTTTCCAGTCCTCCGTGACAGCCCTGATTGTCTCCATGATCCGCCGAGAAAATAATCATGGTATCATCATACAGTCCTTTTTCTTTTAGGTATGTAAGGAATCTGCCGATTTGTGCGTCAATATGTGTGGTACAAGCGTAGTAATGGCGCAGTGTATCCTGGAAGAACTCCCATGAAACTTCCGGACGGCGGATCAGATTGTAAATGCGCGGACCGTCTGACACATCCTCAGAGAAGGAAGGATTTTCCGGAATGGTTACATTGCGGTACAAATCGAGATACTGCGTCGGCGCAAAAAACGGCTCATGCGGACCCCAGAAGTTTAATTGAAAGTAGAAAGGCTGATCGCCATTTGCCAGTTCATCGACAATGGCCTTGGCGCGTTCGACTAAGTAATATTCAATCGTCGATTCGATCGGCGAGGTAACTTCTCCGACAGTAGAATGGTCGCCGGGCAGTTTTCCGGTTGTCTGATTGATAATCGAAAGCGGAAGATTGTTTTCTTTTAAATACTGCTCAAACTGCGGAAATTTCCATCCGCCGTTTCCGTGACCGGGAAAATCATCGCCGATATATCCGATTTCTGTTGGAACACAACCGCGTCCGATATACGGTGCGACCTCTAAAAATCCTTTTTCCAAAATTCCGAGCAATGCGCGGCCTTCTGTGGTGGCAGTCTTATCTTTGCCAACACCCAGATGCCATTTTCCTGTGTATCCGCAGCGATAACCAACCGATTCCAAACGCCGGTTTAATAAAAACGGCATGTCTGAAAGCTCATGTGTACGGCATCCGGTCTGAAAGGAGTTTGTTTCCATTCCTGTTTTGGAGGGATACAGTCCGGTCTGCATGGAGCCGCGCGCCGGCGTACAAACCGGGCAGGAGGTATACGTGTTATCAAAGACAACACTTTCTTTTGCCAGCTGATCGAGTACCGGTGTTTGGCAGATCGTATCGCTTCGATAAGTAGAAAGCGTATCTTTTCGATGCTGATCCGTGCAGATAAAAATAATGTTTTTCTTCTTCATTTTCTGTTCCTTTCTGTTTGAACCCATCTATTTTTTAACTGATCGATACAGTTAAAATCACAATAAAAGTAAAAAGGATAAAATCCTACAATAATGAATGAGCATGTCTAAAAAATGATGTTTTAAAAAAACATATAAGTTACAATTTCGTTTCATTTTGTTCGAAAGAAAACGATGTTTTTCTCATAATCCAAAGATATAATAAAATCAGAACAGGGAAACGGAGGTGTACAAAATGAAAGAGCGCATCTGGTTGATTACAGGCGCAGCAGGACATCTTGGAAGCGTGATTGCCAATTTTCTTGCGCAAAACGGCGAGCGGGTTCGAGGGCTTGTTCTCCCGAATGATAAAAATGTCCGTTTTTTAAATTCTGCAATCGAGGTTGTGGAAGGCGATGTTTGTGCGCCGCGTTCACTGATTCCGTTTTTTGCACATGATCCGCAGACACAGGAACCGGTATTGATCCATGCTGCTGGAATCGTGTCGATTTCATCGAAGAATAATGCCATGATGTATCGCGTGAACGTGGAAGGAACGCGGAATATTGTTCATATGTGTAAGCAATATCATATCCCGCGTTTGGTTTATGTCAGTTCTGTTCATGCGATTCCTGAACGAAAAAAAGGGCAAATCATTACGGAATCGAATACATTTGATCCCGACTGTGTACGCGGACAATATGCAAAGACAAAGGCGATGGCAACCAAATATGTTTTAGAGCAGGCGAATGATCAACTGTCCGTTTCCGTTGTGCATCCATCGGGAATCATTGGTCCGGGAGATCACAGCAGCGCACATTTGACCCAGCTCGTCATTGATTATTTAAGCGGACGGCTCTACGCTTGTGTGAAAGGCGGATATGATTTTGTGGATGTACGAGATGTGGCAAAAGGAATCATCTCGTGCGTGGATCACGGGAAAAACGGCGAATGTTATATCCTTTCCAATCGCTTTTATGAAATCAGCGAACTGCTCCATACGCTTCAAACGGTGTCACAAGGGAAAAAGATTAAAACCGTGCTGCCGATGTGGATTGCAAAAATGACGGCACCGCTCTCAGAATGGTATTACCGAAGGCTCAAACAGCCGCCGCTCTATACACTGTATTCTTTACAGACACTCGAAAGCAACGGGCTGTTTTCTCATCAAAAAGCGGATACAGAGCTTTCCTATACCACACGGTCATTAGAACAAACGCTTCGGGACGCAACCGTGTTTTTAAAAGAGAATAATCGGATCACCCAAAAGGCAGCGGTGAAGCATAGACGGAAAAAGGCGACAGCATCTGTAAGATGATTCTATCTTTATAGAAAACAAGTGAAAAAGCGGCGATTCCACCGCTTTTTCACTTGTTTTTATTGCTTAAACAACCACTGGCTGTGCCAGTGGATAAAGAGCTTATAGCTATGGACAAAAAAAGAACTCCCCGATAGAGTAAAGGAAAAGGTCTGCCAACCTAACCCAAAACTATCGAGGAGGTCTT
>CALXAM010000075.1 GCA_944386285.1 uncultured Clostridia bacterium | reverse complement strand
CCTCCTTGCTCTTTCGTGATGCGGTTGCCAAACCATCTCGATTGTAGCACGGAGGTTTTATTTGCCAAGGCTTTTTTTATTTACCCCTGGTAGAACCAGGGGTTTTCTTAAGCCTAAAGGCACTAATTAAAAAGAGAGAAGTATCAAGATACTTCTCTCTTTTTGTATCCACACATTCAAACACTACGCTTAACGTATGGGGCCTTATTCTTACCTACTACAAGTCTGCTGCTTATTTATTATGGCACAAACCGTCTGCAAGGACATCATTTGGTCCTAAACCTTCAAGCGGAAGCGACGGATCTACATTTCCATAATCATAATCGGTGTAGTAATCGCCCCAAGCAGCATAATGATAGGTAACACTGCCATAAGGATAAGTCCAATACCAGCCTTTTACTGCGATCTTTTCACCCTCATATGTAACGCTGGAATCGAGCATGACATATTTAGAATCCGAATCGCCGCGTGTCCATGTCACATTGTTCGATGTGCAGTTGGTGATCTCCACTTCATTTTGTGCCAAACCGATGAATGCACCCGAATTGTAAACACTCTTAATCGTGGTATCTTCGACAGAGCAGTTGATCAGCGTTGTGGTACCTGACTTATCTGCAGCCATACCAAGCAGCGCGCCGACTTTTCCGTATCCGGTCACTTTTGAATTTTTCACATGGACATTTTCAAATGTAACATTGCCATACGCATAACCGGCCACGATACCATATACGTTTCCGGAAGCTGAGCCACTTGCTGAATACTTAACGTCTGCACCGACAAATGTCAGGTTCTTAATCACTGCACCGCTTACAAGATCGCCGAAGAATGCGTTTCCGTAGCTCAAGCCATTCACAGCAGACAGATTGATGATCTGATGATTGCCGCCGTCAAAGGTACCCTGGAACCGACTGGTGCTTCCGGTACCGATCGGCTCAAAATTACCGGTCAAAGTAATGTCAGCTGCCAATGCGATATCACTTTTCGCAACCGCACTGTTTTTCACATTGACAAGATCCCGCAGCGCATCCAAGCTTTCCTCGTTTACGACGTAATTGGTTTGATCGGCAGGGTCCTGTGTATTCTGCCACAGACCGTTGTCGCCTTTATTTAAGAACATCACCTGTCCATTGACGGTAAACGGATATGGTGCATTGCTGTCATAATCCGAATTGCCAAAACCATCTGTTTCTACATCCGCCTGTTTTGCAATCAATGCAATATCGAAGCTGACCTGCGCATTCTGATATTCATTCCCGGCATTCGGGTCCATCTGAATCACCAGATTATATGTATCGGTCGATTTCGGTGCTAAAACCGCGTCAGCTACACCAATAGAACCAGATTCTGCCAGTTCTTTCACCGTACCGAGTTTTGTTGCACCTTCCAAACTGGTGGCGCCGTCTTGAACAGAATAAACATTCAAAACCTCAGTGATGTCTTTTGTTCCGCTGCTCAATACGTTGCTGAATGCCAACGTATATTCTAAATACAGCGAACCTGCATTGACAACTTTAAACTGTGTCAAACCGGTGGAATAGCCCGGCTCCCACAGATTGTAATCAAACACAGGCGTATCACTATCGCTGATATTCACGCCGTCTTTCCAAAGCTCAATGTCTAAGGTGCCAGCCTGAATTTTGTTTCCCTGATTTACAACACTGTCTGTAAACCAAGCAAACGTTGTTCCAAGCAGCATTGCAATCACAACGATTACAGAAATGCCGCTTGCAACCAATGATTTCTTTGTGTTTCTCATCTTTTTTCCTCCTTAAAATTTGATTTATTTGATCAATAGATAACATGAAAATCATTTTATCTATTTAATCCAAACAGAATGATCTATTCGCGCTTTGAAAGCAATGACTGAAGCAGCGCTGCATTCGCGCTTCGTTTCTGCGCAGTCATCTCTTCATCGTAAATAAACTGTTCTCCATGTTTTTGGTACCATGCACCCTCTTTTGCCTCAGGGAAAAATAATGAAACCGAAACATGAAGTGATTTGCCATCTCCTGTTTCACAAACGGCAATCTTCTCTTCTATATGATCAATTCCAACTATCATCATGCATTCACCTGCTTTTGTGTTGCAATATCGAGTGTGCCGTCTTTTGCAGAAAAGACGATATGTCCGTATAAATCGGTTCGATACAACGATGCGCCGTACGAAGTGACCCGTTCGACGGTTTCCTCATGCGGATGACCGTACTCATTTCCTTCGCCGCAAAGCGCCACACAAATCCGCGGCGCAACTGCCTGTAAAAAGGCATCGCTGGTCGAAGTAGAACTGCCATGATGACCGAGCTTTAAAATGTCTGCGGAAACTGACGCACCGGAAGCCAGCAAATCGCGTTCCGCATCCTGCTCCATATCACCCGTAAGCAGCACGGATAATTCACCATAGTCAAAACGCGCAACCAATGATGTGTTGTTTAGCTCATCATAATTGGCAACGGGACCTAACACGGTCAATTTGCCGTTTCCAAAGCGATAGGTATCGGAAACACGCGCTTGTGTGAGTGTAATGTTATGATCCTTTACAGCGGTGAGAAAGTCCGTATACGTCTTTGTCGTGGGCACGATAGAAGGTTTTAAATATGGAACAAGCACTTCTTTCACTTCAATTCCGTCAATTACCGTATCCAGTCCACCGATATGATCCGAATGCGGATGTGTTGCAATCATCAAATCGATTTTCTGAACACCGACATCATGAAGATAAGAAAGCACTTCATCACCTTTGTCATTTTCGCCCGCATCAATCAAAATCGCATATCCATCCGAGAGAATGAGTGTGCTGTCGCCTTGTCCGACATCAATAAAATGAACGGAAAAATCCGCTTCCGGATCAAACGACACCGGCGCCTTTTGATTGGTGACCTGACGTGTCCACTGAACGACCATTGCATCAAATTTTGCAAACCAACCAAGTGAAAGCCATTCATCAATCGCACGCAGTGCGAAAAACGAAACAAAAACGGCAGTCAATACGATGGCAACACCGCTTATCTTTTTGTTCTTTTTGTATTTTTTATACGTCCTTCGTTTTGCCATGAAGTCCTCCGTTTATTCTGAGACGGTTTGGCGTGCCCTTGACTCGTATGTGTGTCCGGAATCAAACAGCCTTCCCGATTTCCGATTAAATCACGCCGGTTTGCCAAAATCAGCGCCTTACGTACAATCTCACGGTTTTCGGGCTTATAATACTGTAACAGCGCGCGCTGCATTGCTTTTTCCTGCGGCGTCTTTGGTACAAATACCGATTCTCCGCTGATGGGATCAATTCCAGTGTAATACATACACGTCGAAACGGTTCCGGGTGTGGGATAAAAATCCTGGACCTGATCGGGATGAATCCTTGCTTCTTTTAAAAACATCGCCAGTTCAATCGCATCATTGAGCGTGCTTGACGGATGCGACGACATCAAATACGGCACAAGATACTGTTCCTTTCCGATTTTCGCTGTCTCTTCACGGTATTTCTTTAAAAAGGTACGGTACGCTTCAATGTGCGGCTTCCCCATTTTATCAAGTACCGGAGCACTGCAATGTTCCGGCGCCACACGAAGCTGTCCGCTTACATGATGGGCGACCAGTTCCTTAAAAAAGGTATCGTCTTGATCACAGAGCATATAGTCATATCGAATGCCTGAGCGGATAAAGACTTTTTTAACACCCTTGATCTGACGCAGTTTGCGCAAAAGCGAAACATAGTCACGATGATCGGCAACCAGATTTTTGCATGGCTGCGGTGCCAAACACTTTTTCTCTTTGCAAAGTCCGTGCTCCTTTTGCAGTTCGCAGGACGGGAGTCTGAAGTTGGCAGTCGGACCGCCGACATCACTGATATATCCTTTAAAGCGGGGATTTTTGGTCATTGCTTCCGCCTCACGAATCACGGATTCATGTGTCCGACAGGTTACTTTTCGTCCCTGATGAAAAGCGATGGAACAAAAGTTACACGCGCCAAAACAGCCCCGATTGTGTGTGATGGAAAACTCCACCTCTTGAATTGCAGGTACACCGCCCTGCGATTCGTAAACGGGATGATACGTCCGCATATAGGGAAGCTCATAAATCCGGTCAAGCGCTTCTCCGTCTAACGCGAACATAGGCGGATTCTGCACAAGCATTTTGTTGCCGTGCCGTTGGATCACCGTTTTTCCCCGTACTTCGTCCTGCTCTGCCATTTGAATTTTCGTTGCCTTCGCGTATAGTTTTTTATCACGGCAGACAGCATCGTAGTCGGGGCACTGCGCGGATGTATAGGGGGTATTGACCGGATCGGTCAGATAACATGTACCGCGAATATCAGTCATCTGTTCAATGGGTTCGCCTGCTGCTAATCGGTGAACGATCTCGATTGTCTGATTTTCACCCATTCCGTAGACGAGCAAGTCTGCCTTCGTTGACAAAAGAATCGAAGGATGTACCTCATCTGCCCAATAGTCATAATGGGCAAACCGGCGCAAAGAGGCCTCCAATCCGCCGATAATGATCGGCACATCCGGATACGCTTCCTTAATCAGTCTACAATATACGGTAAGCGCGCGGTCGGGACGCCGTCCCGCTTTTCCGCCGGCAGTATACGCGTCGTCACTCCGTTTTCGTTTTGCGACTGTATAATGCGCCACCATCGAGTCAATGTTTCCTGAAGAAACCAAGAACGCATATTTCGGGCGTCCAAGCTTTTGCATATCGTTCGCGTTACGAAATCCGGGCTGTGCCAAAATTCCAACCGAAAATCCCTCCGCTTCAATCACACGGGAGATGATCGCTGTTCCAAACGTCGGATGATCGACATAACTATCCCCTGTGACGCAGATAAAATCAAGCTGTGCAATGCCGCGTTTATGCATATCGCTTTTTGAAATCGGCAAAAAATCATTCGGTCTGTGTTCGTTTGTCATGATTCATCCTCATTTCGATCCATTGCTGACGGGAAATCAACACCGTTCGCGGCTTACTGCCTTCAAACGGGCCGATGATTCCCTGCTCTTCCATCTCATCCACAAGACGCGCCGCACGTGCGTAACCGACTTTCAGTTTTCTCTGCAAGTAAGAGGTGGATGCCTGTCCGGCTTCTACAACACACTCGACCGCATCGTCAAACAATTCATCCTGATCCGAAAAACCGCCGCCCGAAGCAGAATCGCTATTCGACTTCTCAGCCACAGCCTGTTTTTCGATTTCCTCCATAATTTGATTGTCATATTCCGCAGATTCTTTATTTTTAATAAAATTCACAACCTGCTCGACTTCTTTGTCACTCACATAGCAGCCCTGTACACGCAGCGGTTTTGGCATGCCGACCGGTGCGTACAGCATATCGCCTCTGCCAAGCAGTTTCTCCGCACCACCGGAATCCAGAATCGTACGGGAATCCACCTGCGACGATACCGCGAACGCAATACGCGACGGTACGTTTGCTTTAATCAAACCGGTCACGACATCGACAGACGGACGCTGTGTTGCAATAATCAAGTGCATTCCGGCAGCACGCGCCATCTGCGCCAGCCGGCAGATGGAATCTTCCACTTCCTTCGGCGCTGCCATCATCAAATCGGACAACTCGTCAATAATAATAACGATCTGCGGCATCGGGGAAAGATCTTCACGATTCTTTGCAAGCGCATTAAAGCTGCTTAAATCGCGGACATTGTTTTCGGCAAACTGATTATATCGTTTAAGCATTTCCGTCACAGCCCAACCAAGTGCGCCTGCCGCCTTACGCGGATCAGTGACAACCGGCACAAGCAGATGCGGAATACCGTTATAGATACCAAGTTCTACGACTTTCGGGTCGATCATCAAAAATCGAACTTCCGACGGAGACGCCTTATAAAGAAGACTAATAATAATCGAGTTGATACACACCGATTTACCGGAACCGGTGGAACCTGCAATCAGCATATGCGGCATTTTGGCGATATCGGCAATCACACAGTTTCCGGCAATATCACGTCCGAGTCCAACAGACAGCTTACTCTTCGCAGATTCAAACTCCGTCGTATCAATCAGCTCACGCATCGTAACAACATCGACCTGCCGGTTCGGCACCTCGATGCCTACCGCCGGTTTTCCGGGGATCGGTGCTTCGATACGTACGCCGGACGCCGCCAGATTCAGTGCAATATCATCGGCCAGACCTGTAATTTTACTGATCTTTACGCCTGAATTCGGCTGAAGCTCATAACGCGTGACTGCAGGACCGCGGCTGATATGAACAATTTTTGTTTGTACGCCAAAGCTCTTTAACGTATCGACCAGAAGCTGTCCGTTCACATTCTGTTCGTTGCTTACATCGCGGTTTTGACCGCCCTGCGGTGCTTTGAGCAATCCGATCGGCGGATATACATAACGGCTCAGCTGATTGTTTTCATCCGTATATAACCGTGTTTGATCGTCGTCCTCTTTTGCCGGTTCAACAGACTCCGATTCCGTTTCGGCCGTACCGGAAAGCGCTTGTTCCACAAGTGCTTCCGCCTCTTTTTTTAGATTTGGGTCCACAGAAAACGTCGGATTTTGTGAAGCTTCGGGCGTTTCCAGAATAATTTCAGGTGCTTTCTGAGTACCTTTTGCCTGTTTTGATTCTTTCGCAGTCTTTTTCTCAAGCTCCAATAATTCCTGCAAGGTTGGTTTGGGTGCAGAAACCGGATGCTGCGGCATATTATCAAGATTTACGTCAATATTAAACCGCGGTCCGTTCCGTTCTTCCTCTAAAAGTTCCTGTTCTTCACGCCGTGCCACATAGGATTCCTCCATCTTTTTGACCGGCTTCGCCATTCCTCTGAACAAGCCAATCAGCGTAGCGCCTGTGAGCAGCATCAAAAATGCAAACAGTGCCAAAAGCAAAATGATAATCGCACCGACCTGACCGCAGGCAAGATACAGCGGCCATCCTACCAGTGCGCTTAACATACCGCCGCCTGAAAGCATTGTGCCGTCGGTATAAAGGCCAAGCAGAATTTGAATCACGGAATCTCCGTAAAACGGCGATGGCTGAAAAACCTCAATCAAACCGCAGAGAAACACCGTCAGTGCGAGCGTCTGCCATACTTTATTATGTATTTCGCCGCTCAGCTTATCAAGCGTTGCCATCACGGCGATATAGATGAGAGAAACCGGAATAATCAGCACGGTCGGGCCGCCCATTCCATATAAAAAATCATGGATAAAACGCCATATGTTCATTCCCGGCACGATCATCAGTGCAAACAGTAAAATTCCTGCGGTAAATAACAGTACCGCAGACATCTGGCGTTTGCTCTTTTGATGTTTTTCATAAGAAGCGTTATAGTTTATCTCTGAAGAAGATTTCTTCTTTGCGGCAGATGATTTTGATTTGGATGCGCTCGGCTTTGACGCAGTTTTTTTTCTGGTACTGCCTGATGCAGAACGTTTTTTTGATGTTGCCTTTTTTGTTTGCGGCATTTGTATGTCAATCCTTTATCTCGTTGATTTTCTTTTGTATTGTCAAAACCTGCCCCGGTATTACAGAGCCGTGAACATATTCATTCAAATCTGTCGTAATCAGCCGGCAAACCGTAAATCCGTTTTGCCCTTCTGTTCCCTCTAACATCAGTTTCCCGTGCTTGATAACTTTTCGCTGCGGCGGCGCAGTGTAAAACAAGTCCGCAGGATCAATCACAGTGTAAAGCATTCTGCCTTTCCTCCTGTTCGTCGATCATATCGTACAGGCAGGACACCGCATCATGCAATCCGCCCAGACAGTCAATGAGTCCCTCGCTCACTGCATCCTCGCCGTTTAGCACAGTTCCCACGTCCATCACGAGCTCTCCCGTTGTCATCATCAGTTCGCGAAACCGTTCTGCTGTGATTGACGCATTCTCTACAACAAAACGAACGATTCGATCCTGCATTTTTTCAAAATAGGAAAGGGTTTGGGGAACACCTAATACGAGCCCTGTCATGCGAACCGGATGAATCGTCATCGTTGCAGACGGCACAATAAACGAACGTTTTGCGCTGACAGCCAGCGGTACGCCGATCGAATGTCCGCCGCCCAACACAATCGAAACGGTTGGCTTTGACATTCCGGCAACCAGCTCAGCAATCGCAAGACCGGCTTCCACATCGCCGCCCACTGTGTTGATTAAAATGATCAACCCTTTAATCTGCGGATCCTGTTCAATCGCAACAAGCTGCGGCATGACATGCTCATACTTCGTGGTTTTATTCTGGGACGGAAGAATATAATGTCCCTCAATCTGCCCGATAATCGTTAAGCAATGAATGACATGACGCCCATAGGTTGTAACCGAACCGGTCTGAATGATTGCATCCGTGTCCGGATGATTTTCTTGCGTATCCTTTAAACATTCTTCCTGTTCCTGCTCCATCCTGCACAGCCCTCTTTCGATCAAAATTTCTTACATAAAGTATCGCCGAAAGAGATCAGGGTTATACAGTTTATTTTTATAATATCATTTCAATGGAAAACTGTCAAACCGTTTCTTATTCCTTTAAAGACAGAAGCTGATCGGGGACTTCGCCTACCAAAATCGTCTGTGCAATTAAAAACTCCTGCTCAAGCGTAAACGATTGTGAAAAAAACGGAATAAATGTTTCAAGGGTAGCGGTTAAAATAATCGAGATGGTATGCTCTGTCTGGTTAATCCCTGCACTTTTAAAATCACTTTGATATTCTGATTGTATAACACCATATACCGCGGTATGAAGTGTGATATCGGGCCCCCGCTGTGAAAACAGCGTTAGACCAAGGAGTGTGCCTAAGGGAACGCTCACGGCTGAACCGGCACCGGTGAGCGCCTGTGTGACCTGCTTTTCCATTTTTGTTTTCATTTGATTGAGTTTTGTGGTGTTTAAAGAGATCGACAGGATACTGCCGTTATCATCGTATGAAACATTGGAAAGCTGGTCGTATGTATAATTGGGATCTTCCAAAAACGGCAAAATTGCGTCGCTCATCGCTGAAATCGCCGCGCGTTTGCCTTGGTACGAAAGCGTCCGCCGCACCGCTTGCCCAAATAACAATTCTGTACCGACGCCAATGAGCAGAATGAGAAAAGCAAAACGAATTCCGAATAAAATCCAGCGTTTTTTCCGTGTGTTTTTTCCTTTTGTATAGCGCATACGCAAACCACCTCCATTCCCATTTTATATTATATGCAAACAACATCGAATTCGACCATTCCTTTTGTAAGAATTGCCCGTTGCAGTTTCAGTCGAAAATTGTTACAATAGGGAAAGAAAGATTGGAGGCAGAATATGAGAAAAAATCATGTGATTGATTTAAACGATCTCTCAAAGGAACAATGGGAACATGTGGTTGCACTTGCCACACGCATCAGCAAAGATCCACAGGCGTATTCCTCTTATTGTAAAAATAAGATCCTTGCGACCTTGTTCTTTGAACCATCCACAAGAACACAAATGTCATTTCAAACCGCAATGCTTCGGTTGGGCGGCAGCATCATCGGATTTGACAATCCAATGAATAGCTCTGTTTCCAAAGGTGAAACATTGGCTGATACGGTTCACATTGTGAGCGGGTATGCAGACATCATTGCAATGCGTCATCCGGTAGAAGGCGCCGCGCTTGCTGCATCACAGTTTTCCCGCTGTCCGGTCATCAATGCGGGCGACGGCGGTCACCTGCATCCGACACAGACACTCACGGATCTCGTTACCTTATCGAATGAACGCGGAAGCCTTGACAATATGACGATCGGCTTCTGCGGAGATCTGAAAAACGGAAGAACCGTTCATTCCCTGATCAAAGCACTTTGCCATTATCCTGGCACAAAATTCGTATTGATTTCCACCGATGAGCTCACCCTCCCGCTTCGTTTTAAAGAGATTATCGAAGCCAGCGGATGTTCTTACCGCGAAGTGTATACACTTGAAGAAGTCATCGGTTCTCTTGATGTTTTATACATGACACGCATTCAAAAAGAACGCTTTGCAAGCGAAGAACTGTACGAACAGCAGAAAAATGTCTATGTTCTTGATCAGAAAAAGCTCGACTTGGCACGTCCTGACTTAAAGATTCTGCATCCGCTGCCGCGTGTCGATGAAATTACAATGGACGTGGACAAAGATCCGCGTGCGCTGTATTTTAAACAAGCACGTTATGGTGTCTATGCACGTATGGCACTGATTATCACGCTGCTCGAATCCAAATCAAATGATCCGATCTTACACGGAAAAGAGACAACGTGCTGCTGTAAGAATCCGAACTGTGTCACAAATGTCGAAACTTATTTGAAGAAAACGGTTGTTTCTTCCGGTTCCACCGACTTTTGCGAATACTGTGATACACCAATCGAATAATCAATCATTCTGTCTATGAAAAAAGCTGCGCAGATTATTTCTGCGCAGCTTTTCTTATCCGGAAAATTTATTTTGAAAGGAAAATATTTCTGTGATTTGTTTCATGTACGCTCTCCGAAGAGAGCGGCAGCGTCAGCAGCAACAGCAATGACAGCAGTGACAGCAGCGTCAACAACCGCAGCATCTGTTTGTGTTTCGACGGCAGCTGCAATTTTGACTGTTCCGATTGATTGCACGTGCAATACACTGATTTGCCTGTGCCATACATTCGCTGATATCGTCGCTGAGATCGGACGTACTCTGCGTTTCCAATCCACATGTCTGCAACACAGATGCCGTATCATCACTGTCAGTTTGTGCGTTTTGACAGACACTTAAATGATTATAACCACTTACACATAAGAATCAATCCTCCAAAATAAATTTCCGTTTCATTCTATGCACACTTGCGGCATATTGCTCTTTTACTTACGCATCCGTATTCGGCAGGATTCCACCCGGTACCACCATACAATCCATCGTGAGAATCGTACCCGGAATCACATTTTCACAAGAACCCAAGTTGCGAAGCTCAAGCTGTGTTTTTGAAGGCTTATTGGTCACTTTAAAATAGCCTGCTTGTTCCGCATAAACTGTCTGACCTTTTGCAAAGCCGGAAGAATCCGCTACTGGAACCGTCACCGTCTCGTTGACAGAAGGCATTACTGCAAAACCAGTCGTACGTGTCACAGCGCTGATTCCGGCAGCACCATCAGTACCTGTAGCGCCTGTCGCTCCAGTTGGGCCAGTCGGGCCGGTTACGCCTGTCGCTCCGGTTGGACCAGTCGGACCCGTTACACCGGTCGCTCCGGTTGGACCAGTCGGACCCGTTACACCGGTCGCTCCGGTTGGGCCAGTCGGACCTGTTACACCGGTCGCTCCGGTTGGGCCAGTCGGACCTGTTACACCGGTCGCTCCGGTTGGGCCGGTCGGACCTGTTACGCCTGTCGCTCCGGTTGGGCCGGTCGGACCTGTTACACCTGTCGCTCCAGTTGGGCCGGTCGGACCCGTTACACCGGTTGCTCCGGTTGGGCCGGTCGGTCCCGTTATACCAACACATGTGCAGTAACAGCAAGGAAGCGGAGGAGGACAACAGTCTTTGCAGCAAAATTGATCACAGTCTTGCTTGGAACAATCAATCCGATTGGTTCTCATGCACTCTAAAAAGCTGTTCATAACAATCCCTCTTTTTTTGAATTTGCTCTTTTTTAAAAGAAAACAAGGCACGCATACGATCTTGTAAAATAAGACCGGTCCGTTTTTTCTGTTTTCCCTCTACCGTCAGTATATGAACCGTTTTAAGAAAGCGTTCAAGGAACATGGGGATCGCACATGTGGTTTATGGCGTTTCTTCTTTCGGCTTTTCCTGCATTTGTACCGTAGAATCCTGCGCGATATCCGTTTCTGCAATATAAGAAACTGTCATTTCCATAAACGTACCGTTTTTTCGCATACGACTTTCTCGTTCGATGATTGCAAAATCCGCATATTCGGTTGCTTCCAGCTGAGAAAATTGTTTTTCTAAAATCTCGCATGCCATCTCTTCGAGTTTCGCTTCATCTGAGATGGTTTCATATGGACTGCATGTAAGCGTATCAATTCCAAATGGAAATTCACGTCCCCATAACGTAAAAGGTTGTTCTTTCCAAGAAGTGTCATACGTTCCCTCCGGTTTTGCTGTAAAAGAAAGCGGAATCCGGAATGTAAACAGACGCAGATACGGGATCTCTGTGATCTCGTCGGTATACTCTTTTGCCAATTCATTCAAATCAATGCGCAGCGTTTTGTCAAACCAAACCTCTGCAATGACCTTCGCTTTTGCATGCGTTAAAACTTCTTCATTATTTTCTGTATAATAATGTCCGTGAACTAAGATTTCACCTTCTTCCACAACATGCCCCGCTGAGGTTGTCTCTTTCCCCGCATATACTTCCATATTCCGAATGATTCCATCGCAGGACGCACGAATATCGCAAGGCGTCTTTTGATCCTCTATATCCGTTGCAATGCGCCGTTCCGCTACAACCACTTCAAGCCGGCAGCCATGTGGATTTACCGTCATCCAGCTAAGCGCCGGCAGTTTTAACAGCACCTGCTCACGAACCATTTTAAAATTGGTTCCCGGAATAAACGAAAAGGTATCAATTCCGACTTCTTTTAATACCGTCAAAATCGCTTCATCTGTGACTTGCTGATTTCCGCTGATATCAATTCGAAACACAAAACACTGTGAAAGATATAATAAACCGACAACAGCACAGATACACGCAAATAACACTGCCCGCCACCGGTGTGTTTTCATCCAAACAGAGCCGCCGCGCTCATTCACCTTTTTCACTGAAACATTACATTCTTCTGCGCATTCCTTTACCCGAAGAAACGCACGTGGGCTGCATTCCCCGATAAATCCCGTTTCAGACGGTGTAATCTCATCTAGCGGAATATTTTGCTTTGCACAGGCGGCAATCAGCTGCTCTGCCATTGCACTTTCTGCACAAAATGTTACAATCCCTCTGAGCAATCGAACTAGGCGGACAATCATCGCACCTTCCCCCCTTGTGCTGTGCATTCGATAGAATGAATTGCACCGCTTAGTGTAATTGCATCTTCGGAAAGACAAGTCAGGACAAAATCATTTCCAAACAGCGAAAGTTCGCCGGATAATGTGAGAATCCGCACAAGGTCAGAAGAAAAGGTCAAGATATCCAAAACACCTTCGATATATACGGTATGAAATCCACTCATTTCAAGCACAGCTGTTTGTTGCGCCGCTTGCTTTGTTGTATCCAGCAGACGCCTGATTCGATGCTTATTCTCCATTATGGCATCTCCTTTCTGTTCAACTCAATATATTCGCACATGTTTGCGCATATACATCTTTATAAAAAGGCAGGTGTTTTTGATGATCCGTCGAATGCTGCGGCTTACACTTTTCGCAGGAACGGGATATCTTTTGTGTTTTCTGCTGTTATTCTTTTCTGCTGAACTATCAGACGGCATCCGTGAAGGAATTCGGCTCTGTATGGATCTGGTCATTCCCAGTACGTTTTTGTTTCTCATTCTTGCACAGATGCTCCTGAATACCTCTGTGTCATTTGCCATGGCGCGTCCGTTTTTCTTTTTGGCAAGGCTTTTTAAAATTCCAACACACGCTGTACGGATTTTTCTATTAAGCTTAATCGGCGGATATCCCGTGGGGGCAAAACTGCTGACGGCGGAAGTAAAACGCGGAAATCTCTCCAAAAAAACAGCGGCGCGAATGCTTTGCTTTTGCACGAATTGCAGCCCTTCTTTTTTGATTACCGGTGTCGGCACGATTCTTTTCCATAACGCCGCGATTGGATTTCTTTTATTTGGATGCGAAACGCTGTCTTGTTGTTTGATTGCATTTTTATCGCGATTCTTTTCAAAAGAATCAAAACCCACAAATTCTTCGTTTCAAAAAGCAAATCTGCCCTTTTCCCACGTATTTGTCGACAGTGTTACAAGCAGTACGGTTACGATGGCAGGAATCTGCGCGTTTGTCGTATTTTTTTCAGCTGTTCTTCCGGTGCTGTTTCTGTTTCTTGACCAGATGAGCATTCCAAAACCGCTTTGCGGCTGTATCGGCGGTCTTTTAGAGGTCAGTAATGGCTGCAGCTTACTGACAGATCAGCTGTTTCGTGATCCGCTTGCTGCTGCCGCACTGTTTACCTCGTTTGGCGGTGTCTGCGTTCTGTTTCAAATTGCGCTTTTACTAAAAGGAACGCAAATTTCGATCAAACCGCTTCTTTTCTCACGTTTCTTTCACTGTGCGATCAGTGTTGGATTGCTGGTTGTTTTTAAACCATTCGTGATCACCGGTGACCTTGCAGTATTCGGTCTTTCTTTAAATGAAATACCGAAAACCTCCGCTTCTTCTCCGATTGCCTTTTTCCTCCTGATACTTCTTGCTGTGATGCTGTTGTTTTTTACTGTAAAACCTGCTACAATGAAACTATCGAGAAAGAAAAGGAAGTCAGCTTCATGAAGTATGCACTGTTCGGAAAACGAATATCTCCAGCCTGCCAGTATTGTGAACATGGAAGATTGTCTGCGGACGGCGAAACAGTACTCTGTATCCACTGCGGTGTATGTCCGCCGTATGGATCGTGCCGCAAATTTTCTTACGATCCGTTAAAACGAGTTCCCAAGCCGCCGCGTCCGCTTGAAATCTATGATACACAAGAATTTTCTTTGTAATAAATGTCTTTGTATTTTTTAAAAATAAGACGGCTCTTATCTATTTCTGCTGAAAAACAAAAAGCAATCGGAAAACCATGCGATTTCTGATTGCTTTTTTTTGCGTCATTGATATATAATGAAAAAGGATAAGAAGTAAAAAGAATGTCAAAATACAAAGTAAGGAGTTTTGTTTATGTCGAATATCTGGCATGATTTAAGTCCGTCACGGATCAATCCGGACGATTTTATCGCAGTCATTGAGATCGAAAAGGGATCCAAAAACAAATATGAATTGGACAAGGAAACCGGTCATATCATTTTGGATCGTATCTTATACACATCCACCCACTATCCTGCAAACTATGGTTTGATTCCCCGCACCTATGCAGATGACGGTGATCCGCTGGACGTACTCGTTTTGTGCAGTGAAAAAATCCATCCGCTGAGCTTGGTTCGCTGCTATCCGATCGGCGTCATTAAAATGCTTGATTCAGGAAAACTGGATGAAAAAATTATTGCAATTCCGTTTGAAGATCCAACCTACAACAACTACCATGATATTTCCGAACTGCCTTCTCACATTTTCAGTGAGATGAGTCACTTCTTCACCATCTATAAAACATTAGAGCAGAAAGAAACAGTCGTAAACGATGTTTGCGGCGCTGAAACGGCTCGTGAAATTGTTGAAAAATGCCGCGACGCATATATTGAAAAATTCTGCAAATAACGATTTCGTTTTATTCCGTTCATGCCGCAAAGCCAACATCTTATGATGTTGGCTTTGCTATTACGTGTTAAAAAGGACGTGTGTTTCATGAAAAAAATCCTGATTGTCGAAGATGATCTTGTCATTAAGAAGGAGCTCTTTGATTTACTGCGTGCAAACGGCTATCTGCCTGTGGAAACACCGCCCTGCGATCTGGCACTTTTAGACGTTAACCTTCCCGATCAAAGCGGGTATGATATCTGCATGCAATTACGCAAAACGTCAAATCTGCCGATCATCTTTCTCACGGGAAGAGATTCCGCCGCAGACGAACTCCTCGCCTTCAGTGTCGGCGCAGATGATTTTATCCGCAAACCTTATCATTCCGCTGTGCTGCTTGCGCGAATTGCACGGCTGCTCAAAAGTGACACAAACGACTGCCTTTCGGCAAACGGTCTTACACTTCATCTCTCCAATCTAACAGCAGAATATGAAGAATCCTCCGTCGTCCTGACAAAAAACGAAGCGCACATCCTCGCCTGCTTAATGAAAAAAGATCTCTGCACAAAAGAAGAGATCATCGAGGAACTCTGGCGCAGCAAATCGTATCTCGATGAAAATACACTGTATGTGAATATCAGCCGTCTGCGTGAAAAGCTAAAACAATTAGGAATGGAACATTGTATTCACACTGTACGAGGAGTTGGGTATCGGTTATGAATTTTCGCTGTTATCTCCTTGACAAAATCATTACCATCTGCTTTTTGATGATCGGTGCGTTGTTTGTCTGTTGTTTTCTGTTGTTTATTTCCGTTCCGCCTGTTTTGATCGTCACTTTTTTGATTTTGTTTTTCCTTTTGGTGATCTGTTGGCTTGTTTGCTCTTACATTGCTGCAAAAAGGCGTCTGCGCAAGCTTATGGAACTCATCAATTCTTTGGATAAGCCGTATTTACTGGGTGAGATGCTGCCAAAGCCGTATCATCTGTATGAGCAGCAATACTACGAAGTGATGAAAACGATTTCTCATGCGGCAATTACTGCTGTAGAACAAGCGACACAAGAAAAAAACGAGTATCTTCATTATGTGGAGCACTGGATTCACGAAATCAAATCACCGCTTACCGCCTGCACATTACTTCTTGAAAACGGAAAAGACCCGTATAAAATAAAGCAGCAGCTCAAATATGCAGACAATCTGACCGAACGCATTTTATACTATGCGCGCCTGCGAGCGCCAACATATGATTTGCAAATTCAGAATATTTCGATCGCTGACTGTATTCATGAAGCAGTGCAAAACCAAATGGAGCTTTTAATCGCAGCAAAGATCCGTGTGGAAGTCACCGGCGACTTTTTGGTGTACTCCGATCCAAAATCAATTTGTTTTATGATAAGCCAATTCCTCACAAACTGTGCGCAATACTGTCCTGAATGTATGATAACCATTCACGCCGAAAACGGTACGGTTACTGTCACAGACAATGGCATCGGCATTCCTTCATATGAATTAAAACGTGTTACAGAATGCGGATATGTCGGCTCAAACGGACGCCGCTTCGGAAAGAGCACCGGAATGGGACTTTTTCTTGTCAAACGCTTATGCGAACGGCTCAATATCCGCTTTTCCATTGATTCTATACAAGGAGAATTCACAAGCATCCAATTATCTTTTCTCTCCCTTACAAAAATGTAAGGAAAACGATAGACCGGCGTTAGAACAAATAGCGCCGGTCTATGTTATGATAAGCATGGAAAATCTGTATCATACTTTAGATACGCGTTTTAAAGGAGGAATCGGATTATGCAAGAAATTTTAAATGTAAAAAACGCAAGCAAATACTATAAAAGCGCCTCTATCCTAACAAAAGCCTTGGACAATCTGTCTTTGACTGTGGACCAGGGCGAGTTTACTGCAATTATGGGCGCTTCCGGCTCCGGAAAAACCACACTGCTTCAGGTCATTGCGACAATCGAGCCATTAAGCGGCGGTGAAATTGAAATCGGAGGAATCTGCCTATCCAAACAGAGTGAACCCAAACGTGCGCTTTTCAGACGTGATCACCTTGGATTTATCTTTCAAGAATACAATCTGCTCGATACGCTGACGGTTGAAGAAAATATTTTGCTGCCGCTTTCATTGCAGCACGTCGATGTCCATACGGCGCAAAAACAACTGCATACTGTGGCAGATACATTTGAGATCGAAGATCAACTCAAAAAATTCCCCTACGAATTATCTGGCGGTCAGCGTCAGCGTGTTGCCTGTGCCCGTGCGGTCATTACAAAGCCGACACTGATTCTTGCAGATGAGCCGACCGGCGCACTGGATTCCTATCATTCCAAACAGCTGATGCAGACCTTTCTGCTGATGAATCGTTCACTCGACGCCACCATTTTAATGGTAACACACGATCCGGTGGTGGGCTCCTATGCATCCCGTGTTCTGTTTTTAAAGGATGGTCAAATTTTTCATGAAATTCACAAAGGCGACCGAAACAGACAAGCAATGTACCAGGAAATCATCTCTGTGATGGCTTCGTTAGGAGGGGAAACAGATGTTTATGAAACTTGCACTTCGCAATGTGAAACGTCAAATCGGAAATGACTTTATTTATTTTTTCACCATTTGTATTTCCATTGCACTGATGTTTTCAGTCAACAATCTCATTTATAGCAAACAACTCGTAGAACATGTTTCCGATTATCAGACGATACGGGACGCATTATATCTGGTCACGCTATTTGTATGCGTTGTCATTGCGCTTGTTTTAGGATATGCCACATCGTTTCTCCTTCGGATCCGTAAAAAAGAATTTGGTATGTACCTCACCATGGGTATGACGCGCAAAAATATCCTATTTCTATTTTTATCTGAAACCTTTTTGCTGTGTATCGCAGCGCTCATCATCGGCGTCCTATTGGGATTCTTTTTCTATCAGGGGCTATTATTTTTCGTTTCTTATCTATTAAAGATCTCTTATTCGTTCTCTCTGTTCTCCGCAAAAGGGTTCTTCTTGACGATTGTTGTGACCGGTATTCTCTTTTTACTTTCCTCTGCCGCCTCTGCGATATACCTGCGAATCACATCAATCGCCAAACTGATAAAAGGCGAAAAAGTGACAGAAAAAAATGTCCGGCATCCTGTGCTCTTTGCGGTCATTGCCGCTATTGCGCTCATTGGTCTGATTGCCAGCAGAATCGGATTTTCTGTTTCTTTAGAGCAAATGTACCAAACAGATCTGAATCACCCGACCGCGACCGGTATGGTCGTTTGTATCTGCACCGCAATTCTTTCGATTCTTTTCTTCTACATCGGAATTTCAAAAAGCGTGATGTATCTGCTCCTTCAAAGCAAACGGATTCGCTTAAAAGGAACTGCGGTATTTCTTTTGCGGCAGCTCTCCGGTCAGCTCAGCAGCAATGCGCTGATGGCAGGCGTACTTGCCTGCTTGATGTCGTGCACGTTTATCGGAATCCAGTTTTGTCTGTTTAAACAAGCAGATATCGAATCGTATTTAAAAAGCAATTATCCGTTTGATCTGTGTGTAGAAGCAGATGCGCAGTATGATGTATTGTGGGACGATTCAGGAGAGGTGATTGTTTCGCAGGATTCAGAATTTCAAATCGATTATGCGGAAATTAAGTCCACCATCCAGCAATACACCTCCATTACTGAACAGTTTTCTTTTACATTGTATATCCTTAACTCAGATGTAAACAATCTTTTTGCGGAAGATACACGCACGTACTATTTTCTCTCCGTACGTGATTTTAATAAAATTCAAAATGCCCTCGGTCAAGAGCCTGTTTCTCTTACCAATGAGTTTTTGATTCTGACCAATGAACGATATCAAACAAAGGAAACCCTCGAATCTACTCACATGATTGCATCCGCGCCGCTTACCTTAAACGGGAAAATCTATACATGCGCAGATTCTGTGGAGGTTCCGAACATCGGAAAAGTAAATGATTTTATTTTAGTCGTTCCCGAACAGGCGATGAAACAGATGCGTCCGCAAGTACAAACGGTCTGCTATACGCTTTCCGATCAGAAGTTTAACGGAAAGGAGCTGTATTATTCCCTGTTCGATCTAATGGTAGAAAACGAGTGGTCTGCAGGATTTTCGGTTCGTCAATACGTTTTTGAACTCGAAACTACCAGCAACGCGTTAATGATGATCAGCATTCTGTATATTTCGATCGTATTCCTGCTGATGTCAATGGCACTCTTAGCACTGAAAGCTTTGTCAAGCCTTACAGACGACAAACGAAGTTATCAGATTTTAAATCGAATGGGCGTATGCAGTCGTGTGCAGAGTAAGACGCTTTTTAAACAGCTGTTTTTCTTCTTCCTGCTTCCTTATGTCATTCCGGTTCTCCTCACGATTCCGGCAATCCAGATCATCAAGCAGCTTAGCATACTGGACGGCATTTCTATTTCAACGATATCACTCTATCAAATGGCCAGTTTCATCCTGCTGATTTTAAGTTTGATCTATCTGCTTTATTTTACGGCGACCTATTTTATCGCAAAACGAAATGTCATCTATTCACATGACTAGTCAAAACCTCCGGCTAAGCCGGAGGCTTGATTAGCCCTAGAAGGGCATTTTACAGACAATCCCCCTAAAGGGGGCCTGAAAAGGTCTGCCACCTGCATTACTTTCTCAGGCCACCCCTTAAGGGGTATTTTTTATGCCTTTGTC
>CALXAM010000074.1 GCA_944386285.1 uncultured Clostridia bacterium | reverse complement strand
TTCATTTTTCATTTGCGTAAAACCTCCTTGCTCTTTCGTGATGCGGTTGCCAAACCATCTCGATTGTAGCACGGAGGTTTTATTTGCCAAGGCTTTTTTTATTTACCCCTGGTAGAACCAGGGGTTTTCTTAAGCCTAAAGGCACTAAAAAAACCGGTGCAGGCGAATTTGCCTGCACCGGTTTTCAATTATTTTATGCCATCAATTTACAGATTTCATTTGAGAATTCGACCGGATCGTCGATCGGCAGTCCTTCAATCAAGAGTGCCTGCGTGTACAGCAGAGATGCGTACGATTTGAGCGTCTCTTTGTCGGACTCATACAATGCGCACAGCTTTTTAAATACCGGATGGGCGGCATTGATTTCGAGCACACGCTGTGCCTTTACCTCTTCGTTTGTTGTCGGCATTGCGTTTAATACCTTTTCCATTTCGATGGAGATGGCGCCCTCAGAGGACAAACACACCGGATGTGATTTTAAGCGGTTCGACAGTGTGACGGCCTTAACTTTTCCGCTAAGCGACTCGGTGAGGAAGGAGAGCAAGTCTTTATTTTCCTCAAGCTGCTGTTCCGCTTCTTTTTTCTCTTCGTCCGTACGCAGATCAAGATCATCAGCACATACGTTTTTAAATGGTTTTTCATCGTAGGTCATGAGCATTTTGAGTGCAAACTCATCGACGTTATCCGTCAGATACAAAATCTCATAGCCTTTTTCACGGACGGCCTCGGTCTGCGGAAGCATTGCAGCACGTGCGGTTGTTTCTGCACAAGCGTAATAGATCTCGTTTTGTCCTTCTTTCATACGGGAAACATACTCTGCGAGTGTGGTCGGATGATCACCGTTGGATGAAGCAAACAAAAGCAGATCTTTGAGCACGTCTTTATGTGTGCCGTAATCAGAATAGACACCGTATTTTAACTGCAAACCGAATGCTTTGAAGAAGGATTCATAGGCATCGCGGTCATTTTTCAGCATGGAGGAAAGCTCAGACTGAATTTTTTTCTCCAAACGAGAAGCAATGAGCTTTAACTGACGGTCGTGCTGAAGCATTTCACGCGAAATGTTGAGCGAGAGATCCTGTGAATCAACCAAGCCGCGCACAAAGCTGAAGTAATCTGGCAGTAGGTCAGGGCATTTTTCCATAATCAGCACGCCGCTTGCGTAGAGCGCCAGTCCTTTTTCATATTCCTTGGTATAGTAATCCATTGGCGCGGCAGACGGAATAAACAGCAGCGCTTCATACGTTGCGGTACCTTCGGTACTTGTACGAATTACTTTTGCCGGTGCTTTCCAGTCAAAGAACTTCTCTTGATAGAATCGGTTATATTCTTCGTCGGTCACTTCTGATTTTGATTTTTTCCAAATCGGCACCATGCTGTTGATCGTTTCAAGTTCACGATACGATTCGTAGTCGTTTTCGCTGCCTTCTTTTAAGCGGCGTTTTTCAACTTCCATACGGATTGGGTAGCGAATGTAATCAGAATACTTTTTAATCAGAGAACGCAGACGGTATTCTTCTAAGTAGTCGGAAAATTTTTCATCCTCGGTATCCGGTTTTAAATGAAGTGTGATGGTTGTGCCGTGCTCTGCTTTTTCACACGGTTCGACGGTATATCCCTCTGCACCGGTGGATGTCCAGCACCAAGCTTCATCGCTGCCGAATGCACGGCTCTCTACCGTGACTTTGTCGCTGACCATAAAGGAAGCATAAAATCCGACACCAAACTGACCGATAATATCGATATCATTCGATTTTTCCTGTTCATTTTTAAAGCTCAATGAACCGCTTTTTGCGATAACGCCCAAGTTGTTTTCAAGTTCATCTTTTGTCATACCGCAGCCGTTATCACGAATCACAAGTGTGCGAGCTTCTTTATTCGGTTCGATGAAAATGGAGAAATCACTGCGGTTTAAACCGGTATCGCCATCTTTTAATGTTCTGTAATACAGCTTATCAATTGCATCGCTTGCATTGGAAATCAGTTCCCGAAGAAAGATTTCGTGATGCGTATAGATTGAGTTGATCATTAGGTCGAGCAGACGTTTTGACTCTGCTTTGAATTGTTTCATTGCCATAAAAAGTCCCTCTTTAGTTTTGTATTTTTCACAGATTAGCACTCTCGTGCCTTAAGTGCTAACTCTATTGTAATATGGGATGGGCAAAAAATCGTTATCAAATTGTAAACAAATATATCATTGAATAAAAACGCTGATTCATGCTACCAAAATGCAGCAGTGCATTGCCTAATACAAGAAAATCCCCATTGATCCGATTGCGGAGTGAATAGACAATCGAAAATCAATGGGGAACTGTTTGAAAAGAAAATAGATACCGGTTATTTGTTATCATCGCGCAGACGCTTTTCGTTGCGCCGATAGATGGAGCAGAGCCCATAAAGCGGAAGATGTTCGTTGATTGTTACATCAAGCTGACAATATGGCGCAATTGCTTTTGCCATTCTGCCGGTCAAAAGTACACTTGCCGGCTGTCCGAGTTCTGCTTCGATTCGTGACACCATGCCTTCCAGCATAGATGCAGTTCCATAAAGTGCGCCTGACAGCATAGAATCAACGGAATTTGTACCGATCACATGATCGATCTGAGAAAATTCAACGCTCGGCAAAAGTGCGGAGGAACGCGATAGGGCATCCAATGAAATAGAAACACCTGCTAAAATCGAAACGCCTAAAAAGCTTCCGTTTTTATCAAGCACAGAGAGCTTTGTTACAGCGCCGAGGTCTGCGATAATGCACGGCAGACTGCAAACATGAAGTGCGCCTACTGCAGAGGATACAAGGTCTGCTCCTAAAATTGCCGGATCGTCGATTTTTATGTTGAGTCCTGTTTTGATTCCCGGGGAAACAACCATGACATGCCCATGCACTAACCGACTGGCAGCTTCTTTCCAGACAGAAGCCAATGGTGGTACGACGCTTGCAATAATCGCACCGTTCAGCGATTCGGTTTGATATCCATTGAGCATCAGCAAGTTTTGCAGTAAAACGGTGTATTCATCGGCTGTCTTTGAGAGATCCGTTCCAATGCGTGATGTAAAGCAAAGGGATTCTCCTAAAAATCCGCCGATTACGCTGTCTGCATTCCCTACTTGAATTGTCAGTAGCATAGGATTGTTTCCTCCTGTGATCTGTTAGAAAAATTCCATGGTAACTTTTTTGCCGGTCTTTTCAAGTTCGTGGGCAAGCTCTTTGATTAGGTTGAGCTTTAATCCGAGCGAAACGGGCATACCGGGGTTTTGGTGTGCAGGGTTTAATGCCTGCCCTACAAGGAACCGCACTTCAGTGCATTCTTCCAGTAACAGTTTACAAAGTCTTGATGCGCCGTCCTTTTTGTTTAACACAAAATCAAGACTGTGTCCGTCTCCGGCGGTGTATTCTTTAATATAGTCCACACATTTGCCGATGGTGAGCACGCCTTCTGTTACAAGATCGATGCCCGGAATCCGTGCTACCGGCGGAACTGCCGGATTTTCGTAATCGATCATAACTTCGACATCTTTACCTGTTACTTTCGATACAATCTGTGATGTGGTACCGCCGCAGACTACTTTCTTACCTTTTGAATACATCAGTTTGTCAACGACCACACGGTCAAGCTCTTTATTCATCGGCGGACCAACCATCACCGTTGCCGGCATGGACTCTTTCAGCCGCATTGCGCACACGGTGGAATCATCACCCGGTTTGTCCATATACAGTGTGTTTACACTGCCTAACAGCTTATGTACCATTGCACGCGGCGAAATATCCGGCTCATAGTTTTCTTCGATGTAGCGAACGATGTTATCATACTGCCATCCAAGATCCAAAAGACGTCCGACACCGGCATGAACCACACCGTCCGAAAATGAGATCAGCATATCGCCGGGATCTGCTGTAAATTGACTGACAAAGATCTGTTTGCCGTCTAAGCAGAGTTCTTTTCGCTCAATGGGCCAGATCACATTTTCGTGGATATAAACAGTGAGCGGGTTGTCAAACTCCGCTAAATATACTGCGCCGTCGCGGTCAACTTTGACGATGGTAAAGGTGGAATACGCGACACCGCGCTCTGAACAGACCGGAAGCGTGCTCGCAATGGTCTCGACCGCTTCGTCAAGCGAGGAGCCTTCCGCCATCATCGTTGCAATAATTTTACTCGTGAGCGAAGAGAGAATATTGGCTTTGACGCCGCTGCCAAGGCCGTCTGCCAATACCATTAGGAAAAAATCATCCTGCCGCACAATCTCCACCTTATCGCCGCAGAGCTCTTCGCCATAGTGAAACAGGCTTTCCCATACCGCATCAATAAATAGTTTCATGTTCTCACCTATTCTGCCGAATTCGGCTGTGATTGTGCTTTTTAATTTTCTGAGATTTCTTCAATGTCTTCGATGGAACGTTTGAGCTTTGTCAGTGCGACTTTTGTTTCCGCAGTTGTTTCACCAAGCAAGCTTGCAATCTCCTGTGCGACGCGCATTTGCTTTTCAATGACGTTTTGCGCCACGTTTACCGTTGACATCCGAAGTGTATTCAGCTGTTCTTTGTTTGCTTCTTCATCAGAGATGTCTTTTGCGAAAGCGATAAACATGTCATTCTGCGGCAGATAGATCATGCTCAGTTCTACACGGATTTTTTCGTTTGCACCTTCGATCTTTTTGACGATTGTGCGTTTATAGTCGCGTGCTTCGTCGAACGCCGTTTCTCCATAAAGCGCAGGAATCATCTGACCAATGATATCGGCACGGTCAACACCAAACAACTCTTCCGCTTTGGGGTTGATTTCCGTTACGTTCATATCGGTATCAAATGCAACGATTCCGTTGGGCGAATGAGAAATAATCATGGACGATTTATTCTCAGCCTGCTCGCGTAAAAACGGCAGACACATCGTTACGTCCGCTTTTCCGTTATATACTGCGATTGCTTTTTCACGGCATGTTGCGTATCCGCAGCTGCCGCAGTTTAATTCATCTTCCGGAGACAGTTTTCCAAACTGTGCCAAAATATTGCGCAGTTCTTCTTCTGTCGGCATTTTCAGTTTGACTTCACGATTTGCAAAGACGCGTGGAAGCGGTGCTTCCAGCTGTGCAGACTGTGCTGGCGTTTTGTCAATTTCTGTTGGCTGGTCATTGAGCAGCATAGTGGAACGAATGAGATTTTTACGTTCTTTACGCATGATTGGACCGCCGATACAGCCGCCTGCACAGATGTTTGCTTCAATAAAGAGTTTATCCATTTTTTCTTGCGAAAGTGTTTGGAAAAACTCCATGCAGCGATCAATACCGTCAACTGCGACTGGCGTATAGCCTGCGAAGTCGCGGATTGTTTTGATGATTCCTTCTTGTTTTGGATAAATACGCATTACCGGTTCACAGACACCCTGTGCGCCTGGATCGTCGGCTTCAATTGTAATGCCTTCTTCTGCAAACCATTTTTTGATATCGCGGAAGTTCAGTACAACGTCTACCATACCACCTGCAAGCGGATCTTCCGCTTCGTGCATCTTCGAAAGGCATGGCCCGATAAACACGACATAGATGTCGCCATACGCTTCGCGCATCAAACGGGCATGCGCCATCATTGGTGATGAAACAGGTGCGAGCATGGGCAAAAGCTGTGGGAAATGCTGTTCAATCAGCATAACGACTGAGGAACAGGCGGTTGCAATGATGGTATTCATTTGACCGCTTTCCATCAGCTTTTCATATTCATGTGAAACTTTTGCTGCACCGATTGCGGTTTCCTCCACACCGGTAAATCCCAGCTTTTTGAGCGCCGCGCTCATTTTCTTAAAATCGTTTGTTCCAAAAAAGCCCGTGTAAGACGGCGCTAAGCTCACATAGACCGGCTTGCCGCTTTGGATAAGTTCTTTGACAAGCGGTGCATTGTGACGCACATATTTTGCGCCGCGCGGACATGTTTCCATGCAGGTGCCGCAGAGTACGCATGCATCTTCAATAATTTCTGTTTTTGCATTTTTAAACTCGATTGCTTTCAGCGGACATTCACGGATACATTTAAAGCAGTTTTGGCAGTTTTGCGCGTTTAACTTAATAATATTCATCGTTGTCCCCCCGAGAAAAAGCAAAGACTTCTTCTTTTTAGATGGCTGTACGATTATAAAACGACCGTCTTTTCAAGATTCTATTATAAATGTGAATAGAAGAATCTATATGAGACGGATTCGCTTGAAATTATAGCGTACACTTAAAAAAGAGGAAGGAAAGCCTTTTTATTGTGCGGTTGCTTCTTTTTCTTTCTGTGCCAGCGGATAAATCTTTTCATAGAACACCGATTCTGCGTTGCTGAAACCGACGTTATTGACCGGCTCTCCGTTGACTGTTGTAGCAATGCCGTTTAAGCAGCAGCCCAGACAAAACGATGCTTTGAGTTTTACAACGTCTGAAAGACCATTTTGTGCAATCAGCTGTTCAAATGTTTTGACCACCTGATATGAACCTTTCATGTGACATGAACTTCCGACACAAACTTTGACTTCTACCATGATAATTACGCTCCTTTAATTACCCGATATGCAAGAATCCAAAATGAAATTTCCGTTGTAAGCGATGTACAAGACAAGAGCTTTTGCTGTGCTTCTCGTTTGGTACGGTACGCGTACGGTGTCATTGAAAATAGATTCCACAAATCGGTTTGGTTTTGAATGGTAATGGTTTGATGGATCTCACGCTCTCCTAAGAACGTAAAGCCCGGCAGCGAAAAGGGTTTGACTGCATTTTCGTATGGTGTATCATATAAAAGTGTTTTTAAGCCAAACAGATGACGCGCACCTGGAATCACGGATAAAAACACGCCGCCCGGTTTTAAAACACGTGCGAATTCTTCACCGCAGTAGGGCGCGAACAACTCAGTAACCAGATCACATGTATTGTCCGCAACGGGAAGATGAAATACGCTTCCGACAGCAAACTGTACGGATTTTACATGCTTTGCTGCCACGGAGAGTGCCGATTTTGAAATATCAATTCCCGCAATATTTGCGTTCGATGCAGCTTCTGCAATGGCTTTGGTGTAATAACCTTCGCCACAGCCAACGTCAAGAATAGTTGCTCCATCAAACGCCGCATATTTCTTTACTTCTTCTGCAACCGCCTGTTGAAGCGGTGCATAGTATCCGGCGCTTAAAAAAGCACGGCGTGCAGCAACCATTTCTTTGTTATCGCCGGGAATCGCGGCGTGTTTGCGATTTGATTGCAACAGGTTTACATATCCACTTTTGGCACGATCAAACGAATGTCCATTTTTACATGAAACGGTTCGCTCGTCGTAAAACAGCGGCGACTTGCACACTGGACACGAAAAACAGCTTTGGAACAAAGCAATCCCCCTTTTCGATTCTTGTTTCTATCGTACCATATCCGCGCAAAACTTGCAACGGAAAACGACGAAATGTCCGCTTGTTCTTACTTGCAGATAGATGTTGATTATGATATGATAAAATAGAAGTAATGTAGCGTTTTGACGCATAAAAAAGGAGCATGAACCCCTTATGATTACAGTTTCTGATGTCAGTTTGAGCTTTGACGGCTCGAATTTGTTTTCTAATGTGAATCTAAAATTTTTGCCCGGCAACTGCTACGGCATCATCGGCGCCAACGGCGCCGGCAAATCGACTTTTTTGCGCATTCTCTGCGGCGATTTGGAGCCGTCTACCGGAGAAGTGGTGATTCCGCCGGAAGTCCGTCTGTCTGTATTAAAGCAGGATCACTATGCGTTTGACAGCTATCCGGTGCTTGACACTGTTATTATGGGCAATGCACGGCTTTATCAGATCATGCGCCAGAAAGAGGATCTCTATGCAAAGGAAGATTTCTCGGAAGAAGACGGTATTTTAGCAGGTGAGCTTGAAGCGGAATTCGCTGAATTAAACGGCTGGGAGGCGGAGTCGGATGCGTCGAAGCTTATTCAGGGCTTAGGCCTTGACGAATCGATTCTCTACAGTCAGATGTCCGCGCTTTCCGGTAATGAGAAAGTCAAAGTCCTGCTTGCACAGGCGCTGTTTGGCAATCCGGACATTATTCTGTTGGACGAGCCAACGAACCAGCTTGATTTGGCTGCAATCTCATGGCTTGAGGATTTTATTTTAGATTATCCGGGTACTGTTATCGTCGTTTCGCATGACCGACACTTTTTAAACACTGTCTGCACGCATACAGTTGATATTGACTATACGAAGATTAAGATGTACGTTGGTAACTATGATTTCTGGTATCAGTCCAGTCAGTTGATGCAGCGTTTGCAGAAACTTCAAAATAAAAAGACCGAGGAGAAGATTAAAGAACTTCAGCGCTTTGTTGAGCGGTTTTCCGCCAATAAATCAAAATCGAAGCAAGCAACCTCCAGAAGAAAACTTTTGGAAAAGCTGTCGGCTGAGGAGATGCCTGCATCGTCCCGCCGTTATCCGTACATTGGCTTTACAATGGATCGTGAGGCTGGCAAGGATATTTTGACTGTGGATGGCATTTCAAAGACGATTGATGGTGAAGTTGTATTAAATAATGTATCATTTATCGTGAAAAAAGGCGATAAAATTGCATTTGTCGGTGAAAACGCGTTGGCAGCAACAACGCTTTTTCAGATTCTTGCGGGGGAACTGGAACCGGATTCCGGCTCATATAAATGGGGCGTTTCAACTTCGCAGAGTTATTTCCCGAATGATAACTCTGCTTATTTCGAAAATGATCTTTCGATCATCGACTGGCTGAAGCAGTATTCCTCTGATGAAACTGAAACGTATCTGCGCGGATTTTTAGGACGGATGCTCTTTTCGGGAGATGATGTGTACAAACCTGTAAATGTACTTTCCGGCGGTGAGAAAGTGCGCTGCATGTTCTCGCGGATGATGTTGTTTGGATCAAACGTGTTGATGCTTGACCGCCCGACAGATCATTTGGATCTTGAATCCATTACCGCCGTTAACAATGGCTTGTGTGATTTTAAAGGAAATGTGTTGTTCTCTTCGCATGACCATGAGTTTATTCAGACTATTGCAAACCGTATCATTGAGTTGAATCGGGATGGCATTGTAGATCGATTCTCTGATTATGACGACTATGTCGCAAGTAAAAACGGGCATGTAATTGTATAAAAAATAGAGCGCCGAGATGTTTAACACGGCGCTCTATTTTTATAGTACATGAGATAATGAAAATCGTTCGTTTTATCACTATGATTTTTTAACGAATAGCACAGGCTGCCTCTTGGGGGTGACGTTTAAAATAATGCTGATGTTCTTCTTCTGCCTTATAATATATTGTAAGTGGTTCGATTGTTGTCAGCAGATGATTGTGAAAAGTTTCTTCGATTTCTTCTTTGGCTTGTTCGGCTTCTTTGCAATCAAATGCGTCAACAAACAGGATTTTGCTTTGGTTTTCACGCAGTTTCATTTCTTCTTCTGAAAAGACGCGGCGTGGATTTAACCGCATGAGAAACATATGACAAAGTTCTTTCACGGAGATTTGTGCTTCATCAAAAAACACACGGCAAACTTCTTCATAACCTGTTTGTCCTTTTCCAACTTCCTCATATTCCGGAATGATATTTGGACTTCCATTT
This sequence comes from uncultured Clostridia bacterium, assembly GCA_944386285.1. Classification (GTDB taxonomy): domain Bacteria; phylum Bacillota; class Clostridia; order Oscillospirales; family Ruminococcaceae; genus Paludihabitans. Next base: position 2,917 of record CALXAM010000074.1, on the reverse strand, counting down.
GCATAGCCGACTTCTGTGGCCACGACACCTGGACAGTCTGAAAAGAACGCTTCCAAACATCAAAAACAACGGTCAAAGAAAATCATTTCTTTCATTTTACTCAATCCCTTCTCTTTTTCTGCTTTTAGTGTATTCTACGTACAAAAGAATGTCAAGTTGACAAAAATAAAATAGAAAATTGCTTGCCATTCGTGCAAACTGCGTGTATAATAAAAAAAGCGGCTCGCTTTTTGCGGGACAAGAAACGAACAACCACACAGGGGGAATTAGTAATGAAAATTTTTTCGCGAATCATTGCGGCGGCCTTGGCTGTCTGCATGGTTTTGCCGTTTACCGCATGCAGCGGCGATACAACATGGGTGTATGATTATGACGGTGAAAAAATTAGTGCCGGTTTGTATATTGCATTTACAATGAGCGCTTATACGCAGGTGTCTTCTCAGGAAGAGTATGATTCAGAGAAAGACTTTTTCGATCAAACAATCGAAGAAAAAACCACAGAGCAGTGGATTATTGATAAGGCGCAGGAAATGGCAGATGAATATGTTGCCACCAATCGTAAATTTGATGAATTAGGTCTTACCTTGACAGAAGAAGAACAGGCTGAAATTGATAATTCTGTCGAATCTGTCTGGAGCTATTATGGCACCATGTATGAAGATAACGGCGTTGCAAAAACAACCTATGCAAAGCTTGTAGAAACACAGCAGAAACGTCAAAAGATCTTCATGAAATATTATGGTGAGGGTGGACTGGAAGAAGTTCCGGTAGATCAGCTTGAAACACATTTTAAAGAGAATTTTGCAAGTGTTAACATTTTTTCTATCACATTAAATTCTGGCGATGATTTAACAGACGAGCAAAAAGAACAGAATGAAGAGCGTGAAGCAAAAGCACAGGAATATGTGGATTTGATCAATTCCGGCGAAAAAACATTCAATGAAGTACGTGATATGGCTACACATTTGCTGGCTGACACAGAACATGATGATGAAGATGCAGATGATGTGATTGAGGATGATGATGAAACGAAAACATACGTTCACATTGATTCGACATCTCCGTCTGAAAAATTGGTTCAGTCTATTTTTAATGATGTAAAAGTTGATGGTGAAGCAAAACTCCTTAAAGAAGACAATACTTACTATATTGTAAAACGTTATGATGTTATGGAAGATGAGAAAAACTTTGAGGAAATGCGTGAAACCATTTTGGGCGATGTTAAAAGCGACGACTTTGTCAAGGAAGTTGAATCATGGACATCACAGTTAACACGTGTAACAAATGATGCGGCAGTGAAACGGTATTCGCCGCGTAATATCAATCTTGGTTAATCTAAAAAACGTATGCACTTATCTTAAGTGCATACGTTTTTTGTATAAAAAGAGATTGCAACCGGTTATATGATGTGCTATAATGCGCGATATGAAAATTAAAACGTAGGAGGTTGTCGAATGACACAGATTCCTGAGATTTTATTAAAAAAAGCCGAAGAGCTTGAGCAAAAAACAGCAGACTGTTTTCCTGCACTGAAACCACTTGTAAAACAGTGCTTCTTGAACACAATTGAAACAACGGTGCAGCAGCTCAGTGATGGCAGCTATTTTGTTATTACAGGCGACATTCCGGCAATGTGGCTGCGTGATAGTGCGGCACAGGTAAAACCGTATATCAAATATGCGAAAGAAGATGAATCGCTTCGTGTGATTCTGCGCAGCATTATTGAAAAACATGCGTTTTATGTGAATATGGATCCATATTCCAATGCGTTTAATGCAGCTGAAAACCACAACGAAGTGGGATATGCCGATCATACGGATTGGGAGAACGGTTGGATCTGGGAGAGAAAATATGAGGTCGATTCACTGTGTGCCTCGCTGTATCTTTCCTATGAGTATTTCAAAGAAACTGGCGATCGTGCGATTTTTACTCCAGCACTGCATCAGATGATTGAAACGATTGTGAAGACGTTTACTGCGGAGCAGCATCATGAACAGACAAGCTATTTCTTTGTCCGTGATAACTGCCCGGAGAGCGATACACTCCCGTGTGATGGCCGCGGCAGACCTGTTAATCCGAACACGGGTATGACTTGGTCCGGATTCCGTCCGAGTGACGACGCATGCCAGTATGGATATCTGATTCCATCCAATATGATGGCAGTTGTGGCGCTTCGCTATGCGGCAATTCTGTCACATGAGGGATTCTCAGATGAAGCATTAGCGGATCGCTGCACACAGCTTTCCAAAGAAATTGATAAAGGCATCCAGTCTTACGGTATTGTGGAGCATCCGGTATACGGCAAAATGTATGCCTATGAAACAGACGGATTCGGTAATTACAATCTGATGGACGACGCAAACTCGCCGTCGCTTCTGGCAATTCCGTATCTCGGATACTGCGATGCATCCGACCCTATTTATCAAAATACCCGCCGGTTTATTCTTTCCAAAGAGAATCCGTATTATTATGAGGGGACACAAGCGAAAGGAATCGGCAGTCCGCATACACCTAAAAATTATATTTGGCATATTTCGCTTTCGATGCAAGCACTTACTTCTACAGATGAAGAAGAAATTCGTGCTTGCATGGATACGATTGCGCGCACACATGCCGGTACGAACTTTATGCACGAGGGCTTTGATGTAAATGATCCATCCAAGTTTACACGCGAATGGTTTGCATGGGCAAATACATTATTTGCACAGACGGTCGAAACACTTGTGAATCGGATAAAATAAGCAAAAAGAAAAATCAGAGAAGAAATCAATTGATTTCTTCTCTGATTTTATTGTTGCCTTTAGGCTTAACAAAACCCCTGGTTCTACCAGGGGTAAATAAAAAAGCCTTGGCAAATAAATTGGTGGAAACTAGTAGTAAGGCAACATAAATGGATGTAATTTCCTCAGAAGAAAAT
>CALXAM010000073.1 GCA_944386285.1 uncultured Clostridia bacterium | reverse complement strand
TTCATTTTTCATTTGCGTAAAACCTCCTTGCTCTTTCGTGATGCGGTTGCCAAACCATCTCGATTGTAGCACGGAGGTTTTATTTGCCAAGGCTTTTTTTATTTACCCCTGGTAGAACCAGGGGTTTCTTAAGCCTAAAGGCACTAACGACAAAAAGGATCGGAATTTTATTCCGATCCTTTTTCCTTTATCGAATGTTGCTTTCCTTACGCAGGTTGATCTCTTTGATTCGTTCCGGGTTTACTTTAAACTGACGTGTTTCATCCATTAACCCATTGATTTCCTGTTGTACATCCGTCACCTGTGTATAACAATAACCACATACGTACGGAAGTTTCTTGATTGCCGTTGTCACGCTGTCAAAGCGATCTAAAAACGCTTCCTCATCTGCTACTTTATCGCCGTAACCCCAGCCTTGCTGACCGTTTGCAAATGCAATACCGCCAAACTCACTGATGATGACAGGCTGGCCTTTGTAAGCAAATCCTTTTGCAAGCGCAGCTTTAAACGCACCCAGGTACACCTTTGATGTTAAGACGTCGTCTTTATGATTTCCATATCGGTCAAACAGTGCATCGCCCTGTGCCTCATAGTCATGCAGTGTTAAAATATCAGATATTGTATGTTCCCAACCATCGTTTACAATCACCGGACGATATGGATCAAAACTTTTCGTTAAATGATAAATCGCCTCGGTAAAATGCTGCTGTGTACGATTCGTTTCAACAAATGGTACACCCCACGACTCGTTAAACGGTGTCCAGGTGATAATCGATGGATGGTTATAGTTTTGACGAACAATCTCCATCCACTGATTTGTAAATGCCTGTACTGCATCGTCATGGAATCGATACGCTGCTGCCATTTCGCTCCACACAAGAAGACCTTTTACATCACACCAATATAAGAACCGCTCATCTTCAATTTTCTGATGTTTCCGTACACCATTATATCCGAGCGCCATGATTTTATCGATATCTTCAATGAGCGCCTCTTCACTCGGCGGTGTCAAATGCGAGTCTTTCCAGTATCCCTGATCAAGAATCAGTCGCTGATAAAGCGGTCCGCCGTTTAAAAGAATATTCCCATTTTCAATTCGAATTTCACGCAGTCCAAAATAAGAAGAAACACGGTCAACCGCCACGTTGTTTAAGCGCAAACAGAATGTAAGATCATACAATGCAGGATTCTGCGGACTCCACAAAAATGCACCCCAGCTTTCTGTTGTCTGAGGGTCATACAGATCGATTGTTGTACTAACACGCTCCTGCAAAACCGGCAGCATCACTTTATTGATGCAGCGGCCCCCAAAAGAAACCTCTACTTCCAACCAAAGATCTTTTGATGCACCGGCACAAATCGTTCCTTCAATTTCCACACATCTGCTTTGTACATTTGGAGTGATCTTAACCGATTCGATATGCTGCTGCGGAACCTGTTCCATCCAAACGGTTTTCCAGATTCCTGTTGTCTGCACATACCAGCACGCAAAATTGTGATCCACCCACCGCTGTTTTCCGCGGGGCTGTGATTCGTTCAGCGAATCCTCCACTTTCACAACAAGCACATTTTCTCCGTCACACAATGCCTGTGTCAGATCAAATGAAAACCGCGCATATCCGCCTTCATGGACGCCTAAATACACGCCGTTCAGCCATACTTTTGTTCGATAATCCGAGCCTTCAAAATGTACGATCAAATGATCTGTACCAAGCGACTCCTTCGACACTGTAATGGTCCTTTGATACCAAACATTATTGTGAACCGTTTGATCTCCAATTCCGCTTCGTGTGGTTTCATACGAAAATGGTACCTCGATCACCATTCCGGCTGGTATTCCGTTTTGCCAGCCATTTGCCTCTCCAACATTTTCATCGTCAAAAGCAAATGCCCATGTACCGTTTAGATTCTGCCACTGGGAACGTACAAACTGCGGACGCGGATAATCTTTTTGATAACACGCAACCATATCGACACCTCTTTTTTGCAAACGCAAATTAAAATAATATTTTTATGTTTTGAATTATAAATAAAAAAGTTTACGTTGTCAATTCGAAAATAAAAAAATATTTTAATTTCTAAAAACTCATAACAGATCACCGGAAAATACCGCTGCGCAGATACATTTTTCGTTGCCAACCTTGTACCATTTTGCTATACTGTTTTCATGAAATATAAAAACAGATCAGAAAGGACACAAACATGTTAGAGCTTTCCATCCAAGATCCTCTTGCGGTCTCAAAAATTTGCCATGCATTGTCTACACCGCTTCGGCTGAATATCTTAAAATTGTTGGAAAACGGAACGATGAGCTGCTTAGAACTTTCCAAGCAATTAGGTTACCCGCTCTCTACCATTTCCGCCAATGTGAAAATTCTTGAAGAAGCTGGTCTTATCATGACTGAATTGCTTCCTGCAAAAAATGGCTCGAAAAAGCTGTGTTCTTTAATTTATCTTGATATTGCAATCCGCCTGTGTACGAAAGCCGCACCCGTTCAATCGCGTCGCACATTTGAAACACAAGTGCCGATTGGAAACTATATGAATTTCGAGGTGTCACCCTCATGTGGTTATGTAGGGCGTGACATTGATGTGACCGATTTTGACAATCCAAATGCATTTGTTCATCCGGATCGGTTAAAAGCACAACTTTTATGGTTTCGCAAAGGCTTTGTGGAATATCGCATTCCGCTTGAATCTTCTATCCAAAGCACCAATGAAATTTCTCGGCTTTCTTTTGAACTGGAACTCTGTTCGGAAGCACCCGGATATAATCAAAAATGGAAATCTGATATTACCGTTTGGGTCAACGGAACAGAAATCGGTACCTTTCTTTCTCCCGCTGATTTCGGCGACCGCAAAGGAAAATTCACGCCTGATTTCTGGGAACTGGGCAGCACACAATATGGCCTTTTTACTCGTTTTACAATCGATGCTTCCGGCTCCTATGTAAACGATGTCGCAATGTCAGAAGTTTGTCTAAAGGATCTGCATTTAGAAGAAAAGAACGATATTACATTGCGTATTGGTGTAAAAGATACAAGCCAGCACATCGGCGGTGTCAATCTTTTCGGAAAAGGATTCGGCGACTATGATGAAGACATTAAGATGATTATTGAATATACATAAAAAATCCCCAGCTTTATCGGCTGGGGATTTTTTGTATTCGGCATAAATCAGCTATCGTTATCCTACTGGATCTTTTTCTTCTATCACATGATACAAATGGATTGCATTCGCTTAACATAAAACATAATCAAAACCACTAGTAAACTAGTGGTTTGCTCAGACCCCAGAGGGGTCAGTACTTGCTGACCCCTAAAGGGGTACTGAAAAATATCATCGCATCGCTCGCCCCGCAACTGGTAAACCAGTCATAC
>CALXAM010000072.1 GCA_944386285.1 uncultured Clostridia bacterium | reverse complement strand
TTCAAGTCAGGTGATTGATTTTTTTGTTTTGTTTTTATAAAATGAGCGTACATCCAATCGATTGATTTTACAAAAAGAGAGGCGGTTATGTTCGATGGATCTGCATGCTCCTTTTATCCGCGCATCCGCGCAGTATGGCACGTTTGCGCACCCGATTCCTGCACCATATCTGCGGCGTTCATTTGTCTGCGACACTGCGGCAAAAGCCACCCTGCAAATCGGTGTACTCGGATTTTATGAGTTATTTTTAAACGGTGAACGCATCACCAAAGGCGCATTTGCGCCGTATATCAGCAATCCGAACGACATTGTCTATTACGACGAATACCATGTGACGCTTCATGCAGGCGAAAATGTCGTTGGTATTCTGCTCGGCAACGGATTTACAAACAATGAAGGCGGCCACATCTGGGATTTTGACAAAGCCGACTACCGCACTGCACCGCAAGTGTCCTTCTCCCTTTCGTACACAGACAGTGAAGGCCAAGTGCAGACGATTGTGTCGGATGAACAATTCCGCACGGCACCCTCGCCGATTGTATTTGACGATTACCGGTTCGGCGAACACTATGACGCACGACTCGAGATTCCCGGATGGAATCTCAGTGACTTCGACGACAGCGCATGGGCACCGGCACTGCCCGCACCCATGCCATCGGGAGAAGCCCGCATCTGCGAAGCCGATCCGATCATCGTAAAACGCGAACTGACACCTGTTTCCATCGTCAAAGAAGGCGACGGATACCGTTATGATTTTGGCGAAAACTGTGCCGGTGTCTGCCGATTGACCGTCAAAGGCGAGACGGGACAAAAAATCGACATGCGTTATGGCGAAGAACTTGTAGACGGGTTGCTCGATCAAAAGAGTATCTGGTTTGTAACTGACAGCACCGAACATGACTGGCCGCTTGTACATCACGACATCTACACCTGCAAAGGCGGCGAAGAAGAAACCTACACCCCGACATTTACATACCATGGCTTCCGTTATGTTGTGGTGACAGGCATCACCGAAGAACAGGCGACTCCCTCGCTTCTTACCTATCTTGTCATGCACTCGGATTTAGACGAACGCGGCAGCTTTTCGTGCTCAGACGAGATGGCAAACACGCTAATGACGCTCTGCCGCCGCAGTGACCTTGCAAACTTCTTCTACTTCCCGACCGACTGCCCGCAGCGCGAGAAAAACGGCTGGACAGGTGACGCAGCGCTCTCGTGTGAGCACATGCTTTTAACGCTCACACCGGAAACAAGCTACCGCGAATGGATGCGCAACATCTGCAAAGCGCAGGCGGACTGCGGCTCGATTCCAGGTATTGTACCAACTGGCGGCTGGGGTTCTAGGTGGGGCAACGGTCCGGCATGGGATTGTGTGCTTGTAAATCTGCCGTATTTTGTGTGGCGTTATCGCGGCGATCTCACCATCGCAAAAGAAAGCGCTGCATCGATTCTTCGGTATCTGCATTATTTGACGACACGTACCGATAAAAACGGTCTGCTTGCAATCGGGCTGGGTGACTGGTGCCCACCTGCACGTGGTGCCGACGATTACAAGTCACCGCTCGTACTGACCGACACAATCACCGCAAAGGATATCGCAGACAAATCGGCTGCACTGTTTGGTGCGCTCAATATGCCATTACAGCAGAAGTTTGCAGAAGAACTGTCCGCAAAACTCCGTTCGGCCGTACGCAAACGGCTCATTGACCTCTCGACAATGACGGCGGCAGGAAACTGCCAGACCTCGCAGGCGATGGCACTGTTCTACGGCATCTTCGAGCCGGGCGAACAGCAAACAGCATTCGATCGGCTGCTCGCGCTCATCGATGAGCAGGACGGCCACATGGATACCGGCATTCTGGGTGGTCGTGTGCTGTTCCATGTGCTGACTGCCTTTGGCAGAAGCGATCTTGCATTCCACATGATTACCCGCACCGACTTCCCGTCTTACGGCAACTGGGTTGCACGCGGTGCAACAAGTTTGTGGGAAGATTTCCATCTGGAAGATGGTCCGCTCAACTCACATAATCACCATTTCTGGGGTGATATCAGCAGCTGGTTCATTCAGTCGATCGCCGGTATCCGCATGAACCCGTACGCTGAGGATGTAAACGAGGCCGAAATCCGCCCGTCGTTTATTCCGCAGCTCACCCGCGCACGCGGATCACATATCGCGCCTGCCGGTGAGATCGTTTCGGCTTGGGAAAGAGACGGCGACACGATTACACTGCATCTGACCTTCCCAGAAGCGATGTCCGGACGTATCCGACTCGAAAACGGATGGATGTTTAAAGATGGTACCTGTGAAAAACCGGCCGTCACAGGCGACTACGCGATTGTCCCCGTAAAATAAAGAAAATACATAAGAAAAACCCGCAGAAGATTCTGCGGGTTTTTTACTCAGTATCCGCGGACGAGTTCCATGGCAATCTGTTCAAACCGAATCAGATTCTCCACATTGTGCGAAACGGTACTGATATCTTTTAAGACGATATCCGCACTGCATCCGTTTCGTTTGCAGGCGTCGAGCGTACGTTTGATTGTCTGCCGCACGGCGTCTTCATCGAGTGTCGCGGTTGCAACAAGCGCCGGATTCGGTTTGTTTGCAATGACATAGCGATTACCGATCACTTCTGCCGCATTGTCGACATCTGCCCACGGCGTAATCGAGATTTTGCGCAAATGCGGAATTTTCTCGACGATATCGACCTTTTTATCAAGCGGCTCGCAGCAGCCATAATACACAAGGCCAAACGGCTCCATGATCTCTTTCATATAATTGATGTCAAATTCCTCGTGCATATCTTTCGACACCGAGCCAAAAATCTGTGCCATACCTCTGCCCCAGACCTGACTGCGTTTAACGATTCCGCCGTCGTATTCTCCGGGTAAATCACTCGTGAGCGCAGATGTGCAGTGAATTTCAAGCGGCTGGATCTCAAATAGACCAAGCGCTTCCATCTGCGCAGCTTTGCTCTTTTCAAACTCGGCAAGTTTTGACACAATCGCATGACTATGTTCCGGACGCTCGATTAAATCCATCAACAACGGTGTCACGCCGCGATAACGTGCAATCTCATCCCACATGGTGATATAGGAATTATGCCCTACTACACGCACCGGCAGAATATCGCCGAATACATTGGCGAGCTTTTCGTAGCGCCGCATCGTTTCCTCCTTATCATACGAGATGACTGGCGGCGTGAGTTTCTCTAAATCCTCCGGCTCTGCAAGCTGGTCGAAATACTCGTGCGAGGTAATGTTGTTTTCGGCTTCGGTTGCGATGGTGTGTTCCTCGACTTCGATGCCGATGCCGGTCGAATGCATGATCTTCTGCACCGGGAAATACGGCGGCAGAATCATATCGGCGGGAAAATACTTCCACTTAAACAGCTGGCGGCGGAACCAGTCCTCAGCCCCGCGCAGATCAGGATCTTCGCACAGAAGTGTAAGTGAGCCGTCAAAGTTTAATTCATGGAACGGAATTTCCTCAATCAGTACCACCGGTCGGATCATCTTTAAATCATTGACCGCTGTGTGCAGTGCTCTCGCCTGCATATTTTTTTCGTTGTATGCGGCACACGCATATTCCCATGCGAGTGTACGCAGCAGTGTCTCTTCACGGTTCATAAAAGGATCCATCCTTTTCATTAGATGTTGTTACCGCTATTTAACCACAACAAAACGAAAAAATCCACGCAAAACGTGCGAAAAAGTTTGCAATTATTGCGCAAACGTAAACAGGCAGCCACGGTGGTTGGCTGCCTGTTTACGGGTATATTGAATTTTAATGTCCAGATGGAATCTGGTCAAGCTGATTATGTTCCTTCGTCAAATCGGCCCATAAAAGCCGCGCAAGGACTACAGAGAGGGGGATCAGTGCAAAAAAGATTGCGTGACCAAGGAACAAGCGGCACAACACTGCCGCCAGATATACGCCTAGAGCAAAGAGGAAGAGCATGGCGATATGGCGTAACGCTACTGTTCGCTTCGCATGATCTTTATGCCGAATCCATGCGGAAAGCGCTGCGCCTGTTTGGCGGAGGTGATTTGTGCAGAAAGTGGTTGCCATCGGGATTTTTTGTGCCTGTCTGAACGTGTGATAACGCATGGCGCAGATAAACGTAATGAGGATTTGTGAAATCTGCACGGGCGCTTGTTCAGGCAGTACACCAAGGAGGATTACAGTGAGCATTTCGATGAAAATCATCACCGTGTCCCACCGGACGATACGAAGCCGGCGGATTGGAGTGGCGATAGCATCCGACAAAATTGTACCCGCAAGATAAGAAAAAATCGGAACAAGATAGGAAAGTGCGACAAGCCATTCCCCTTTTGCACCGTGCATGGCGAGTAAGATAAAGTTACTTGTTTGCGCATTACAAAAGACGCCGCCGCGTATGGAATACGTAAACCCGCCATAAAATCCGCCAACGGCCATCAAGACCGCAAACACCCACCACTTTTCACATTCCAAAAACGGTTTCTGTAAAGCAGCACGTTTTTTTAAACGGATTGGATGAAACACAAGAGGGCCTCCTTTTTCTCTTATTTTCCGGCTACGTGTTTATTATAACGATTGATTGTCATGTTGTAAAATGATAATATATTATTATAGGTATATTATATTTTTATATCAGAGGATGGGTTTTATGATTAGTTTTGAATCTTATAAAATTTTTTATTATGCTGCAAAATACAAAAATTTTACACGAGCAGCCAATCAGCTCTTAACAAGTCAACCCGCGGTAAGTCATGCAATCCGCACATTGGAACATCAGCTTGGATGCAGGCTATTTTCACGAAGCAACCATGGCGTAACACTGACACCGGAAGGGCAACTGCTTTACGCTCATGTTGCTGCCGGATGTGAGCAATTTTTTAAAGGGGAATCTCTTGTGTCAAGTACACAAGCGTTAGAAAGCGGAATGGTGTACTTAGCAACAACCGAAACAGCACTTCACTGTTATCTGTTTGGATTGCTCGACCGTTTTCATGAACACCATCCAAATGTTCGTTTTAAGCTAATGAATCAGGTCACCTCTGATGCGATAAACGCCGTAAAAAACGGGATGTGCGATTTCGCTGTCGTTCCTTCCCCAATCGCAATACAAAAATCGCTGAAAACGATAGCAGTTGCTTCATTTTCCGATATTCTTATCTGCGGAAGTCAATACGCACCGCTTGCCGGTCAAACAATCCCATTGGCTGCAATTGCGCAATATCCATTTATTTGTGTTGCAGAAGGAACAACGACACGTACCTTCTTTGACGAAATTTTTACACAGCATAACATTCCTGTATCTGTAGATATTGAACCTGCATCCAGTGACATGATTGTCCCTCTTGCAGAAAGTAACTTAGGCATTGGATTTGTCCCTGATATTATTTACGAAAGAAACAAAGATTCTCATCGTATTTTCCCTATCCATCTAAATGAGCCTTTACCGTTACGCACAATCAATGTTGTCTATGATCCCAAACTTCCAAAAAGTCCCGCCGCACGACAATTTTTTACCTTTTTAAAGGAAGATGCCCAGTAAAAAGGCACAGAATATTTTACGGAAACGCTTGTGAACAATATTTTAGTATGATACAATGAAAAAGAACCATCCGGTGTGTTTTCCGGATTTTGAAAGGAACAGGTGAACAGCGATGACAATTTTAGTAAGCGGCGGTGCCGGCTATATTGGCAGCCATACCTGCGTAGAGCTGCTTGATGCAGGTTATGAGATTATTGCAGCAGATAATTTTTACAACTCGTGTCCAGAAGCAATCCGCCGAGTCCGCCAGATTACAGGAAAAGATTTTCGCTTTATTGAAATGGACTTTTCTGACCGGGCACAGGTAAAACGGTTATTTGATGAAAATCCGGATATCGATGCAGTCATCCATTTCGCTGCATATAAAGCAGTTGGCGAAAGTGTAGAAAAACCGCTTGAATACTACACAAACAACCTGACAAGTACACTGTGCCTGCTCCACGAAATGCGCGCACACAATGTGAAAAACTTTGTATTTTCCTCAAGTGCTACCGTCTATGGTGATCCTGCATCTGTCCCGATTACAGAGGATTTCCCTGTCGGCGCAACAACAAATCCTTATGGATCTACAAAATCAATGAATGAACGAATTTTAAGTGACTGCTGTGCGGCAGACCCAACACTCAATGTCGCATTGCTGCGCTATTTCAATCCAATCGGCGCACACAAAAGTGGTTTAATCGGCGAAGATCCAAACGGCATTCCGAATAACCTCGTTCCCTATATTGCAAAAGTTGCAGCGGGAAAACTTGAAAAAATCCATGTGTTCGGAAATGATTATAATACTCCTGACGGCACCGGTGTACGCGACTATATTCACGTCGTTGATTTGGCGCGCGGCCATGTTGCAGCAATCAAAAAACTGTTAACAAATCCAGGACTGTTCATTTGCAATTTGGGTACCGGTCATGGTTACAGTGTTTTAGATGTTATTTCTGCATTTGAAAAAGCATGCAAAAAGCAGCTTCCCTATGTCATTGATCCGCGTCGTCCGGGTGATATTGCACAGTGCTACGCAGATCCCTCCAAAGCAAAACGCGAACTTTCATGGGTTGCGCAGTATGGAATCGAAGAAATGTGTGAAGATAGCTGGCGTTTTCAGCGCATGAATCCGGACGGCTATCCAAAAGACAAAGAATAAGGAGCGCAGTGTTATGAATAAAAAACCGGTTTTAGTTGTCATGGCTGCCGGAATGGGCAGCCGATATGGCGGACTCAAGCAAATCGATCCGGTGGGTGCACACGGTGAAAAAATACTTGATTACTCTGTATATGACGCACATCGTGCCGGCTTTGAAACCGTCGTATTTATTATTAAAGAAGAAATTTCTGCACTGTTCAAAGAGGCAGTGGGACGTCGCATGGAATCCGTGATGAACGTACGATATGCTTATCAGGAGATTACAAAACTTCCCGAAGGCTACACTGTTCCCGAGGGACGTAAAAAACCGTGGGGTACTGCCCATGCTGTACTATGTGCAAAAGATGAAATCGGCGACGCACCGTTTGCTGTCATCAATGCCGACGACTATTATGGACCAGAAGCTTATCAGTTAATTTACGACTATTTGACTGCGCATGCCGATGCACCGGCGCGTGAATCCTATGCAATGGTCGGCTATTTATTAAAAAATACAGTCACCGAAAACGGCTATGTTTCCCGCGGTGTATGTGAAACAAATGCCGACCATGTACTGTTACGTGTCACCGAACGCACACATATTGAGCAACGTGCACATGACATTGCCTTTTCGGAGGATGGCGGTAACACATTCTCCCCGCTTGATGAAAACACAATCGTTTCCATGAACCTCTGGGGATTTCCCGCTGCATTCTTGTCGGAGCTCTCTGCACGCTTCCCTGCCTTTTTAGACAAAGCACTCGTTGAAAATCCGCTCAAAGGCGAATACTTTTTACCGGGTGTAGTCAGCGCATTGATCGACGAGGACAAGGCCGCAGTCACGGTTCTTTCCACGCATGATAAGTGGTATGGTGTCACTTATCCGGAGGATAAGCCAAGCGTTGTCGCAGCAATCGCACAAAAGACGAGTGAAGGAATTTATCCGGCGCCAATTTGGTAAAAATGTACCAATTTTTCTTTTGATATTTTGTTGACAAGTTCCTTTTTCATCAGTATAATATGTATATACTTTGAAAGGGAAGGATTGACAAAAATGAAAAAGGCAATAAGCTCACTTTTGGCAGTGGCTCTTGTTCTTTCTGTATTTACAACCGTATTTACAGTTTCTGCTTTGGCAAATGAACCGGACAACGTAAAGGTTATTGCCAATGCAGAAGAACTTGCAAATGCCATTGCTAATCAGCAAGCAAATGAAACATGGAAATTGACGGAAGGAACTTATAATCTCACACAGGAATGTCTCGATCTGTATGCAGATTGGAGCGAACCTGGTCAGGGAAACTGGTACTTCCCAATCCATGAACAGGGAATCACCATTATCGGTGAGGGAGACGTTACTGTAACAAGTGATGTTGTAAGAGCAAACGGCGTTTGGGCTTCTCAGGACTTTATTTCTGTTTGGGCAGATGACGTTACCATTGACAACATCGACATTCTCTCCAAAGAGGAGCAGAACAAAGCGATCGAAATCATGGCTAAAAACTTCACTCTGAAAAACAGCGAAATCAAAAAAGTCAACGAATGGGGCAGCGGTTCGATTATCTTCAATGCACAAAACGACGCAAAAGATATCGGCAGCGCAACACTTGAAAACGTAAAACTGTATTCTTGGGTTACTGCAAGCTATTCTCAAGCTGGTACTTTGAACACCAAAGGTGTCACCATTGACTTCACTGACAACGACTATGCAGGCTACTATGATGATACTTATGGCTATGGTTGGAGCCCGGTTGTCAAAGGTCCGAAAAACGGAACCGTAAACAACCAGAGCATCACACTGTTGGTTGACAGCAAAATCGATTTGAACGGTCAGGTTTTCACAAGCAATCTGCAGCCGTACACAACAGTCAAATTGACCGAGGATATCGCTGTTGACGAAATGGTCAACGTAACCGGCAAAAATGTTACTTTCGATCTCGGCGGCAACACCATTACCGCAAGCGAAGACTTTACAGGAACCTTTGACAACGATAAACATCTGGTGCAGATTATCAATGCAGAGAATGTTAATCTCATCAACGGCACAATTAAAACAACCGATTCAAACAAAAACACCCTGAATGTATATGATTCCACTGGTGTTGTGCTCTCCAACCTCACCCTTGATCACACCAATGCATTCAGCGGCGCACCGCTGATCGTCAACGGTTCAAACGTTTCTGTTGAAGGCAGCCTGAACCTTGTTACCGGTGATGCTTCTTGGTATGGTATCAACGTTGACAATGAAGGCACACTCTCCTTTGCACAGAACTCCTCTGTTTCGATGGAAGGTGACAAAGCGTTACTTTTGGTAGAAAACGGTGAAGTTAAAAATCCGGAAAATGCAGGCATTGTAATGGACGGCAACGTCGGTCGTGAAGAAATCTTTGCAAATGGCATTTCCCTCAACGCAGCAAACAAAACACTGACTGTCGGCGAAACATTTACATTGGAAGCAACTGTTTCTCCGGAAAATACAGACAACAAAACCGTTACCTTCACTTCCTCGGATGCATCTGTTGCAACGGTTGACGCAAACGGTGTTGTCAAAGCAGTCAAAGCAGGTAAAGCAACAATCACAGCAACCTGCGGCGATGTTTCTGCAGTCTGCGAAATCACTGTCAATGCACCGACAGAAATCCCGGATACAGACGATAACAACCTCGTTATCATCTGTGTTGCTGCAGCACTTATTCTCGCAGCAGCTGCATGCACTGTGATCTATCGTAAACGCGCAAAATAAAAGCATACGTTTTTCATAAAAAGAGCAGACATTTTGTCCGCTCTTTTTTCTTGATGTTTTTTTCAAATATGTGTTATACTAAATGTATTATCACACAGGAGGTTTTCATATGGTTGATGTTGCTGCAGCGCTTTTGTTTTTTGGAAATAAAATTTTAATCTGTCAACGGCCAAAAGACAAAGGGAATGCGTTGTTATGGGAATTTCCAGGCGGAAAGCTTGAGGCAGGTGAAACACCGGAAGAATGTCTCATCCGCGAATGCCAAGAAGAACTGGGAATTACGATCAATGTGTTTGAGCAATATGCTGAAGCAATCCACACATATCCTGACTGCACTGTACACCTGCGCTTTTACTTGGCGTTTACAAATGAACGTCCAAAACTGTTAGAGCATAACGATATGCGATTTGTTACACACGAAGAACTAACAGATTATCCGTTTTGTCCAGCCGACAGCGAACTGGTCCATCGCCTTGCCACACAAACGCAATCACTTTCCTTAAGATCGTATAAACCAACCGATTGTCTTCCGATTATCACATTGTTCCGCCGCACAGTTCACACAATCAATCTTGCGGATTACACGCAGGCACAATGTAATGTATGGGCGCCCGACAGCATTGATGCAGATCGTTGGGATGAATCACTTTCCGCTCATAAGACAGTGACCGTATGGGATGGAAATATTCTTGTAGGATTTGGCGATCTCAATATAGAAGAGGCATATTTTGATCGGCTCTATGTTCATCCATGTTATCAAAAAATTGGTGTGGCAACGCGAATTGCGCAGGCACTTGAGACTGCTGCAATCCAAGCAGACATTCAGACGCTAACCGTCCATGCTTCTATTACTTCCCGCCCCTTTTTTGCAAATCGCGGCTACATGCTGTTACACGCACAGCAAGTGGAACGTGCCGGTTGTCTTTTAACAAACTTTGTTATGAAAAAATCGCTTGAACACTAAATTATGACAAAAAAACATCCCACCGATTGGTGGGATGTTTTTTATACATCATAATCCACACAGGCACGTTCGACTGCCCATTGACCGATGATTTGTTTGACCGCCACATGAATTGGATTTGTTTGATACGCCTCTTCTGCATCACGAGAATCAAATACACACAGCAACGATACATCAAAATTTCCCGGCTTGTAATTTTTGCGCAGTTCTATTTCCAAAAGGCCATCAATCTTACCGATCATATCATCAAACTTTTCACGCAACAACTTGATTTTACCGTCAAAATCTTCCGCCTTTGCTGCATCACTAAATTTCCACATGACAATATGCCGTACCATAAAAGCACCTCCGTTTTCTTTTCAGTATATCATATCTCTGCAATTGCTACAATCCCGATTGCATTCAAAACAGTAACATGGTATCATGAACATGAGGGAGGAATCAATATGACTCAACTGAAAAAATCGTTTTTATATGCCGATATGGATGGCACCCTTTTAACTGGCGCAAAATTGGTGACACAAAGAAACATAGAACAAATTCGCCGCTTCGTTTCCCTTGGCGGACAATTCTCCGTTGCCACTGGCCGCAGCGAGGTCATTGCCGCACCATTTCTTTCATCACTTCCTGTTACACGTCCTGCAATTGTTTATAACGGTGCAGCAGTTTACGATTTTTCTTCACAAAAATTTTTGCACCAAGAAGAACTTCCAGCCGATTTGGTCCATCTGTTTTTTAAAGCAGCAATGGAAGTTTATCCAAAAGTCTGTGCAGAAGTTTATACAAACGGCATGATTGAACTGTTAAACAAAGATTGTATCATGGATCATTACATTCCGCGTGAAAACCAGCCATATCGTTATGTTTCGCCTGATTCATTTGGCTTTTGTATGAAGCTTTTATTCTATGGTGATAATGATGAACTTCATAAAGTTGAACGCGTGATCTATGAAGTTTCAGGAGGAAAAGGGTTCCAATCTACATTTTCTGCCCCATACTACCTTGAAATCTTACCAGAAGGCGTATCAAAGGCATCTGCGCTTTCTTGGATTTTTGAACATACCGATGTAATACCACAAGAAACAGCAGCGATTGGTGATTTCTATAATGATGTTGCAATGCTTTCCTTGGCTTCCCTGTCTGCTGCACCAGCAAATGCTCCGGAAGACGTTAAAACTGAAGTTGACCTTGTTGTTTCCGATAATGAACATGATGCTGTTGGTGATTTTATTGATCGGTTTTTAATCGAATCAAAATAATCAGATTTCTTTATTCCTTCCCGTTTCCAAAGAAATGACGATAAAACGCATTGGTTCTGCCAAACAAGTGAGAAAGTGCTTCTGCGGCACCTTCATCCCCTGCGGCAACACAACGCATCAGACGGCCCTCTTCGAAGCAAAGCTCAGCACGTACTGGAAAATACCATTCATATAAAAATTGCGCATACCGTACAAGACGGAATGGTGCGTAATAACGCGGTTCTTGTCCGTCATACTCTTCGATTGCAACACTGTTTTGTGCTTTTACTGCTTCGATAATCGCATCTTTGCTGTTTTCACGTGCAAACACAATCGTTTTCATTTGATCAAAATAAACGCGGTCAACTGTTCCGTGTGAATCACTGTTACCTACCACAGAAATTGACGCACCGTTTGCACGTAAGTCTTGATACAGCGCCACCTGTAACATATTTTCGTGATTTGACTGACCGCCGATCAACTCAAACGCATCAGCAAATCCATTTTGAAGATAAAAACGTGTAAATGCGTCAGTCACATTATGGACGTCAGCGAGCCAGAATGGATGGCAGAAAATCGCCATACCACCCGCTTTATGAATTTCATCAATGACATGCAGACAGCATGCGTGAACATATGGATCAACGCCTTGGGGCAGATCGGTAAACGAAGCCGCTTCTTGTTCACGTGCTGCTACCCACTCAGGCTTACCTGGATCCTCCCACGGATTTTTTGTAATACCGGTAAGACATTGCTCATTGACTGATGTGTTACCACCGAAATGAACAATATGAACATGGTCCATCGGCGGATGCACTTCCTCGCCCGGATACAGTTTAAAATCCATTGGAATCTGTTCAAATCGTTTGATGGCACGCAGAGAGGAATCCATACGGCCGTGGTCTGTAATCGGAATAAAGTCATATCCTGCCTGGCGATACATAGCTGCAACAAATTCCGGTGATTCTATTCCATCGGAAAAGCAGGTATGAACGTGAAAATCACCGAGCAGCGGAACAAGATCATATAAATCTTCCGCTACAGAATAAACGACAGTTTTTAACACCGGCACATCACTGCCTTCACAGAACACACGGACAGAATGTTCCTGTTCCCCTGTAAATGCATGCGAAAAAACGATTGCACCATCTTTTAGCTGACATGTCGTTAAAAATACAGGCGGTTTTGTTTTGGTATAAATATCAGAGGTAACGGGAATGACCCGAATCGTATACATTTTTGTTTCGTCAAATGTCGTATGAAAATCAAGCGGACGAATGGTTACAGTCGTTTGCTGATCCTTGCAGACAACTCGCGGAGACACATCATAATAATAGGATTCCCGTTTCATTTTCAACATAAAAAACGCCCCTTTGTTAAAAAAGTCTTCTTCGACTTGTATTATAACAAAGAGGGTCTTTAAGTCAAGACAAATAGGTTAAAATTTCTTGCGTTATTTGTTCGATTGTACGATCGGTGGTGTCAATGCAGATCGCATTAACCGATTCATAAAACGGCAAACGAGCAATACTGCGTTCTATTACATCCGGTGTACGTTTGCCCGCTTGAATGTCCTTCTGTAAACGCGCACGCAGATCCTTTTGGGTGCAGGTAAGCCGGAAAACAAACACGTTACAGTCAGAAACCGGGAGTGCAGATAAAATCGCATCGATAATCTGCTGCTCATGCATAACCCAACAAAACAGCACAGTTTGACATAACGAGCAATTCAGAAACTGGCGAAGTAAAAATGAAATGTTTTCTAGAATCATCTGTTTTGTTTCATCTGTCACCGTAAACGGATGAAAATCAAAACACCAATCGCCGTCTAAAAACACACAGTTTTCGATATTTGACTGTAAGCTGCGGCTCACTGTCGTCTTGCCTACTCCCATTGTACCACAGATAAATACCAGACGCTTTTTCATTTTGCGTTTTTTTGCACCTTTCGATTTGAATGTTTCGCAGGACGAAATACCCATTCCCTTTGAATCTGGAAGCTAAACAAGAATAAAACAGCATCTACAATCACCTTGATACCTGTTTCGTTCCAGTGTGTCAAGTGGAATCCGTAGGTGACAAGTAAAGTAGACAGTGCCATCTGAACGATACAGAGTGTAAAATAGCGCACAAGCATGCGTGCAGATGGGGTAGTCTGGCTAAAGACATTATTTTTATTGATGACATAGTTAAACAGCGAAGATAAAATCCGCGCCCCCACCGTAGCGATGACAATGTGGACACCTGGAACAATGTCACGCAAAATAGCGACCAGCAAAGAAAACAGAAGAATATCAACGACGAACGAAGAGAGCGATGAAAGAATAAATTTTAAAAACACCGAGTAAATGCGAATGGAGTCAAGAAGGGGATTAAAATGTGACGAAGCGTTTTCCTCGATGTAAATTGTAGAGATAGGAACTTCAAAAAACGGGATGTCATCACTTTTGGCTTCGATCAGCATATTAAGTTCAAATTCAAACCGCTCTCCTTTGACA
This sequence comes from uncultured Clostridia bacterium, assembly GCA_944386285.1. Classification (GTDB taxonomy): domain Bacteria; phylum Bacillota; class Clostridia; order Oscillospirales; family Ruminococcaceae; genus Paludihabitans. The sequence continues at coordinate 10,361 of CALXAM010000072.1, read as the reverse complement.
GTGAGCAGTTTCTTCATAAATTCCTTAGAAATGCCGCGCAATCCAGTCTGTGTATCCGTAACACGGATTCCACATAAAAGTCGGATGGCCTGACGCGTGATCACATTGCCAAACCGGCTGCGGGGCGGAATATTCGATGTTTTGAAGTCACGGCAGCCAAGTACAAGTGCATCCGGATGTTCAACAAGCGCTTTTGCACAAGCTGCAGTATCTTCGATGGTATGCTGTCCATCGCTGTCAACCGTAACCGCACCGATACATTGCGGAAAATCTGTCAAAATGAGATTAAACGCGTCTTTAAGCGCACGCCCTTTTCCTAAATTCACACCATGTACGAATACTTTACAGCCGTATGCTTGCGCTGCCGTTTCAAAATAATGCGCACAGTCTTCACGGCTGCCATCGTTGATAAGCAGAATATGTGCAAATCCGTGTGCAGTCAATCCATCTAACAAATGCAGCAGTTTCTCGTCAGGATTGAGTGAAGGAATAATGACGGCAACGGATGTACGGTAATCCATAGAATCACCTCAAAAAGTTAATCAATTATTATTTCTATCGTATCATAATCAAAAAGAGAAAACAAGGCGGTTTTGCAGGTTTGACAACCAAAACGCTGCACGATACAATAGAAGAAAACAGAAGATTGGAGAAGCCTATATGAAACAGGCGTGTTTTCGTCGAATCATCAGAAAAACAGGAATTACAAAACGGCAGGGCGTGCTGTTTGTCTGTGTCCTTCTATCCTTTTTACTGTTCTGGCTTTGCACAAAAAGTCAATTCGTTTGCAATTTGATTACTGCATATGTTACAGACCCGCTCAAGTGCATTCTCTCTCATATCTGTTCATTATTTTCTTTCTCCGTTACCGAACTTGCAATCATCGCGGCGATTCTTTTGATTATTGGATGCGCTGTGTGGTTTGTTTATCAAATGAAAAAGAACAAAGGACGGCGGATTCCTACCCTGTTCCACGGAATTTTTACTGCACTGCTTGCTGTGCTCATTGGCGTTAGTGCGTTTGATTGGATGTATGGGATCAATTATTACAAGATGTCGCTTCAGGAAAAAATCGGCGTATATGCAAAAGATGTGAGCGCTGAAGAATTGTATGAAACCGCTTCTTATTTTTTAGAGCAGGCGAACGAATCTGCAAAAAGTATTCCGCGAGATGAAACAGGCGACCTCGCTCTTTCCGCTGATGCCATTGCGTCGATGAGTGTCTGCGCATATGAGCCATTATTTTCAAAGTATGCAATACTCAAAACACCATTGACCAAGCCAAAGGTTCTTGCCTTTTCAAAAGGGCTGTCCTATTTGAATTGTACCGGTTTTTTCTTTCCGTATTTCGGTGAATCCAATCTAAACGGTGATGTGCCCAAAACAACGATTCCATCCACCGCAATGCATGAACTCGCGCATCAGATGGGAATCGCATCCGAACAGGAAGCAAATTTTTTAGCTGTGATCGGTTGTGTGGAAAGTGGAATCGACGCATTTTGCTATTCAGGCTGGCAGATGGGACTGATTCATTTGACCAATGCACTGTATCGTGCGGATTCTGAGCTGTGGGAAACACTGATGAGTGAGATGAGCGAACAGGTACGGGAAGACCTTGTACGAATCAACACCTATTGGGAACCTTTTGACACACCTGTAAGCGACGCGGCAAACACAATCAATAATGACCGACTCTCCCATTACGGACAAGATCTCGAAACACAAAGCTATGGTGCGGTTGTCGACCTGCTGGTTGTATATTTTGAGGAAGCGGTAAACTTCGCACAATAACCTCTTGATTTTTATAAAAAAAACAGATACACTGAATGCAAAATCAAAGACAATGAGGTGATCTTTATGCAAATCGGCGTATGCGTTCATCATAACGCAATGAAAACACGCGAAGCATTTCAAAAGATGACAGAAAGCGGATTTTCCTGCTGTCAGCTTGTAAGCTGGAACCCGACACTTTGGACAGACGAAGAAGCGGAGCACATTCTGTCTGCTGCCAAAGAGTTCGGTGTAACCATCACGGCATTCTGGTGCGGCTATACAGGGCCTGTGATTTGGAACTTTTACGAGGGACAGGAAACACTTGGCCTTGTACCTGTGGCATATCGTCACCAGCGTATGAACGAGTTGTTAGCTGGCGCAGCATTTGCAAAAAAACTCGGTGTATCGGATGTGGTGACGCACGTCGGATACCTGCCGGAAAATCCGTATGACCCAAACTTTGCAGGTGTGGTGGTATGCATTCGGCATATTGCTGATAAACTCAAAGAATCCAACCAAAACTTCTTATTTGAAACCGGACAGGAAACGCCTGTCACCCTGTTGCGTACGATTGAAGAAATTGGACGCGATAATGTTTTCATCAACCTCGATACAGCAAACTTGATTCTGTACGGAAAAGGAAATCCGGTTGACGCACTTGATGTGTTCGGAAAATACGTAAAAGGGCTTCACTGTAAAGACGGACGATTCCCGACAAACGGCAGAGAGCTTGGTGAAGAAGTACCGATTGGTGAAGGAAAAGCAAACTTACGCGCAGTGATTCAAAAGCTGCATGCACTTTCCTATACAGGAACGCTCACGATTGAACGCGAGATTGAAGGCGCGCAGCAGGATGTCGACATTCTAAATGCACGTGCACTGCTCCAGTCGTATATCAAAGAAGCAGAGGAGGAAGCAAAATGATTCGTGTATTATTGGTCGGTGTCGGCGGAATGGGAAGCTGCCATCTTGATTGCTGGCGGCGTATGGACGATGTGCAGGTTGCAGGCATCTGTGATGTCTTTCCGGGCCGTGCAAAAGAAAAAGCGCTGCCAGGTGAAGCAGTATTCACCGATATGGATGAAGCGCTCAACACGTTAACGGATATTGATATTGTTGATATTGCAACACCGTCATACTTACACCGTGAACTTTCATGCAAATCGCTTTCCCGCGGAATTCATACTGTCTGTGAAAAACCGCTTGCACTGTCGAAAGCAGACGGCGAAGCAGTGTTTTCTGAAGCTGAAAAAGCCGGTGTCTTTTTCATGACCGCACAGGTTGTACGGTTTATGAAGCCGTATCTTGCACTGCGCGAAATCGTCAAAGAAAACCGCTTTGGAAACGTTTTGCGCGGCAGATTCACCCGTATTTCCGGTACACCGGAATGGTCATGGGAAAACTGGATGAAAGACGAGGGCAAAAGCGGCGGCGTCCCGTTCGACTTAAGCATTCACGATGTTGACTATATCGTGAGCGTATTCGGCGCGCCTGACCGTGTAGAAAAAACACGCTCTGTTTACCGCGAAGACGGACGACTGACCGACGCATACCGTGCGGATCTCTATTACGCAAATGCATGCATTTCTGCGGAAGCCGGCTGGTACAGCGGAAAAATGCCGTTTTCTGCAACGTTTTGTGTTGTGTTTGAGCAGGCGGTCGTTTCATTTGACGGTACGGCACTGCATATTTATCATGCGACGGGTGAAAGTGAAGAAGTCGATTTAACAAACGACAGCAACGCAATTTCCGGGATCAATATCACCTCTGGTGACGGCTATTTTGAAGAACTTTCCTATTTTAAGCGTTGTGTTCAAACCAATACTCCACCGACGGCTGTACCAAAAGAAGAGGTACTCTGCGTACTTTCACTCGCAGAACATTAACGATCACAAAACGAAAGAGGGACTACAGTGGAATCACTTCATTATTGCTTTATTATCAATCCGATCGCTGGAAAACGTCGGGCAGATGTGTGGGAAAAGCGAATTCAATCCGAAATGGAAGCATCCAAACAGTCTTTTTCCATTCATCGCACCAATGCACCGGGAGATGCCATTCGCATCACAAAAGCACAAAGCAAAAAGAAAATTCCGGTCTGCGTGGTTTCAGTCGGAGGAGACGGAACGCTCAATGAAGTGATCAATGGTGCAGCGTTTGCAAAGAACGTGATTGTTGCTGTAATCCCAACCGGCAGCGGGAATGATTTTGTACGCTGCTTTTCCCATCCGGAACAGTTTTTCTCATTTGCAGCACTTCAGAGCGGTACAGTTCATACGCTTGATCTGCTGCGCGTAAACGGCCGTTACGCAATCAATCTTGTAAATATCGGATTTGATTGCGACGTCGTAGAACAGGCCTCCCGATTCCATTCCCTGCGATTATTATGCGGTCCTATCGGATATCTTGTGAGTGTATTCATTGTCCTTTCCCGTAAAATGGGAAAGCGTATGACAGTCGTAACCGATCATGAAACATTCCAAATGGACGATTATTTGCTATCTACGATGGCAAACGGCCGCTATTATGGCGGAGGTTTTTGTGCCGCACCCAAAAGCTGCGCGGATGATGGGAAAATGGATGTCGCGCTCATTAAAAAAGTAAGCCGATTGCGTTTTCTTTCCCTCTTGTCCTCTTACAAAAAAGGAACCTACCAGGAGAAAGAAGCGCTTGCACCTTTACTCATTTCTCGGCGGGTGAAAAACCTGCGGATTCGATTTTCGTCGCTTACCGGTATTTGTATTGACGGTGAAATCACCCATGCGACCGCTGTCTCCATTGAAACCGCACCGCGTGCAGTCCGGTTTTTAGTGCCCAACGGTGTGGTTCCGAAGGACGGATTTTTAAGCGGCGAAGCGGTCTGAAAAAATTTTATAAAACACCTCCATATTCATTTGATTTTCGCATATTCTGTCAAAATTCCGCAAGAAATCAGTGGTAAAATTATGCCATCTATGGTATTCTAAAGATGGATGCAAAGGGGCAGAACCAAATGATTTTTAGGAGGTGTTTTCTTATGAAAAAACGTTCCATTGCCGTTTTGCTCATAACACTTGCAGCAGCCCTTTTAGGTGTGGCAGCTTGGTGCCTGAATGCTGACTATGTATTCATGGGACACAGCCACTGGCTTCCTGCTTTGTCGTGCATAACATCGGTGGTATTCATCGCCGCATGCTATGCCATTTGTTTCGTCAACAGACGCAAGACCGTGTCATATGTGCTGGCACTCTATACCGGCCTGGTCGCTGTCATCTGGATTGTAGGGTTGATCGTTGGGTGCTTCAGCATATCGGTTGATGTTTTGCTTCCCTTTATTCTGGTGCTGCTCCCTCCGTATGGAGGTATCGCTGCACTCATCGGAGACCTTGCGGGCGGTATTCTCAGCCTTGCATCGGTCGTCGTGCTGTTTTGCATCAATCTGTATTGGTACAAGAAAAAATGCACGTAAAAAAGCAAATATAAGAATCACGCACGGCAGGGAAATATTCCTGCCGTGCTTTTTTAAGAAGGAAACGTAAGAAGGGAACGTTTTCGCAAAAAAAGCTTGTATTGCGCATCTATTTATAGTATAATAATATGCGTATCATGAATTGGCAGCGCAGGAGCTGTGCAATCTGAGATACGGATATATGGGGCCTGTGCAACAGAATGCCGTGAACCATGTCAGGCGGGGAACCGAGCAGCATTAAGCGGATGTTTTTGTGTGCCGCAGTTCACCCTGTATATCCGTATGTCAGGCTGGACGGCAGCCGGTTTTTCCGGACTGCACTGCTATTTCTTTTTTCAGCGGAATTTTTTTGGCGGGAGGGAATATCGTTGTATCTTGCGTTGTATCGAAAATATCGTCCAACAACGTTTGCCGATGTGGTCAGTCAGCCGCATGTGACACGCACCTTACAAAACGAGGTGGCACAAGGCAAAACGGCGCATGCCTACCTGTTTACCGGTTCACGCGGAACAGGCAAGACAACATGCGCAAAGATCCTCGCGATGGCGGTAAACTGCGAACATCCGGTAGACGGTGATCCCTGCCACGAATGCGATAGCTGCAAGGCGATTGCTGAAGGTTCAACGCTCGATGTCATGGAAATCGACGCGGCAAGCAACAATGGCGTCGATAATATCCGTCAACTCCGTGAAGAAGCCAATTACACGCCGGCACAATGCCACTATCGTGTATATATTATTGACGAGGTGCACATGCTCTCCGACGGCGCATTCAACGCACTACTAAAAATCATGGAGGAACCGCCGCCGCACGTAAAATTCATCTTGGCGACGACCGAGGTGCACAAAATTCCCGTCACAATTTTGTCACGGTGTCAGCGATTCGATTTTCACCGGATCCGCTCAGAGGATATTGCCAAACGGCTCTTATATATTGCAGACAACGAACCATTCACGCTCACCGAAGACGCCGCATCACTGATTGCGCGGCTGTCTGACGGCGGTATGCGCGATGCGATTTCACTGCTCGATCAGTGCGCATCATTTTCAAATGAAATTACTGCGAAAACCGTTGTGGATACTGCCGGTGTTGCAGGACGAGACGATTTATTTGCACTCACAGACTGTATTATTCGTGCTGATGCTGCGGGAGCGATCGCGCAAATTGCCGCACTTTACGAAAAAGCAAAAGACCTTTCCGTACTGTTGAATGAGCTGTGTGTTCATTTTCGAAATATGATGCTCGTACACACCATGAAAGATGCTTCTTCGGTACTCACAGTTTCCCCTGAGGAAGAAGCCCGTGTGAAAGAGCAAGCGGCGGCATTGCCTCTTTCCACAATCCTTTCTTCGTTATCTCAAATGCGTCAGACACTCGATCAGATGGGACGAACCGCCGATCAACGACTGTTACTGGAACTTTGCTTCGTGCGGCTATGTACACCATCACTGAATCAAGATGAATCGGCGCTGATTTCTCGGTTGGATCGGCTTGAAGCTGCGATGCGTACCATTCGGCAATCAGGAACGATGCCCACTGTTGCAGTACCACAAGCAGAAATGGTTCCAACAGCACAGACACCAGTGGTTACAGTGCCTCAAGAAGATCAACCTGAGCTGCCGCAACATATATCAGCGCCATCACAAAACGAAAGAACACCGGAACCTGTGCCGATACAGCCTCCCCTCACACAAGCGCATGAAAAAGAAGTACTTACGGAGCAACCCACGTCTCATAAACCGCCTGTATCAGCACAGCCTACGCAGATTATGCCATTTGACCAATGGGACGAAGTACTTGTTCTGCTCGCAAAAACAGGGGGCCCGCTTTATGGTATTTTGCAATCTGCGCGAGCATTCACTGACGGTATGACAATTTATATCGACTCGTCGTCTGAACTGGTTTCTATGATGTTCAAACAGGAAGGAAATGCATCAAAATTTTTAGATGCGGCCGAGCAGATAACGGGTATACGCTATAAGCTACGCGTGAAACGCGCAAAGCCAAAGAAAGAAACGAATGCCGATCCGCTCTTGGATGTATTAAAAAAGGCACAGGATGCCGGTATTGAGATTCACGATGAGTAAACATGCAATCAGAAAGGGGACATTTAAATGAAACAGTCATGGACCTGTCCGAAATGCGGCAGTAAGGATATTGTTCGTGTTGACGGATTGGGCGGTGCATTTGGTGCGAACGGCAATGTGATTCGCATGGGAATGATGTCATCCTCCGCGATTCCGGTGACACGTTATGTCTGTATTTCTTGTGGTTTTACAGAAGAATGGGTAGATATTCCGGAAGACCGTGAACGCTTACGCGAACGGTACGGAATCAAAGAATAAGCAAGAGAAAGAAAAATAAAATGAAAAGAGGAGTATAATATGAAAGCAAGACTTCCCCAGGGATACGGAAAAAGCTCAAACAATTTAGCTGGTATGATGAAACAGGCACAGAAAATGCAGGAGGATATGAAAGCGCTCCAGGCAGAGCTTGAGCAGACTGAATACACTGCAACGGTCGGCGGTGGTGCTGTCACCGCAGTCATCACCGGAGGCAAAGAGTTAAAGTCATTATCCATTAAACCGGAAGTTGTTGATCCGGACGATATCGAAATGCTTGAGGATCTGATTATCAGTGCAGTCAACGAAGTAATCCGCAAAGCGGAAGCTGATTCAGAGACAAGAATGAATCAGATCACCGGCGGCATGAATATGGGCGGACTCGGCGGCCTGCTGTAAGCGAAAAGAAGGGAACAGTATGAAATATAATGTGCTGCCGCTTTCCCGGCTGATTGAGCAGTTTGCATCGCTGCCGGGCATTGGCCGGAAAACGGCGCAGCGGCTTGCATTTTATGTCCTTACCATGTCAAAAGAACAAGCGAAGGCTTTTTCGGATGCCATTATGGATGCGCATGAAAAAATTCATTATTGCAGTGTCTGCCGCAACTACACCGACAAGGAAACGTGTGAGATCTGTGATGATCCGTCTCGGGATCGTTCGGTAATTTGTGTGGTAGAGGATGCAAAAGACGTTGCCGCATTTGAGCGTACACGCGAATATCGCGGGCTTTATCATGTACTAGGAGGACTGATTTCCCCGATGGACGGCATTGGTCCTGATCAGCTCTTTTTAAAAGAATTACTTGCACGTGTGAGTGACGGCACCGTCAAAGAGGTCATCATGGCAACAAACCCTACGATTGAGGGCGAGGCAACTGCCATGTATGTCGGAAAACTGTTAAAACCGCTTGGTGTAACCGTATCGCGGCTTGCATATGGTGTGCCGGTAGGATCGGATCTCGAATATGCCGATGAAGTCACCCTGTATAAAGCGATTGAGAACCGCAGCATGATGTGAAAGTAAAACAGGCACACTTGTTTTCAAAAAAGACAAGATTTCGCATTCCTACTATGATATGATATGGATAAAGAAGCTAAAAGGAGGATTGACCGATGGCGGAAGTTTCGACCAAAACGATTGCGCAGAACAAAAAAGCGCGTCATGAATATTTTGTAATCGAAAGCTTTGAAGCTGGAATTGAGCTTGTCGGCACAGAGGTCAAATCACTCCGTGCCGGCGGTGTCAATTTAAAAGACAGCTGGTGCAGTATTGAAAATGGGGAGTTGTATGTTAAGCAAATGCATATTAGCCCCTACGATCATGGCAATTTATTTAACCGCGATCCGCTCAGAGAGCGGCGGCTTTTAATGCACAAACGTGAAATCAACCGTTTATTCGGATTGGTTAAGCAAAAGGAATATACACTGATTCCGTTATCACTTTATTTCAAAGGCTCACGCGTAAAAATGCAGCTGGGACTTTGCAAAGGTAAAAAGTTGTATGATAAACGTGAGGATGCGGCAAAGCGCGATGCAAAACGAGAGATTGATCGTGCGATCAAAGAAAGGAATCGATAAGAATGATTCATCAGGCAATCGAAATTTCTTTGGCGCAAACACCACTTGGTGCGAATGAAGATGGATGGAAGCCAAAGCTTTACACATATGTTTTGGATAATTCTCCGGAAATCGATCAAAATAGACGGAGACCCGCAGTAATTATTTGCCCGGGCGGCGGATACATGATGACCTCTGACCGAGAAGCTGAAGCGGTTGCGATTCGTTTGAACGCACTTGGGTTTCAAGCGTTTGTACTGCGTTATAGTGTTGCACCCGCGGTATTCCCGCGTGCACTGACAGAGTTAGCAATGGCGGTTTCTATTGTACGGCAGCATGCAGAGGAATGGCATGTCGACCCTGCGCGTATTACAGTCGCCGGCTTTTCTGCGGGCGGACATTTAGCGGCAAGTTTAGGCGTATTTTGGAATCACCAAGTTTTACGGGATATTCTCGGAGAAAACGATGAGTCGTGGAAGCCAAATGCATTGCTTCTATGCTATCCGGTGATTACTTCAGGCGTATTTGCAAATCGAGATTCGTTTGTCAATTTGCTTGGTGATCGATATGACGAATTGCTTTCCATGGTTTCGCTGGAAACACAAGTTCACGATCAAATGCCACCGGTTTTTCTGTGGCATACGGATGAGGACGATGGCGTTCCGGTTGAAAACGCGCTGTTGCTGGCAATAGCACTCAAAGAACATCACATTCCCATGGAAATGCACATTTATGCACATGGAATGCACGGTATATCATTGGCGACTGAGGAGACAAAGACAGTTTCCGGTGGTGCGATTGTACCGGAGTGCGCCGGATGGATTGATTTATTTGCAACTTGGGCAAAAACATTGTAAAATAAAAAGCAGCCTCTGTGCTGCAATTATGGGGGCGTAAAGGTTTCGACGGGGATCAAGAACCGAGGTAAGCGAGCAGAGCGGGCGGAAGCTCTTTAATCGCCGCACTTTTAAATTTAAACGCTAACAATAACGAATTAGCTTACGCTGCCTAATTAGGCGCGTCGTCCATGTCGGGAGGGCCCACGGACCCGGCAGGGCGTCAAACAAGTGGGGAACGTATCATCGGCGCGGCCCGTCCGTTGATAGGCACAAGGGTCTACCAAACCGATAAGCCTGCTGTTCGGCGTATTGGCAAGGGAAACAAAAAAGAATAAGCTACGCTCGTAGAAAGCTTTGGGGAACGGTTTTCGGACAGGGGTTCGACTCCCCTCGCCTCCACCA
>CALXAM010000071.1 GCA_944386285.1 uncultured Clostridia bacterium | reverse complement strand
TGCTTTTCATCACAAAAACCTCCTGCGTTTTTTGGTGCTTTTATTCTACAGAAGATTTTCAGGAAAAACCAATGTGCCGATTGCAGTTTTATCGGAATATGCAGAAAAAGAGTACGAACCCTTCGATCCGTACTCTCGTTTCTACCCTGCAATTCCGGTTTCTGTGTGTTTTTCGAATACTGCCTTATACACACCCGGCAAATGCTAGCGGCTTTTTATTATACCTTCTTCTGCTTTTCCTTTGCATAGTGATAAATATGCCGGTATTTTTGATAACACAAAACACCAACAATGAGCGCCAACGCTTCTGCAACCGGAACAGCTATCCATGCGCCATCAACCCCAAGCCACAGCGGCAACAACAAGAGCATTGCCACCAAAAATACAAGTGTGCGCAAGAATGAAAGCAGCGCAGAAACCGCCCCGTTTCCGAACGCAGTAAACATTGCTGAAAGAAATACGTTGATTCCCATAAACAAAAATGCCGAACAGAAAAGTAAAAATCCACGTTTTGTCAGTGCATAAACAGCACTTCCCTTTTGAACAAACAATGAAATGGCCAAATCGGCACCAAAAACAGAAAGTAATATCACCAAAACAGAGCATGCGGTCAAAAGCCAAAGACTTGTTCGCACCACATACTGAAGCTGTTCTTTATCTCCGGCTCCATATTTATAGCTGATAACTGGCGCAATTCCCTGCGCATATCCAAAGTAAATTGCCGCCTGAATGAACTGAATATACAAAATTACAGTAATCGCTGCAACACCGCCTTCATTGGCATAACGCAGCATAGTCAGGTTAAACAGTACTGTTGTAATCGCTACAGAAAGATTGTTGACAAACTCCGACGATCCATTCGTGCAGGCATGAAGCAGATTTTTTCCTTCAAACTGCGGCTTTACAAAGCATAATGTTCCATTGCGACTTGTGAAAAAATAAAAAATACCGTAAATTCCGGGAATGGCATAACCGATTCCGGTTGCAAGTGCCGCACCGGCAATACCCATATCAAAAACGGCTATAAACACATAATCAAGGATGATATTTGCCACACCGCCCATGGCAGAAACAAGCAAACCAATTCCCGGTTTTCCTTCTGTAACAAAGAAATTTTGAGCGGCTACCTGTAAAAAGGATACCGGCGCAAACAAGATCAACACTCGTAGATATTCACTGGCATATGGAAAAAGCAGCTCTGTCGCACCGAGGAACGAAAGTAACGGGTTCAAAAACAGAAGTGTCAGCACCGCTAAAACAACACCCATCAAAATTCCAACCAGATAAATTAACGAGAAAAACCGCTTTGCCTCATCTGGCCGACCCTCGCCAAGATTCCTTGCAATAATTGCATTTGCACCGGAAGTAAGCATCAAGGAGAGCGCGAGCACAACACTCGTAACGGGATAGACCACGTTGACTGCCGCCAGTGCATCCTCGCTGATAAGTCGTGACACAAACGCGCCATCTACAGAAGTATAAAGTGACATGAGCACCATCATGACAATGGTAGGGAATACGAATGTCAAAAGGCGCGGTAAATTAAATTTCTGAGCAATTTTGGTCGACTGCATGAGAGGTAATCTCCTTCGCATACGTTTTATCCATATCTGAAAGCATACGACAGAACAGTTCAATTTCCTGTGAAGAATATTTCTTACACATGTTCTCTGCCACACGTTCGCCGATTTCCTGATAAACCGTATATTCCGGAAGCGTTTCTTGGTTTACATACAAATAGTACACCCGTTTATCTTCTGTGCTCTGTTTGCGAAAAATATATCCTTTTTTAATGAGCTCATTTACTTTCATAATAACTGCCGGCTTTGAAATATGCAGTGCGTCCGCCAAAGAGGATGCAGTGTAATATCCCGGACGTCCGTAGATCAAGTCAAGATATAAAAGACTTCTGTATGTAAGCTGTGAATGTGGATTATACCGGTTCATCATGTGCATTTCATTTAAGGTATAGTCATGAAAAAATTGACTCACAGCAGAGATCAGCTGTTGTTTCATTTATTTCGCCCTCTTAAAATATCAATTTGCTTATATAATATCGCTTATATTTTTGAATGTCAACATCTTTTTCATTTTTTCATCTTCTTTCTCTTGTCATCGCTTTAAAGGAGTGATATAATATGTAGTTAATAACCGGTATTACCGGTGTTACTATCCTCACGGAAAGAAGGCTGTTGTTGATGGAAGAGATCAAAGTGACCCTCACCAAAACACCAAAGCAAAAACCCGCCGAAGACGCACTGGGATTCGGCAAATATTTTACCGACCATATGTTCATGATGGACTATAACGAAGAAAAAGGCTGGCATGATCCCCGCATCATTCCATACGGACCGATTGCACTTGACCCGTCTGCATCTGTTTTCCATTATGCACAAGAAGTATTTGAGGGACTCAAGGCATATCGCACCGCCGATGGTACCATTCAAATGTTCCGTCCGGAAGAAAACTTTAAGCGCTTAAACAACTCAAACGACCGCTTGTGCATTCCGAAGGTGGATATTGATTTTTGCATCAAAGCGCTCTCAAAACTGATCGAAATTGAAAAAGATTGGGTTCCGCACGCAGAGGGTACCTCACTGTATATTCGTCCGTTTATCTTCGCTTGTGAACCAGTTTTAGGCGTACATCCTTCAAAAGAATATAAATTTGTCATTATCCTCTCGCCATCCGGCTCATACTATGCAAGCGGACTGGCTCCGGTAAAAATCTATGTGGAACCGGAATATGTCCGCGCAGTCCGCGGCGGCACCGGCTTTGCAAAAACAGGCGGCAACTACGCTTGCTCGTTAAAAGCACAGCAGGAAGCAAAAGGCTATTCACAGGTCTTGTGGCTTGATGGTGTAGAACGCAAATATATCGAAGAAGTAGGCGCAATGAATGTCTTCTTTGTCATCGGTGATGAAATTGTTACCCCGGCACTTTTGGGCAGCGTGCTCCCGGGAATTACAAGAAAATCCTGTATTGAAATCCTGCGTTCTTGGGGTTATACTGTTAACGAACGCCGTCTTTCCATCGATGAAGTCGAGGAAGCTGCAAAAAATGGACAGCTCAAAGAAATGTTCGGCACCGGTACCGCAGCAGTTGTTTCTCCGGTAGGCGAATTAAAATATAAAGATGACATCATCGAAATCAGCGGCGGCAAAATCGGCGAGCTTACAAAACGGCTTTACGACGAATTGACCGGCATTCAGCTTTCAAAACGCGAAGATCGCTTCGGCTGGATTACGAAAGTTTGCTGAATCTCTAAAGAATAAGAAAACGGCGCCGTTTTACGGCTGCCGTTTTTTCTTTGTGGAAAGGAAGTTTTATGAATAGACGAAATTATCAGCGAGAGTTAGATGCGTGCATCGCGCGTCATCAAGCTGCGGGAGAACGTCCAACATTGTTACTCCATGCGTGCTGTGCACCATGCAGCAGTTATGTTCTTGAATATCTATCAAACTATTTTTTGATCACTCTGCTGTTTTACAATCCAAATATTTCACCTGCCGCGGAATATGACAAACGTGCTGCAGAGCTTGCTCGTCTTATCAAAGAAATGCCGCTTTCCTCTCCGGTACAAATTGCATCATGCAGCTATGACGCTGCCGAATTTTTTGACGCTGTCAAAGGGCTGGAGCGCGAGCCGGAAGGCGGTGCGCGCTGTACGGTTTGCTATGAACTGCGGTTACGCGCCGCAGCCATATACGCAAAAGAACATGGATTTGATTATTTTACAACAACACTTTCAATCAGCCCGTTAAAAGACGCCGTTCGATTAAATACCATCGGAGAAGCACTCGGCAAAGAGTTGGGCGTCTCTTATCTATGTTCCGACTTTAAGAAAAAAGAGGGATATAAACGCTCGATTGTATTGTCAAACACATACCATCTTTATCGTCAGGATTATTGCGGCTGCATTTTTTCAAAGCAACAAAAAATGTAAACGTTAAAAGCAAAATGGCGCTCTGCTTTTGCAGAGCGCCATTTTGTTTTGGATACCGTGTATCCAATCTATCACAGCACTTTAGACAAGAAATCTTTCAGTCGCTCGTTTTTAGGATGTTCAAAAAACTCTTCCGGAGGTGCTTGTTCCAATACATTTCCACCATCCATGAATAAAATCCGTGTGCCAACCTCGCGTGCAAAACCCATCTCATGTGTTACAACCACCATGGTCATCCCATCGTCTGCGAGCTCCTTCATCAGCTCAAGTACCTCACCGACCATTTCAGGGTCAAGTGCACTCGTCGGCTCATCAAACAACATCACATCCGGATTCATTGCCAAAGAACGAACAATCGCAATACGCTGTTTCTGTCCGCCCGAAAGCATATTCGGATAAATATCGGCTTTATCAATCAGTCCAATTCTTGTAAGCAGCTCGCGTGCACGCTTTTCCGCTTCTTCTTTTGTCTGAAGCTTTAACATCACCGGCGCAAGCGTAATATTCTGGAGCACTGTAAGATGCGGAAACAGATTAAAATGCTGAAATACCATTCCCATCTTCTGACGGATTCGATTGATATTGCATTTTTTTGTGTTGATCTGCTCGCCTTCAAACCAAATTTCACCGCTGTCGGGTGTTTCAAGCAGATTTAAGCAGCGGAGAAATGTACTTTTTCCCGAACCGGATGGACCGATCACAACGACCTTTTCGCCTTTTTGAATGGTTTCGTTGATCCCGTTCAACACCACATTCGAATCAAAACTCTTTACCAGATTTTTAACCTCGATCACTGCGAGAAAGCCTCCTTTCGAGAACTGCAAACAACTTCGTCAGTCCAAATGTAATCAACAAGTAAATCACCGCAATCGTAATGAGCGGAATCCATGCATTATACGTTGCATTTCGAATCAAATCGCCCGCTTTATTCAAATCGGTGACAGCGATAAAGCTTAATACTGATGTCTCTTTGATGAGTGCGATAAACTCACTGGTATATGTCGGCAATGCTGTTTTGACTGCCTGCGGAATCACAATGCGCCACATGGTCTGTACACGACTTAAGCCAAGTGAGCGTCCTGCTTCTGTCTGCCCAATATCGACGCCCTGAATTCCTGCACGGAAAATCTCTGTCACATATGCGCCGGAGTTAATACCACACGCAATCACAGCAACCAAGTGACGATCCATGCCAAACGGTGCGAAGATAACAAAATAGAAAATCATCAGCTGTGTTGCCAGCGGAATGCCACGAATGATTGTTGTGTATATATTCGCAATCGTGCGAAGAACTTTTGATTTTGAAATTTTGCAAAGCGCCAAAAGACAGCCAATGACCGTACCAATTAAAACTGCACAAATCGCGATATAAATCGTATTCCAAAGGCCTTCCACCAGCAAAAGCCAGCGTCCGTCTTCAATCATGGTTCTGTAGAAATCATTAAAGATTCCGACAAAAAAGTCGTAGAAATCATTAAAGATTCCGACAAAAAAGTCCATGCATTTCCCTCCTTATGACACGGAATACCGGACGGGTAATGCCGGCCGGTATTCGTTACGTTTTTGATTATTTCAATCACTTTCTGACAATGACAACCTGCTCAGAAGAGTAATACGGATCAGAGAAATCAACCTCTTCTTGACGATCCGGTGTGATCGACATGCCGGCTGCGATGAAGTCGATGCTGCCTGCCTGTAATGCAGCGATCAGTGAATCAAACTCCATGTTAACGACTTCGAGCTGTTTTCCATAACCTTTTGCAATGTACTGCGACATGGTAATATCAAAGCCAACAACTTCATTTCCTTCTGTGTATTCAAACGGCCAGAACGCTGCGTTTGTACCCATTTTCAATGTTTCGCCGCTGGTCGGTGCAACATTTTCCGGAATAACGATATTACCGTCTGCCGGCATAAATGCACTTGTCAGCTTATCGTAGTCGCCGTTTGCTTTCATATCAGCAATCGTTTTGTTGATCGAATCAAGCAGTTCTGTGTTGCCTTTTTTCACTGCAATCGCATATTCCTCTTTTGTAAAACGCAAATCAAGGATTTTCAAATCATCATTCTGCTCAACGATGCGCTGTGCCGGCAGTTCGTCAATAACAACTGCGTCGATTGCACCGTTTTTCAAGTCAAGTGCAGCGTCCATACCGGATTTGAAGGTGATGACTTCAGAATCAGTGTTTTCCTCACACCAAGTCTGACCTGTCGTACCCGACTGTACGCCGATTTTTAAACCATTTAAATCTTCTGTGGAATTGATGGTGACCTGTTTCTTCTGGGCACAGCCCGCAAAGCTGAGTGCGCAGAGAACAATGGCCATGAAAAGTGCTGTGATTTTTTCCATAACAAACATTCTCCCTCAATCAATTTATTTCCCATTGGGATATTGATACTTACTGTATCACAATCAAATATAAAATGCAAGCATTTTTTGTATTTTTATAACGCGTTTATTCATTTTGCATGAGAATATCCCATTTTTTATTCACTTCTATGCAAAAATGCACCGGTTTTCCGCTGATCGGATGAATAAAATTCACCTGTGTACAGGACAAAGCCTGTCGCCCCGGTGCACCGCCTGTTCCATACATCGTATCACCTGCAAGAGGATGCCCAATATGCGCCATATGCACCCGAATCTGATGCGTACGCCCCGTTTCCAATGATAACGTTACCAACGTATACCGTTTGCTACGTTTTACAACATGATAGTGCGTCACCGCACGTTGTCCATCCGTCCGTACACCGCGTTTCATTTGATGCATAACAAGCTGTACAATCGGCGCATCGATCACTCCCTCATCTTCTTTGATGACACCGCATACAAGCGCCGTATATGTCTTTTGAATCTTTCCTGCAAGCATCGCCGCTGCATGCGCATTTTTCGCACACACGCAAATGCCGTCTGTATCCCGATCGAGACGGTAAATTGGCCGAAACACTGCATTTTCTCCCATATGTGCAGCATAGGCATTCGCAAGTGTATCCGTCTGATGCTGTTTCGACGGATGCGTTGCCAAAAAAGGCGGCTTATCATATACGATCAAATCGTCATCCTCATAAATAATGGGCACATCGATCGATACCGGCGTCGTTGTTGCCGTAGTATCTTCAAGCGTAATTTCAATCCGATCCCCTTTAAAAACCGGATCAACCATACGAATATGCGCGCCATTTCGCTGAACACAATGCGGCTTTTGCTTTAAACTGCGAATGATACGCCGTGAAAATCCATGCACGCCCATTAGAAACCGTTCCAGTTTCATACCGTTTGTATCATCGTCAATCGTATAGGATAAAACCCGTTCCATCTATTCTCCTTCTTTAATTCAAAGCTGTTTGTCCGCTTTGTAAAAACATCCGCTGTACGCTTTTATGCAGTCCGCGGTGTTCTTCTTTGGAAAGTGTGGGATCGTTTTGTAAGATCTGTTTTGCACACGTTTGTGCCTTCTGCAAAAGCTGCGTATCATTTACTAAATTCGCAATCCGCAATTTTGGCAATCCGTGCTGACGACTTCCGAAAAAGTCACCCGGACCGCGCAAGCGAAGATCCTCTTTGGCGATTACGAATCCATTCGATTCCCGCTTCATCACATCAAGCCGCGCCTTGGTTTCCTCGCTCTGATTATCCGATACAAGAATACAATAGCTTCCATGCGTGCCACGGCCCACGCGGCCACGCAGCTGATGAAGCTGCGACAGACCAAACCGCTCCGCATTTTCAATCATCATCACGGTCGCATTCGGCACATCGACACCGACTTCTACCACTGTCGTCGATACCAGTACATTGGTTTCACCGCTTGCAAACGACTGCATCAGTGCATCTTTTTCTTTTGGTTTCAATTTACCATGAAGCAATCCGATTTGCACATCGGCAAGCGGTGACTTTTTGAGTGATTCTACATACTGCTTTACCGATGAAAGCGAAAGCGTTTCATTCTCATCAATCAATGGACATACGATATACGCCTGCCGTCCTTGTCTGATTTGTTCTCGTACAAATGACAACGCGCGTTTCCGCTGTTTTGACCCGATGACCATTGTCTGAATCGGTTTTCTGCTGCCGGGGAGCTTCAGAATCTGTGAAATATCAAGATCTCCGTAAATGAGCAGTGCAAGGGTACGCGGAATCGGCGTCGCAGACATGACAAGAAGATGCGGATGATTGCCCTTTGCACAAAGCGCAGCACGCTGGGAAACGCCAAACCGATGCTGTTCGTCTGTTACAACAAGTCCAAGCGCATGAAATGACACATTCTCTTGCAAAAGCGCATGGGTACCGGCAACTACCTGAATCTCACCCGATGCAATCCGCTCCTGCTGTTCTCGCCGTACGGCCGCACTCATGGAACCAGTTAAAAGGCCGCAGGAAATACCAAGCGGAGAAAGGATTTTTTCAAACGTATGTGCATGCTGTTCCGCTAAAATCTGTGTCGGCGCCATCACAGCCGTTTGCAGTCCGTTTTTCGCACATACATAAGCAAGTGCTGCCGCCACCATCGTTTTTCCGCAGCCCACATCTCCCTGACACAGCCGATTCATCGGAACGGTCCCTTTCATATCAGAAAGGGCATCGGAGATCGCTTTCATCTGTCCTTCCGTAAGCGAAAACGGAAGCGCGTCCACAAATGGCTTAAGTGATACTTCCTGAATGGAAATCGTCGTCTGCACACGATTTTTCTGACGCAAAAGGCTCATGGAGAGCGACAGTGTCAAAAGTTCTTCAAAAATGAGCCGCTCGCGTGCAACGGACAGCACATGACCATCTGTCGGAAAATGAATCATTTCGAGCGCATATCGAAATTGACACAGACCATATTCCCGCCGTACAGATTCGGGCAGTTTGTCGCTTAAACAATCGCCCCATATCTTGAGCGCTTCTTTCATATGTGCCTGAACCTGCTTGTTGGAAAGGCCTTGCGTGAGCGGATAAATCGGATACATCACAGCACTTTGCTCATCGGCAAAAATCTGAGGAGAGCGCATTTCTTTTTTTAAAAGCGTTCCCTCCGCCTTTCCATAGAACAAATAGGTTTCACCCTCATGCAGCATTTCAAACTGATAGGCGGAGTTGAAAATCGTGATCGTTAACGTTGCACTGTCATCGGATGCAAATACGCGAAAAATCGAGAGTCCCTTTCGAATCCGCTGTTCTCCCTGTTTGCGCATGACCGTCGCACGTACGACATACACTTGACCTGTTTCCAGTTCATCAATCGGTGTTGGATGTGACAGATCAAGATATTCCCGGGGAAAATGAAGCAAAAGTTCTCCAATTGTCCGCACTGACAGCTTTTCGTAAAGTGCAGCACGTTTTTTTCCCACACCGGCGAGTGATTCTACCGAATCCCGCAATGTAAGAGCCATATTCTTCTCCCCCCTTCATGGTAATAGAAAAAACAGGCAGGAAGTTTCCTGCCTGTTTTTAAGTTTAAAACTTATTCAACCGAAATCATGTAGTAATAAACAGGCTGACCGCCGTTAATCAGATTCACCTCAAAGTCGGAACCGTATTTTTCCGCCACAGCGTCACGTGCACGTTCCGCCTGCTCATCTGTCACATCGCTGCCGTAAATCAATGTGATAAAGCTTGCTTCCCGTTTCTTAATCAAGTGCTTCACAAGGCGCATCAAGGCTTTTGTGAGGTCGCGATCGGTAAAGTCCAGTTTTCCGTTATCGAGCGCTAAAATCTCACCTTTTTTGATTGCATGCCCGTCAAACTCACTGTCACGTGCTGCAAAGGTAATCAGTCCTGTCTGCACCAAATCAAACTGTTTGGTCATCGCAACACGATTATCGCTGTAGCTTTGTTCCGGATCAAATGCAAGCATCGCAGAAATTCCCTGCGGAACTGTACGTGTCTGCAATACACACACTTTACGATCTGCCAATTTGACAGCCTGCTCTGCCGCCATAATAATATTTTTATTGTTCGGCAGCACAAATACGGTTTCCGCCGGTGTCAGTTCAATCGCACGCAGAATATCATCCGTACTCGGATTCATCGTCTGTCCGCCGGAAACAACCTGATCCGCCCCTAAATCGGTAAACAGTTCACGCAGTCCTGCGCCTGCTGCAACTGCCACAAAACCAAACGGTTTTTCCGGTTCAACCGGTGTGTATCCTGCGTTTTGGGTTTTTTCCGCTTCTACGACTTTCGACTGATGCTGTACACGCATATTATCCACTTTAATGTTTACAAGCTGACCAAATTTCAGGCCTTCCTGAATCGCATTACCCGGATTGTTGGTATGCACATGAACTTTGATGATGTCATCATCATCGACACAAACCACGCTGTCACCAATCGACTCGAGATATGCACGCAGCTTCATTGCGTCCGCCGCATCCGGTTTCTTATCAACAATATACTCGGTGCAGTATCCAAATGTAATGTCGCCGTCTGCTCCTGCAACAACACTGGCAGGTGATTTTGCTTTTGGCTTTTCTTCATTTTCCGCCTCAATGACCTCACCGGTACGGAAGGTATGTGCCATTCCTTCAAAAATCACGACAAAACCTTTGCCGCCGGCATCCACAACGCCTGCTTTTTTCAATACCGGAAGCTGTTCCGGTGTTTGTGCAAGTGCCTCTTTTGCAGCGCGGACAATCTCATCCATCACCATTTGCGGATCATTTGTAGACAATGAGAGTTCTTTTGCCGCTTCTGCCGCCAGACGTGCAACCGTCAAAATGGTTCCTTCCGTAGGTTTCATGACTGCTTTATATGCTGCCTGCACACCGATGGAAAGCGCTTCTGCCAAATCCTGGCCATTCGCCTCCACCTTGCCCTTTAATCCTTTCGAAAAGCCACGGAACAACAGCGACAGGATAACGCCTGAATTGCCGCGCGCACCGCGCAGCAATGCACTTGCTGCAACATCCGCTGCCTTTTCTACGGTCGGATCGGATAAAAGCAATAATTCACGCTTACCTGCACTGATTGTCATGGACATATTCGTTCCGGTATCTCCATCGGGAACCGGAAAAACGTTTAATTCATCTACCGCCTGTTTCTGATTCTGAATATTATTTGCGCCGGAAATGATGGCTTTCGCCAAAAGATTCCCCTGTATCACAATCGAACACTCCTTGTTTCGTGATTCTCATTATTCCTGCGCGGTCATTCCGTCCACAAAGACGTTGACCCGTGCAACTAAAAACCCGGTGTTTTCCTCTACTGCAAAGCGTACTTTATGGGCAATGCTTTTGACAATCGCCGAAATGTTCATTCCGTACGACACGATGATGTGCAGGTCAATTACAAGTTTCTGCCCTTTCACTTTCACCGTGATTCCTTTGTTTTCAGACTCCACACCAAACAGCTTTGAAAGAAACGTTTCTTTCCGTGAACTGTGGGAAAGCCCTGCAACGCCATAACAGCTGACCATTGCATTTTTCACAAGACTGACAAAATACTCCTGCGAAATGTCAATCACGCCAAGATGGTTTTCATATTTCACCATACTGATCTTCCTTTCCTGCCGCCCTTGCGGTCACGTTTCTCTTGTCCTTATTATAATGCCAACTGCTAAAAGCCGCAAGCGTTTTTAAGATTTTACTGTTGTCTGTATTGTCATTTTGTGCGTGTGTTCATCCCACCTGACACAAAACGACTCGATTGCCGAACAAAGGCCGTTCCTCTTTTCCAGTGTAACACAAACGCCGCATAACATACATGGCTCGGTTTCATCCACTTCAAACCGCACAGGCAAATTCGTCCGCAGCCGTTGGATGACCCGTTCCGGCATGACACCAAGCGCGGAATGCTCAGGTCCTGTCATTCCGACATCTGTAATGTACGCCGTACCATGTGGTAAAATCTGCGCATCTGCTGTCTGTACATGTGTATGTGTACCAAACACCGCACTGACACGGCCATCCAAATAAAAGCCAAGCGCACGCTTTTCACCGGTTGCCTCTGCATGAAAATCGACCACTGTATAGGTGGCTTGATGTGTTTTTAAGATTTCATCTATTGTATCGAATGGATTTTTAAGCGGGTCCAAAAAAGAAGTTCCCATTAAATTGACGACAAGCAGCGAAAAGGAACCGCCGTCATACAGATAAACACCGCTTCCCGGTGCATCCGGCCGATAATTTGCCGGACGAATGACCTGCTCATGCGACGAAAGATAGTCATGCATCTCAAAACGACGAAACACATGATTTCCTGTTGTAATCACATCTGCACCACTCGCAAACAAAAATTCCGCCGACTGCGGCAAAATTCCGTTTCCGATCGCAGCATTTTCTCCGTTGACAATCGCAACATCCACAGCAAACTGCCGCTTGAGCTGCGGCAGACATCGCCGCACCATTTCACATCCGCACTGCGACACGACGTCGCCAATCATCAGGATCTTCATTCTTCCTCCTGGGGGTGTTCTTCTTTTGGGATACGCTGTGCCAAAATACGCACAATTCGACGTTCCTCAATCTTCGTTGCGGTAAACAGCACACCGTCCACCGTAACAGACGGCTGCTCATCATCTTCAGGAATTCTGCCAAGCAGATTGATCACAAGTCCACCCAGCGTATCGGTGTCCTCATCTGCTTCTAAATCAATATCAAACAGTTCTTCAACTTTTTCAATCGAAACACCACCGTCAAACGAATAGCTTCCGTCTTCGAGCTGCGCGATCTCTTCCTCTTCACTGTCATACTCATCCTGAATATCGCCGACGATCGATTCAATCAAATCCTCCATCGTCGCAATTCCCGCTGTACCGCCATATTCGTCTACAATGACCGCCAAATGCTGTTTTGACTCTTTAAACTGTTTAAAAAGCATTCGGCACCGGGTTGACTCCGGCACATAAATCACAGAGTGCATGTATGTAGAAAGCGATTTTTCTTCAATATTTGAAGCACCGACCAATCGCAGCAAATCCTTTGCATAGACAACACCCACAATGTCATCAATGTCATCTTTGTAAATCGGAATACGCGAAAAGCCTTCTTCAATAATCAGCGTCAGTACATCAGACACCGACTGATCGATCCGCGCTGCACAGATTTCCGTACGATGTGTCATTACCGCATCCACGGTACGATCGTCAAACTCAAAGACGTTGTTAATCATCTCACGCTCTGACATTTCGATCGTTCCCATTTCATTACCGGTATCAACCATCAATCGAATTTCTTCTTCTGAAACACCGGCCGGCGCCTTGTTGGGATCATGTCCAAACAAACGGACAAACAGTTTCGCCAATGCCATCATAGGCCAAATAATCGTATGCATAATGCCGCCTAAAACCGGCAAAAGCCGCAGCATAAAATAGCCAAACGACTCCGCGCAATAAGAAACCAGCTTTTTCGGGAGCAGATACCCAAATGTGATCAATACGATAAACTCTAAAATGAACACACCGGCCGCTACGAGCACTGCCATAAACGTTCCTGCCTGCACTGAAAACAGAGAAAGTGCAGCCGGAATATACAGTGCTGTTGCAATCAACGCTGCTGCTGCCAACAATAAAAGCGTGGAAGCGCCTGCATACAAAGAAAAATCAAATTGTCGTTTCTTGATGTCGTAAAGCTTGATTGCCTTCGGATCTTCTTCCTCCTCAGCCAATCGCTTTAACGTACTGCCACTTAACGATGCAGCAGCCGTTGCTGCCGCAGAAAAAAACATAGCGATGAGAACCAACAAAATAACCAATACGGTTCCCCAAAGATATCGCCCTATGTCGTCCATGCATGAACTCCTTTCAAGGAAGGAACGTTCCGCGGGTCCCAATCTTCGCCTCGCCCTTCCTGCTCAGCTCTGCAACACATCATATTCCAGTGATTGGCACTTGTTTTTCACAAATGGCGGATAAATAGAATGATACAGTATATATCATATCGTTTTTTTAAATGCTTGTCAAATGCAGGCACAAAAAAAGCAGGATTCTAAACGAATCCTGCTTTTTATCAATACAATAAGCCTTATTTGCCCGCTGCTGCAAGCTCCGCTTCATGTTTTGCAAGAAGCGTTTTGATTTTTGCAAACGGATCAATCAGACTGCTGGTGGAGTTATCATGATTTAACTCCTCAATAATATATGCCACATATTTGGTCATGTCAACTTCATGATACCACGGTTTCGCACGAAGTGCATCGGTGCGGTAAATGAGGTTTGTGGTAAAGATGCCGTCAAACATTTTTTCTTCAAACATCTTATCAAACGCTTCCAGACCGTGTGTGAACAAACCAAAGGAAACAAATGCAAAGATACGGCGTGCACCGCGTGCTTTCAAATTTTTAAAGATGTCAAGCATCGAGTCGCCGGAAGCGATCATGTCATCGACGACAATGATGTCTTTGCCCTCGACGCTGTTGCCCAAATATTCGTGTGCCTCAATCGGGTTTCTGCCATTGACGATCACCGAATAGTTGCGACGTTTATAGAACATACCAACGTTTACGCCAAGCACAGATGAATAGTAGAGGCAGCGTGATACACCGCCCTCATCCGGCGAGATCATTGCAAGCGAATCATCTTCAATGCGGATATCCGGCACTACTTTTGTCAGTGCTTTAATCATCTGATAAGTCGGCTGGAAGCTGTCAAATCCAGACATCGGAATCGCATTTTGAACGCGGGGATCATGTGCATCAAAAGTAATAATATTGGAAACGCCCATGTGTACAAGTTCCTGAAGTGCCAGTGCACAGTCAAGCGATTCACGCGACGAACGTTTATGCTGTCTGCCTTCATACAGCATCGGCATGATGACAGTAATCCGTTTTGCCTTGCCGGAAGCCGCAGAAATCATGCGTTTCAAATCCTGAAAATGATCGTCCGGACTCATCGGAACGTCCATTTCGTACATCTTATACGTCACGTTATAGTTAAAGCAGTCGGTGATGATATATAAATCCTTGCCTCTGACCGACTCGCGGATCAGACCTTTTGCCTCACCCGAAGCAAAACGGGAAATCACGGTATTCACCACATAGCTGTGATCCTTTTCATTATGCCATGTGCGCAGATAATGCTCCACCTGCTCGACAAATGCTTCGCAGCCCGGCATGCAGATAATGCCGAGGTCGCCAATTGTTTCACTGTGCAATCGCTCCATAGTATCCTCCTGCTTTCACAAAATGTTCCTTGACTTAATCCTTACTTGAAAAAGCACCCAAGCAAACAAAGGGCGCAAAACTCTACTCCTATCATAAAAAAACAGTCGCATTTTGTCAATGTAAACTGCTCATTCTGTTTGTTTTTTCTCCGTAATGCAAAAAACCAACGTTTTTTTCGTTTTTTTGTTTGCAGTTGTCAACAAAGATCTGCAAAAATTGATTTCCTTATTTTAGCACAATTTAGACGAATCATGTTCTTTTTGAAGAAACGGCAGATGTATTTCCGTGACATATTCATCCGCAGAGGAAGACGTAAAACTGTCGAGCACGCAATACTCATAAGAGCATCCGTACGGCGTATATCCATACCGTTTCAGGGTGGAAAGCATCTTTTCATACGTTTGCCCGATCGTTTCATAAGTGCCTTTATGGTACCCACGCAAATACGTTCCGGCGGATTTTTTGTGCACAGAGAACGTAATGGGGTCTTTGGGACGTTCGGACAACGGCAAAAACGCATTTTGGGCGGCGGTATATGCCCCATTTTCGATTGCAGACACTGGGACCATCACGCCCAACAGATATTCGTATCCGACCTGCTCTTTTGCACAGCAAAGAAGCAGCTTCTTGGTCGCGAGATCGATCTCAAATAACGTCCGCGGTGACGCAACCGTTTGAACCGCCAGATATTGAGGATGATTTTGTGTATAAAACTCGATTGAATCACAGTGTTCCTGCAATGTGCGGAGCGTTTCGATTTTTTTGGTTAATCGCTTGACGATACGCTTTTTATGCGCAATCTCATTTTCGAGCAATCGTTTTTGCTCTTCCATATATACCACCGTACCTACTCCATTGCGCTCCTGTAAATACACACAAATCTCGGCCAGAGAAAACCCGATTTCTTTCAGCATTAAGATGGTATCGAGTGTTTCAAGCTGAGATGCACTATAATACCGATAGCCGTTTTGAGGATCAACAAATGCCGGAGAAAACACACCTTTTTTGTCATAAAACAAAAGCGTTTGTTTTGAAATCCCATGCAGCTGCGCCATTTCTCCGGCAGTAAAATAGTGTTTATGCGCCACAAAATCACCCCTTGACTATATTGTTACTATATCCTTTATACTATCAGATAATATCACTGACTACAAGGAGGAACCTATGCAGCTTTTTTCCCGTTACCCTGATTTTTTCAGCCGCCGCACCTTATTTCGCCTTCTGATTCTTTGTATCGGCGCAATGATTTTGGCGTTCGGCATGTTCAATATTCACAATCGCACCCATATTACAGAAGGCGGAATTTTAGGCCTTACTCTATTTATTCAGCACTGGACTGGTATCACACCTGGAATTTCCGGTCTTATCTTGGATAGCATCTGCTATCTGCTCGGCTTTAAACTGCTCGGGAAATCATTTTTAGTGTTTGCCGCTTGCTCCAGTCTATTCTTCTCAATGTGGTACAATCTATTTTCCTTCCTCGGCTATATGCTGCCCGATTTGAGTGCGCATCCATTTGCTGCAGCCATACTGGGCGGAATCTTTGTAGGCGTTGGTGTCGGACTTATTGTGCGGGCAGGCGGTGCTTCAGGCGGCGACGACGCACTTGCACTTATCATCCATAAAAAAACGCCATTAAAGCTTTCACAAGCATATTTTTTTACCGACTTTATCGTGTTAATGCTTTCTCTTACCTATATCCCGCTCTTAAATATCGCATGCTCTCTTTTAACCGTTACAATTTCGTCCTTTCTCATTGGCAGAATCCACGCGTTGGGCAGAGAATCAAAAAAACCGCAAGACAATCCTACCGAAACGTGATATAATACGATTCGCAGCCGATATCGCTGCTATTGCTTAAAAGGAGGAACAACATCATGAAACTCGTCGTATTGGACAGCTATGCAGCCGTTTCCACCGACTTATCCCTTTCTCATTTTAGCGCACTGTGCGATAAGATGGAGGTATATGACCGCACCCCTGCTGATAAAATTATCGAACGCATCGGGGATGCCGAAATGATTCTTATTAACAAGACAATCATTACCCGTGATGTAATGGAGGCTTGTCTAAATTTAAAATATATCGGCTTATTTGCCACTGGATATAATGTAGTGGATATTGACTGTGCAAAAGAACGCGGCATCGTAGTGTCAAATGCACCGGCCTATTCCACAAATGGTGTGGCACAGCTTACTTTTGCCTTTTTGCTTCACTTTTTCTCACTCGTAGCCAAGCACAACGATGAGGTACATAGCGGCGCATGGTGTGAAAGCGAAGATTTCTGCTTCTATGATCCGCGTATCCGTGAGCTTGCCGGCAAGACAATCGGTTTAGTCGGATTCGGCAGCATCGCAAAGAAAGTTGCACAGATTGCGCAGGCATTCGATATGAATGTCCTCGTCTATTCCCGCACCGTCTATCCGCAGTACGAATCAGACACACTTCACTTTGTTTCATTTGATACATTGCTAAAAGAAAGCGACGTCATTTCTCTGCACTGTCCGCTCTTTAAAGAAACGACCCGTCTGATTAACAAAGATGCACTTTCCAAAATGAAACAGGGTGCATTGTTGATCAATACAGCACGCGGCGGTATTATAGATGAACAGGATGTTGCTGATGCATTAAACAGCGGTCATCTTTCTGGTGCCGGTCTTGATGTTGCAACTGTAGAACCGATTAACGAAGACTCTCCGCTGTTGACTGCAAAAAACTGCGTGATCACACCGCATATTGCGTGGGCATGCAAGGAGTCGCGTGAACGGTTGATTAATATTGTTTACGAAAACACAGAAGCATTTATAAACGGCACACCGAAAAACAACGTTGCGGTTTGAATGAACAAAAGCACCAGCCAAATTGACTGGTGCTTTTTATGTTCTCTTTATTCGTTCAGCGTCCGCCGCATCACATAGACCTCTACGGTATAGGCTTCGTTTCCGGGCATTTGTCCTGTTTCCTGTCCGGACACACGAAATCCGAGCCGTTCATAAAACGCGCGTGCCGGTTCATTTCCTTTGAGCACCTCCAAAACACAAATCTGCGGAAACACCGAAATCATGTGCCGCCACAGACTGCTGCCGACACCTTTTCGCATATGCTCCGGCGCGACATACAGCCACGCCAGTTCCTCTTCTGTACAGGCGGCAAAGCCCAGCACTTCGCCGTTTTCCTCCGCCACAAACAGTCCCGGATAGTCAAACAGCTGCTCGCGCGCGGCCGCAATGCAAAGCGGCAAAAACGCCTCGTGAAGTCCTGCATGAGAGAGTTCCATTTTCCGTGCGCTGTCGTGGATTCGCTCGATTGCCGGCCAATCAGCGCGCTGATATGTTCGAACGTTCATCAACATTCTCCTTTGTTTAAGCGATTATGTTTGTTTTTTGCTTCGGACAGATTTTTCCGATGCGCCAATAGTACGCAATCATCAAAAGGACTGCCGCACCAATCCAAGCGCCGACTTCGGCAAAATACACACCGTATTGTCCAACAAACGATGTGAGTAAAAAGACCATTCCAATGCGCATCAAAAGCTCTACAATTCCTGAAATCATCGGAATCATTGTGTCGCCCATTCCCTGCAACGTTGTACGATACACAAATAACGCATAAAGCACAAACAGGCAAAGGCTCATAATGACTAAATACGGATAGGCAGCATCCACAACCTGTGCAACAATCTCCGGCTCGTCAGAGATGAAGAACCGCACAATATACCGACCAAATCCAATGACAATTGCTGCAATCGAAAATGCAATCACAACAGATATCAACAAAGCTTTCTTGATTCCCTCCCGAATTCGGTCATACTTCTTGGCGCCAAGATTCTGTCCGGCAAACGTTCCCATTGCAGAGGCAAAAGATGAACCCGCCTGCTCCATTAAACCACACAACTTATGTGCCGCCGTAACGCCTGCAACAAAAATATAGCCAAAACCGTTGACGATATACTGCACGACCAATCCACCGCCTGAAATCACGGCATTTTGCAGGGCAACGGGAAGGCCCAGACGCAAGAGTTCTTTACATGTAGCACCGTCAATTTTCCAGTCTTCCTTTTTTAATTTCAACACCGGAATCCGCACCACCGAGAACAGACAAAACAAACAAGAAAAGAGCTGCGCTGTTACCGTTGCAATTGCTGCGCCGGCAATTCCCCAGCCAAAGCCCATTACAAACAGCACATCCAAAACAATATTGATAATGGATGCAATCACCATTGCAATCAGCGGCGTTTTACTGTTTCCCAATGCGCGCAGTACAGCAGCCAGCAGATTATATGTGACAATAATCGGAATGCCCATATAAATAATGCTGATGTAAAGATGTGCACCGTCAATCGTCTGTGCCGGCGTATCCAAAAGTTCAAGCAGCGGCCGTGCGATTGACAATGCTGTTATTGTAAACACAATAATTGTCACAAGAGACAGCAATGCCGACATTGTCACAGCTTTCCGAAGTCCATGAAAGTCTTCTGCACCAAATCGCTGAGAAATGAGAATTGCAAATCCCTGTGTCAAACCAATGATAATGCCGAGCACCAGCCAATCAAGCCACCCGGCTGCGCCAACCGAAGCCAAAGCCTCTACTCCAACACCACGGCCGACTACAATCGTGTCCACCATGCTGTAAAGCTGCTGAAACATATTTCCCAGCAGCATCGGCAGCGCAAATCCGACTAACAGGCGCGTAGGGCTGCCCGTTGTCATGTCTGTCACTTTTGCCATAAATATCCCCTTCAAATATAATATATCTATATAATGATACGATATCATATGATAAGAACACTGTCAACTGTATTTCTTACGACACAAAAGAGAAAAAAATTTAAAAAACACTTGCAAACTAAAATCTTATATGATATAATATCATTCGTACTCGCGGATATGGCGGAATCGGCAGACGCGCTAGATTCAGGTTCTAGTCGGGGCAACTCGGTGGAGGTTCAAGTCCTCTTATCCGCACCAGTGTGACGCTGGATCCAATTTGTCTGGGTTCAGCGTTATTTTTATGTCTGATTACTTGACCAATTGGTTCAGTATTTTAAGTCTTTTTCGTATAAAAAAGAGCTATCAAATTTTAAGTTAAAATTTGATAGCTCTTTACTTTTTAATTCAAATAGTATCGCCACTTTGTTGCCGCAAAGGACATTCAAACGGCTCAATTTCTCTATTTTCAGGATTTATTAGAAGTAACAATTTACTCCCATTCGTTGCCGAGAACCACAACTTAACGCTTTTTGTTTATAAACCGTGTGATGTAGTTTTCGTATTATTCTGATAATCCATATTATACTGCCTGTACGACGAGAATTTATCAATATCTTATCAGGTGCGATAAAACCGATGGTTGCGAGAAAAGAATTGTCGCAAGCGGCTGTGCTTT
>CALXAM010000070.1 GCA_944386285.1 uncultured Clostridia bacterium | reverse complement strand
GTTGGGGGAGCCACCAGGAAAGAAGACTGTGAAAGCGGTCTTCTTTTTTTATTGGTGAGCAGAAAAACAGAACTGGACGAGAACCAGGTTCGACACTGAGGCTCCAAGAAGCCGAGCGAAGCGAGGGTGATTGGGAGAGCCGAAGGGTGCGGGAGAGCGAAGCGAACCGTAGTCCAGTTGGGGGAGCCACTCGAGAGCCTCGACACGCGATTCGCGTAGTGGGGCTCTCTTTTTTATTTTAATAAGACGCTCGCGTCGAGGGTAAGGGGAGAAACGGGCTGTGCCCGTGCGGTGAGCAATTTATGTTCACCGCAGGTTTTTTATTTTATCAGGGAATATTCTTTTAAAGTAGAATAGTGGAAAACAGGCTAAGCCTGGACGTAATTCGCGTCCGGACTTAGTTTTTTTATTTTTAGCGAAATGCTCGCGTAGGTGGCGACGGGATACATCACTCTTTTCATCTGCTGATGTTCGTGTGCAACGTGCCCACCGCAGGTACGCGTCGGGGGCAAAGGGGAGAAACCAGCGACGCGGGATACATCCCCCTTTTCATCTGCTGATGTTCGTGCGCGACGTGCCCACCGCAGGTGCGCTTGACAAGGAGTCTGTTTCTATATTACAATGTCGGTACATTGGTGGTGCACATAACGGAAGAAAGGCGGAATCCATGAACCATACCATCCTGATTGCAGAAGATGATCCCGATATCATCGAACTGTTGTCCCTCTATCTCACAAGCGAAGGGTATCATGTCATCTCAGCGGAAAACGGACTGCAGGCGCTCGAACTGGTGCACGGACAGCCCGTCGCACTTGCGATTATCGACCTCATGATGCCGCTGCTAAACGGCTATGACCTCGTCAAAAAAATCAGAGAAACGCATAATTTTCCGATCATTATTCTGTCGGCAAAATCATTGGATACCGATAAAATACTGGGCCTTAATCTGGGCGCCGATGCGTATATGACAAAACCGTTTAATCCTTTAGAGGTCGTAGCATATGTCAAAGCCTCCCTGCGGCGCTATTATGACCTCGGCGGCGATGTGCAAACGCCGTTGCCAGATACGCAGGAGGACGTGCTCACCGTAGGAGAGCTCACCTTTCATCTGTACCGGTTCGTCTTAAAAAAACGCGGGAAAGTCATTCCGCTCACACCCTCCGAACTAAAAATCATCATGAAACTCATGCAGTCGCCCGGCCGTGTCTATACCAAAGCACAGCTGTATACCTGCATCGGCGGCGAGCTTTACGAGAGCGACGACAACACCATGATGGTGCATATCTCGAACCTTCGTGCGAAAATCGAAGATGATCCGTCCAATCCGCGATATATTAAAACGGTCAGGGGGCTTGGATATAAAATTGAAGCAGAATAACCGCAAACCGAAAAGCATCATTGTGTCATGCGTGCTGTATTTTATACTCTATACCCTGCTGGTCATCTTGATTTACTCTGCCTTTCACTTTTTGGTGAATCAAAAAATCAATGAAGCGTTTTTTACATTGGATGATCTTTTGGAGTACGAAGAGGATCTGATCGATGAGAATTACGCGCATCTGCCTGCGAAAAGAGCACGAAACGCCGCGTTTATCATTTTCGATGAAACGGGAAAAACGATGTACGCGAGCAATCGCACCATCGGGGAAAAGGTCTTTTTTAAAGATATGGACTTAATCAGCGATTATCAGTCCGGACAGCTGTTTGATCTCTTTTCGTATACCGACGAAGAAGGCGCTATTCGATACCGCGTCTGTTTAAGTACATATAATGAGGACGGAACGATTCCGTTTGTGCTGGATGAATGCGTGCTCGATGAGACGTATCGCGTGGTGAGCGGTACACTCTTTTCCGATCGGGAACAGCTTTCTAAACGTGAGTTCGATCTGCTCAGCGGCATTTCAAGAAACAACGGAATGCTCGAAAAATATGTTTATGAAAACGCGCAGGGCGAAGAACGCACCTTGGCGTTTCTCTCGTTCAGCATGAGTGAAAAGCAGTACGATCAGATCCTGCAGTCTGCCAATCGTCTTTGGCTGATCGGCATTCCGGTCGTTTTGCTTGCCATTTTTATCTTTGCTGTCTTGTTTTTGCGGAAAGTCAAACAATCGATCACACCGCTCAACCAGACAATCGTGTCGTATCAAAACGGAAAAGCGGGAGAGATCGACCCGAAAGCTGTTCCGCCCGAATTTCATGATATGGTGCGCAACTTTAAAGAACTGCTCTGTCAGCTTGAGAAAACCCGCGCGGAGAAGGACGCACTGTATGAGGAAAAGCAGAAGATGGTTGTCGATATCTCGCATGACCTAAAAACACCGCTCACCGTCATTCAGGGATATGCCGAAGCGCTTGTACAGCAGCGGGTTCCGGCAGAGAAGCAGGAAAAATATCTGCAAACGATTGCAGCGAAATCGCAGCTTGCGGCAGATCTGGTGAACGACTTGTTTTTGTTTGCCCAAATGGAGCACCCGGATTTTCCGCTCCATCTAACACGCGTCGATTTCATCGAATATGTCAAAGGCTTTTTTGCGGAGAAGTATACCGAAATCACCGAGGCAGGCTACTTTCTTTCCGTGGATTTTGAGGAAACCAGCGCGTTTGCAATGATTGATGCACGCTTGATGCGCCGGTGCTTTGAGAATCTGGTCAGCAATTTCTTAAAGTATAATCCCCGCGGTACGACTGCGTATCTTTCGATGCGGCGCACCGGAACGCAGATCGAATTGATTGTGGCGGACGACGGTACCGGCATCCCGCCCGAGATTGCAGCGCACTTGTTTGAGCCGTTTGTCACCGGAAACGAGGCGCGCACCGCAGGAAAAGGCACAGGGCTCGGCCTTTCGATCGCCAAACAGATCGTCAAGATGCACAGCGGCGAGATGACGCTTGTTGCCGCGCCGCGCAAGCCGTATCAAACCGCGTTTTGTATTCAAATTCCGACGGTCAAATAAACGGTCACTATATATGAAAAACCCCTGTTGAACCGAATGGATCGGTTCAACGGGGGTTTTGTTTGTCTATTGATTGATTACAGCGCACTGTCATCCTGCGCGTAAGGGCTGTTTGGATGCGTCAGCAGTACGCGGCAGATCGATTGATCGGCGTCTGAAAGCAGCGCCATAAATTCGCCGGTGAGCCAGATGTGACAGCCGCGGCCTAACAGATAGCCCGAACAATACGCCGCGTAGGAGTCATATTGTTCATTTGCCTTATCTGCGATCTTCGATAAAAACGAGAACATCTCCGCTTCACTTAACAGACCGAGTCCCAAGCCGATCACCGCGAAATTTGCGGCGCGGCACAGATCATACGCGCAGGCGGAAGCATTCGGATCAAAATTCGCCGCTTGCAACCGGTCAGCGTAGGCGCACAGCAGGGACGCTTTCTGCGCGCAGCGCTCGTTTGCGTGGAGCGTGCGGGAAAGAAACGGAAGAAGTGATTGCTCGTCGTTTTCCTTTGCGAGTGAGAGCAGGGTATCATAGTGTGCGGCTGTTTCGGCACAGTACGCCGCTTCGATCTGATGGATGAGCGATTCTTTTGTGAGCGTTTGAAACTGTGCGGAAAACATGGCGCTTAAGCGCTGTTTTGTCTGATTGGAATAAGCGGGCAGGCAGTCGACGGCATCCTGATTTTTTGCCCGCATCGGCGCGGCAAGAAACAAGAGTTTCCGCTGCTGCGGATCGGTGAGCGGGTGGGCGGAGAATAAGGTGCGCCCGATTTTTTTTATTTCTTTTTCAGAAAGTGCACCGTCCGTGTTCTGCTTCGATTTTTTAAAAAACAGTCCCATAGAAAATTGACCTCGCTTTTTTGTTCCGAAAGGATTCTGCTGTCATTATAGCCAAAGTGGGGGAATGTGTCAACCGCAGCAGCAAAATGGCGTAATTTGTGACAGGAAAAGTAATATTTTTTCTGCAAATAAATATGAAAATTCCGCGTGAAGCCTTGCAATTTCTTGTGATTATCGCTATAATAAAAACCAAGTGGTGAATGGCGGTTAAAAAGGGGGAGAAATCCCATAAAAGAGAAAGGCGGTGGCGGAATGCTGATCGGAAGCTATAAATGCACGACAGATGCAAAAGGCAGACTGAATTTTCCGGCAAAGCTCCGCGCCGATCTTGGAAGCCGCTTTGTGATCACACGCTCGCTCACAGACCCGTGTTTAAACGTCTATTCGATGGAAGAATGGGCGCGTGTTGAAGAAAAGCTTCACGCACTGCCGATCGTAAAGGCAGGAAATATCATCCGCATGTTAAGCGGATGCGCGAGTGAAGCGGAGCCGGACGCGCAGGGACGTGTCGTCATTCCGGCACAGCTTCGGACGTATGCCGGCCTTGAAAAGGATGTGGTGGTGATCGGCGCCTCCACACACTGTGAGATCTGGAATAAAGAAAAATGGGATACGCTCTGTTCTGCGCTTGATTCCGAAACGATTGCGGACGTCATGAACGAGCTTGGATTTTAAACGAGGATGAACACGATGGAATTTTCACATTATTCCGTGATGTTAAACGAATGTATCGAGGGACTTGCGATTCGTGCGGACGGCATCTATGTGGACGGAACGGCAGGCGGCGCGGGACATTCGTCAGAGATTGCGCGCCGGCTCACAACCGGGAAGCTGATCGCGTTCGACCAGGACCCGGACGCGGTTAAGACAGCGCGCGAACGGCTTTCTTTGTATCCGCAGGCGGAAGTGGTGCAGGACAATTTTAGAAATATGGCGCAGGCGCTTCATGCGCGCGGCATTTCAGGGGTAGACGGCGTGCTGCTTGATCTGGGCGTTTCCTCGCATCAGCTTGACGAGGCGTCACGGGGATTCAGCTACCTGCACGACGCGCCGCTCGACATGCGG
Source organism: uncultured Clostridia bacterium (assembly GCA_944386285.1). Classification (GTDB taxonomy): domain Bacteria; phylum Bacillota; class Clostridia; order Oscillospirales; family Ruminococcaceae; genus Paludihabitans. Next base: position 22,500 of record CALXAM010000070.1, on the reverse strand, counting down.
ATGAGCCAGCAGGGCATGAGCGCGTACGATGTGGTGAACACATGGGATGCGGATGCGCTCACACAAATTTTAAGGGAATACGGCGAAGAGCCGTTTGCGTATAAAATCGCGCAGGCGATTGTCAGAAAACGGACAAGCGCACCGATCAAAACGACGTTAGAGCTTGCCGATCTTGTCAAAGCGTCGGTGCCGGCTGCAAGACGGCGGGAGAAAAACCCCTGCAAGCAGACGTTTCAGGCAATCCGCATCGCGGTAAACGACGAGATGCAGAGCTTGTCGCAGGGACTCGACGAAGCGTTTTCGATGCTTCGGCCGGGCGGACGGCTTGTCGTGCTCACATTCCACTCGCTTGAGGACCGCATGGTCAAGCACCGGTTTTTGTCGTGGTGCAAAGGATGCACCTGTCCGCCGGAGTTTCCGGTATGTGTCTGCCATAAAAAGCCGCAGGCAAAACTTGTAAACCGGAAGCCTGTTACAGCGAGTGAAAAAGAGCTTCGCGAAAACAGAAGAAGTACCAGTGCAAAGCTGCGTATCATAGAAAAACTCGGAAAGGAAGGCAGCACGGATGAATAGAGCAAGCGTCGCGTACGACTATAAACGGTTGGCGCAGAAGGAAGCGGAGAAACGGCCTCAGATCAGGGAGGTCAAAACGCGCGCTTCGGTAAAAAGTGCGGAAGTATTCAGCATTCGGAAAGCGGTCGTGATGATGGTTGCCGTCGTTTCCATGCTGTCGGTGCTGTTATATTCGCAGGTGAAGCAGACCGAACTGCTCAATGAATACAATCAGGTGCTCACGGAGCTTTCCGCCGTCAAAGGCGAGGTTTCCTCGCTTACGAAAACGCTTGAAGATACGCTGTCGGTAGCAAATGTCGAGCAGGCGGCAGTTGACGAGCTTGGAATGCAGAAAGTCGAAAGCTATCAGATGCGCTATATTACATTTGAAACAGAGGACGCGTCAAATGTGGTACAGGAGCCAGGGGTGTGGGAAAAAATCTGCGGCTTTTTTTCCGGCTTGTTTTCTTAAAAGGTCTATCGCGTTTTGATTGTGAATAAGATGAAAACACAAAGGGGAAGTGCAGATTTTGCGCTGCCCCTTGTGCTGTTTATAAAAGAAGGAGGAACAATATGGCAAAGGGGGCCACTGTGCGGATGAAAAAGCGTTTAAACCGCCATGTCATGATCGTTGCTGTCATTTTGGTGGTTGCACTGATCGGAAACCTGTTTCGGATCAGCGCGCTGCAAGGCGATTTTTATACCGAATATGCAAATAACCAGCAGCTTCGGTCGGAAACGATTCCGGCGTCGCGCGGAACCATCTATGACACGAACATGGAGGTGCTGGCGCAGAGCACGACGGTGTGGGACGTAAGTATTTCCCCGAAAGATATTGCAAGCGGAATTGACGATCCGCAGAAGCTTTCAGAAAAGCAGGAGCTCATTGCAAAAACGCTGAGTGAGATTCTTGACACCAGCGAAGAAACGCTGATGACAAAAATCCAAAAGATAGAGAGCCAGTATCAGCTCGTGGGACAAAAGGTGTCGAAGGAAACAGCGGATGAGATCCGTGCGTTTGCCACCGAGCAGGGCTATACGAGTGAGATCCACTTAGCGGAAAATACGAAGCGGTATTATCCGAACGGACAGCTCGCCGCGTCGGTGATCGGCTTTACCGGAACAGACTCCCAGGGCCTTTACGGACTCGAGAGTAAATATGACGACGTGTTAAAGGGAACGCCCGGCTATACGGTGACGCTCAAAAACGCGCAGAGCGAGGATATGCCGCAGAACTTTGAACAGCGGTACGATCCGGTAGACGGCCAGAGCCTGCGGCTCACGATTGACGAAAACATCCAAAGCTTTGTGGAATCGACCTTATATGACGTCGTCAAACAGCACAATCCGAAAAACGGTGCGTGTGCGATCGTGATGGACTGCAATACCGGCGCGATTTTGGCGATGGCAAACTATCCGACGTTTGATTTAAACGATCCGTTTACGATTTACGACGAGCAGCTTGCCGCGGCGGTGGAAGAAATCACCGATGCCGATGAGAAAAAAGAGGCGAAATCGGCGGCACAGCAGTGGCAGTGGAGCAATATGTGCATTTCGCACACGTATCAGCCGGGTTCTACGTTTAAGACGGTGGTGGGTGCGGCCGCGATCGAGGAGAAGGTCGCGTTTACGAACTCGACGTATTCATGCGCAGGCTATGTGACGATCGGCGGAGAAAAGATGCGCTGTAACAACCGTTCCGGACACGGAACGCTCGACTTTACCTCGGCAATGGTGCATTCATGCAACCCGGCGTTTATCAGCATCGGCCTTTCGCTCGGTGCAGAGCGCTTCTTCGATTATTATAAGGCGTTCGGCTTTACGGAAAAGACGGGAATCGACCTGCCGGGCGAGCAGATCGGTACATACTACGGCGCGGATATGTCAGACGTTTCGCTGGCATCCTCGTCGTTCGGCCAGTCACAGACCGTGACACCGCTGCAGCTGATTACCGCAGTCTGCGCAGTGACAAACGGCGGCTATCTGGTGGAACCGTATGTCGTCGAGGACATTCTTGATTCGAATAACAACGTGGTTTCGTCGCATGAAACGAACATCAAACGGCAGGTCATCTCCGAGGAGACCTCCGCGACACTGCGCACCGTAATGGAGGCAGTCGTCGATGCAAACGGCGGTACAAACGGTTCGGTCAAAGGATACCGGATCGCCGCAAAATCGGGTACTTCCCAGCGTATGAACCCGGGCGACGAAGCGAATACCTATATCGCATCGTATGTGGCAGTGGCGCCGGCAGACGATCCGCAGATCGCCGTGATGGTCATGGCGGACTATCCGCAAAACGGCGCGATCTACGGCGGTACGATCGCAGCGCCGGCAGTTGCGGCGATCATGGCAGATACACTTCCGTATCTTGGCTACTCGCCGGAGTACAGCGAAGAGGAACTGGCTTCCATGGAAACAACCGTGCCGCTCTTATATGGAAAGGACATCGCGGCTGCGAAAAATAAACTGATCGCGTCGGGCATCACCGGCGGCGTCGTGGTCAAAGGAAGCGGCAGTACGGTTATCAAGCAGATGCCGTCAAGCGGTGCGAAAATTCCGAAGGACGGAAAGGTCATTTTGTATACGGATGAGGGAACAAAGCAGGAATATGTCACGGTGCCGGATGTGCGGAATCTGACGGCGACACAAGCCAAGCAGCGGCTAAAGCAGCTCAATTTAAACGTGACGGTAACGGGCGGCGTGTCGATGACGTCCGCCGGAAAGGTCCAGCAGCAAAGTGTATCCGCGGGAACGAGCGTGCCGATCGGAACAGTGATTGAGCTGACGATTATCGGCGAAACGCTGGACTGACGAAAAAGAAAATGGGATAAAGACAAGGACGTGTAAGCAAAACCATCCAACCAAGATGAAATGAGAAACGCGTGATCTGTGCGGATTCATCGTATTACAGGCAGCTTGGCTTTTGATCACAGGGATTTTGCCATTTAGTGCTTGTTGGGGAAGCTTTGAAAAAAGGCTGTCCGGATGAACCGCGGCAGAGGAAATGGAGGCTTTACCCGATGCGTCTTTGTAAACTGTTTTCCCTTGCAAACCTACCGGTTCCGGAATATGACTGTGAAATCGCGTCCATCTGCACAAACGCACAGGAGGCGAAGAAAGATTCCTTGTTTTTGTGTCTGCGCGGCGCAAAAACCGACGGGCATTTGTATGCGAAAAGCGCCCATGAACGCGGCGCCGTAGTGGTGTGCGAAACGCCCTGCGGCATCGAAGGGGAGATTCTTGTCCCCGATACGCGAAAAGCGTATGCGCTGCTGTGCGCGGCGTTTTATGAAAACCCGCAGGAGTCGATGATTCTGTATGCGGTGACGGGAACGAACGGCAAGACCTCGATTGCGACGACAGTGTATGCGCTGTTATCAAAGAGCGGAATTTCTGCCGGACTGTTTGCCACGACGGGCGCGCAGTGGGGCGGCTGTACGGAGCCGCTCTCGCTCACAACGCCGCAGCCGGTCGATTTTTACCGAATTTTGCGGCGGATGAAGGACAGCGGCGTCACACACGTCGTTTTGGAGGCGTCCTCCCATGCTCTCGACCAAAAAAGGCTGTTCGGCCTGCGATTTTCTGTGGCAGTTTTTACAAATTTGACCCAAGACCATTTCGATTATCACAAAAATATGGTACAATACTTCTGTGCCAAGAAAACGTTGTTTTCCATGGCGGATCGCGCGGTCATCTGTGTGGATGATGCGTACGGCAGGGAGCTGCGCGATACGCTTTCGATTCCGGTGACGACGGTATCCAGAACACAGGAGCCGGCGGATTACCGAATCGTTTCGGTCAAAAACCACGAACAGGGCGTGACGTTTTGCGTGCAGGAAGCAGACGGCAGAAAGACGCAGATGCAGTTTGGCGTGATCGGCGATTTTTCGGCGGAGAACGCGCTGTGCGCCGCACTCGTCTGCAAAGAGGCAGGCATTGCGCTTTCCGCGTCCGCATCGCTGCTTCCTCTCGTCGGTCAGATTCCCGGACGGTGCGAGCGCATCGAAAATCATCTGGGGATTACCGTGCTTTGCGATTATGCGCATACGCCCGACGGGATTACGCAGGCGCTTCGTGCGGCGCGCACGGTGACGAAACACCGGCTCATCCTCGTATTCGGATGCGGCGGCGACCGTGACCGTGAGAAACGTCCGCTGATGGGCAAAGCCGCGTCGGACGCAGACTTTGTTGTGGTGACGTCGGATAATCCGCGGCATGAACCGCCGGGGGCGATCATGCGTCAGATCATTTCAGGAATCAGGGAAGACACCTGCTATCTGGCACTGCCCGAGCGTGCAGACGCCATTCGGTACGCGCTGTGTATCGCCAAAGAAGGGGATACGGTGCTGATTGCCGGAAAAGGGCACGAAACGAAACAGGATATCGCGGGAAAACAGTTTTGTTTTGATGAACGGAAGCTCATCCGTCATTTACTGAGCGTAACAGAAGAAAATCAGCGCAGCTGAAAACACAAAGGAGAAGCATCATGGAGAAGATGACATTGTCGCAAATTGCAGGAGCGGTTGGCTCTTCCTGCGATACGGACGCACAGATCGATACGATTTGTATTGACACGAGGAAGATCACCCCGGGGTGTCTGTTCGTTGCGATTCGCGGTGAAAATTTTGACGGTCATGATTTTATTGAGCAGGCGTATGAACGCGGCGCGGTCGGCGTGATCACGAGCCGCGCGGTTGCCGGTCACAGCGGGGTGATCCTCGTATCCGACACGAGAAAGGCGCTTTTGGATCTTGCGCGGTATTACCGCGGACTGTTCAGCGTCTTTACGGTCGGCGTCACCGGAAGTGTCGGAAAGACCTCGACCAAAGAGATGATCTATGCCATTTTAAGCGAGGACGGCGAAACGCTCAAAACGGAAGGAAACTTAAACAACGAGATCGGCATGCCGCTTACGGTGTTCAATCTTTCCCATACGCATAAAAGTGCCGTGTTTGAGATGGGCATGAGCAATTTCGGCGAGATCAGCGCACTGACCCATGTATGCTGTCCGAATGTGGGCGTCATTACGAATATCGGCGTTTCGCACATGGAAACGCTCGGCAGTCAGGAGAATATCCTGAAAGCGAAAATGGAAATTACCGATTCGATGGCGCCGGACGCGCCGCTTATCTTAAATATGGATGATCCGCTCTTAAAAAATGTAAACCAGATGACCCAGCAGCCGACGATGTACTACGGCATCGAGGATCAGCAGGCGGAGGTGACCGCGTCGAACATCCGTACCGTCAACGGTACGACACAGTTTACGATCCGGTACTACGGCCAGAGCATTGACGCCATGGTTCCGGCGGTCGGCAAGCACAACGTCTATAACGCGCTTGCAGGCTTCTGCGTGGGACTTGTCGCGGATATGAAACCGGAGGATATCGTGCGCGGCATCAGACGGTATCAAAACGCGGCGATGCGTCAGAACATCACAAAAGAGCACGGCGTCACCGTCATCACCGACTGCTATAACGCAAGTCCGGCATCGATGCACGCGGCAATGGATGTGCTGTTAAATACGGCGTGCGAGGGAAAACGGTGGTGCGTGTTCGGCGATATGCTCGAGCTCGGCGAGTGCTCGGAAAAGGCGCATCTCGAGATCGGCAAGGACGTCGGACGGTCATGGATCGACGGATTTGTCTGCGTCGGAGAGCGTGCGCGCGACATGAAGCGCGGCGCGGCGATGGTCGGGATGAAACAGGCGTACTATTTTGAACAGAATGAGCAGGCAGCTGTCTTCCTGGCCAAACATCTTGCGCCGGGCGACGTTGTGATATTTAAAGCGAGCCGCGGGATGCATCTGGAACAGGTCATCGACCGTGTGCGTGAGGAGTGGGAAAAATGAGTTTTGCAGTCATTTTGACAGCCGTCGTAGCATTCGGTGTGACCGTGCTGCTTGGGCTCTTATTGATTCCGGTACTGCGCCGGTTAAAATTCGGCCAGAGCATTTTGGAGGAAGGCCCCTCCTGGCACAAGAGCAAACAGGGTACGCCGACCATGGGCGGCATCATGTTTATTGTAGGAATCGTGGTGGCAGTCGTCGCCGGTTATCTGCTGCTTGCGGCAAACGGCAGTGCGTTTAAGGGAACGCTCGAGCTTACACAGCTGTTCGGCGGACTGGTGATGGCATTGCTGTTCGGACTGGTCGGCTTTATTGACGATTATATCAAGGTGGTCAAGAAGAGAAACCTCGGACTGACCGCATGGCAGAAGATCATCGGGCAGGTGCTCGTGACGGCGCTGTATCTTGCGGCGCTGTATGCGGCAGGCGACCGCTCGACCATCATTAACGTCCCGTTTTTGGGGCAGTGGGATCTCGGATTCCTCTACTATCCGATTCTCGGCATTTTGATCGTCGGCATTGTCAACTCGGTCAACTTAACCGACGGCATCGACGGACTGTGCAGCAGCGTCACCTTTGTGGCAGCCGTATTTTTCATGATCGTGTCGGCATATGTGGGACAGCTCGGCATGAGTGTGCTGTCCACCGCGCTGGCTGCCGGATGTGTGGGCTTTTTGGTGTTCAATGCGCACCCGGCGAAGGTGTTTATGGGCGATACCGGCTCGCTGTTTTTGGGCGGCATGGTCGTGGCACTGGGCTTTGGCATGAACATGGAGTTTATTTTGTTCTTTGCCGGATTTGTATACTGCTGCGAATCCCTGTCGGTCATTTTGCAGGTCATCAGCTTTAAAACGACAGGAAAGCGGATTTTTAAAATGAGTCCGATTCATCATCACTTTGAGATGAGCGGGTTCAGTGAGAATAAGATCGTGCTGTTATTCTCAGGCGTCACACTTTTGATGTGCGCGATTGGATTTTTTGCGTTTGTATAAAGTGGGGCGCAGCAAGGCAGGATAAAAACAAAACAAGACGGGAGGAATGCTCGTGACGGCAGCAGAGAAACGTGCACAGCCGAACAAACAGAAAACGAAGCGCGGGATTCACATTGCGAAAAAGAAAATCCCGCGGATGGATACCGCTTTTTTGATTATTATACTCGTGCTTCTCGCGTACGGCGTCATCATGGTATTTTCAGCAAGCTATCCGGCAGCGCTTGAAAAGACGGGCAACAGCCTGCATTTTATCAGTCAGCACATTTTGTTTGTTCTGCTTGGAATCGCGGCGATGATCTTCATTTCTTATATTGACTATCATGTGTATCAGCGATTTGCGTTTGTCATTTTCGGCATTGCGTTTTTGCTCTTGATTTTGGTGCTGATTCCGGGAATCGGCAAGGAATTAAACAATGCGCGCCGCTGGATCTATATCGGGCCGATTAACTTCCAGCCCTCGGAGATCATGAAATTCGGCGTCATTGTATTGTTTGCGCATCTGATCTCGCACGATCAAAAGCGCATGGGCACGTTTACGCACGGTGTTGTGCCGTATATGATCTGTCTGATTACGATTGCGGGCTTAATGATGCTCGAGCCGCACCTTTCGGGCACGATCCTCATTTTCGGCATCGGCTGTATCATGATGTATATCGGCGGCACGAAGCTGCGGTATTTTCTGGTCATCGGCGGCGTTGCGGGACTCGGCGTCGCAGGCGTGGTCCTGTTAAAAGGCGTCAACTACATCGTGGACCGTCTGCAATTCTGGCTCAATCCCTTTGCGGACGTCAACGATAAAACGTGGCAGACGGTGCAGTCGCTTGTCGCGATCGGTTCGGGCGGATTGTTCGGCCGCGGCATCGGCGCATCGCGTCAGAAATATCTGTGGCTTCCCGAAGCCTATAACGACTTTATTTTTGCCGTTATTTGCGAGGAACTCGGTTTGATCGGCGCACTGCTCGTGATTACGCTGTTTGTGCTGCTGGCAGTCCGCGGCTTTTCGATCGCGTCGAAAGCGACCGATAAATTCGGTTTTATGCTCGGCGTCGGCATTATCGTGCAGATCTGTCTGCAAGCGTTTTTAAACATTGCAGTTGTCACAAATTTTGTTCCGAATACAGGCATCAGTCTTCCGTTTTTCAGCTATGGCGGCACGGCGATTATGATGCAGCTCGGTGAGATGGGAATTTTGCTGAGTATTTCGCGGTATGCGAAAATTGAAAAGCCATAGCGGAAAGGGAGAATCAGTATGCGTGTGTTAATTACAGGCGGCGGTACCGGCGGACATATCAATCCGGCGATTGCGGTCGCACAGTGCTTTTTGTCGATCGACCCGAAAACGGAGCTTTTATATGCGGGAACGCCGACCGGCATGGAAGCGCGCCTTGTCAAAGAGGCAAAGATCCCGTTTGCTCCGATCAAGGTCAAAGGATTTTGGCGGAGTCTTTCTCCCTCAGCGATTGCGCACAACGCGCAGGCGGCAGTGGAGGCGGTTACCTCCAAAAAACGTGCGAAAGAGATCATCAGAGAGTTTAAGCCGGATATCGTCATCGGTACGGGCGGCTATGTGAGCGGACCGGTTGTATTGGCGGCTGCAAAAGCGGGTATTGCCTGTGCCATCCATGAGCAAAACGCCTTTCCGGGCGTGACGAACCGGCTGCTTGCAAAGCAGGTGGACCGTGTGTTTTTGGCGGTCGGCGAGGCGAAAGATCACCTCGATCCGCATATCAACTACATGGTGGTCGGCAATCCGGTGCGTGAGAGCGTGCTCAAAAAATCAAAGGCGGAGGCACGGCGCGAGTTAGGCCTTGACGACCGGATGTGCATTCTGTCATTCGGCGGCAGTCTGGGCGCCGATACGATCAATAAGATTGCGGTCGATTTGATGGAGTGGAACTACCGCACGGGTCTTGTTTCCCATATCCACGGCTACGGCCGTCTGGGAAAAGAGAAATTCCCCGCATGGCTTTCTGAGCGCGGCATTGATTTAAAAGACAATAAGAACATTCGGGTATCCGAATATATCAACAATATGGATACGTGCATGGCGGCAGCCGACTTAGTGATCTGCCGGGCAGGCGCCATCACGATAAGCGAGATCGAGGCGACAGCGAAAGCCGCGATTCTCGTGCCGTCGCCGAACGTGACGGCAAACCATCAGTTCCACAACGCGAATGTGCTCGCAAAACAAAACGCGGCGATTCTGCTTGAGGAAAAGGACTACTCCAAGGAAAAAGTGATTTCGATCATCGAGGAGCTGTATACCGACCGGGTACGGCTTGGTGAGATCGCGCAAAACGCAGGCGCGCTGGCGATTACCGATACCGCACAGCGGATCTGTCATGAAATGATCGCGGTATATAAGGCGAAAAAACGCGCTTGACACCCCTTTTTGCCTGTTTGCATACAATAACATTGTAGAGCAACAGGGAAAGGGTGAACAGGATGGAGCGGATCGTGATCGATGGGCCGCGCCGGTTATTCGGCGAGATTGACGTGCACGGCGCGAAGAACAGCGCGCTGCCGATCTTGGCAGGAAGCCTGCTTTCGGGCGGCGAAACGGTGCTGCACAACTGTCCGCAGCTAACGGATGTGGACGCGGCAATCGAAATATTAAAGGTATTGGGATGTACTGTTCATCGGGAAGGAAAAACCGTTACCGTTTCAAGCGATACCATGACGCAGAATGAAATACCGGAAGAACTGATGCACGAAATGCGGTCGTCGATCGTCTTTTTAGGCGCGATGGTATCCCGCCGCGAGCGGGTGCGGCTTTCGTTCCCCGGCGGATGTGAATTAGGACCCCGTCCGATCGATTTACATATTTCGGCGCTGCAGCAGCTCGGCGTTTCGGTAGATGAGTCGCATGGGATTCTTGACTGTAAGGTGGAACACGGCCTGCATGGTGCGAAAATCATGCTGGCGTTTCCGAGTGTCGGCGCAACGGAAAATATCATGCTCGCCGCAGTGACGGCAGAGGGTGTGACAGAGATTCACAACGCCGCGCAGGAGCCTGAGATCGTCGATCTTGCAGGGTATCTAACAAAGCGCGGCGCGAAAATCCGGGACGCCGGAAAGAGTACGGTGTATATTGAAGGCGTCAAATCGCTTCACGGCGCGGAATATACGGTAATGCCCGACCGGATCGTCACGGCGACGTATCTTGCAGGCGCGGCTGCAACGGGCGGTGAAGTCACCGTGCGTCGTGTCGTCCCGTCCGATCTTGAGAGTGTATTGCCCATATTCGATCAGGCAGGCTGTAAAATGCGGATCTGGCAGGACGCTATCCGGCTGGAAGGGCCGGGAATGCTTCATGCGGTGCGCAATATCCGAACGCTGCCGTATCCGGGATTTCCGACCGACGCGCAGGCGCCTGTGATGGCAGTGCTGACGGTCGCGAGCGGAACGAGCGTGTTTGTCGAAACGATCTTTGAGAATCGGTATAAGCACGCGGGCGAGCTGTGCCGTATGGGTGCGGATATTAAAATTGAAGGAAAAGTCGCGGTAGTACGCGGCGTGAAAAAGCTTTACGGCGCGAATGTGCGCGCAACCGATTTGCGCGGCGGCGCGGCGCTTGTCGTCGCAGGCCTTGCAGCGGAGGGAAAGACGAGAATCTCCGACATTGTGCATATTGACCGCGGCTATGAATCGATTGAGCAGGCGTTTTCTGCTTTGGGCGCGCAAATCCGCAGAGAGCGATAGGAAATAAAAAAGGAGGGACCGAACGCATGAGAATGGAAAAACGGCCGACGCCGCCGGCAAAGAAACCGGAAACTGCCGATCGTGCAAACGAAACCGAACGGATTGAGCTGCTTCCGTTTATGCGCCAAAGCGGCGCTTCGGCGCATCGGACAACCTCCTTTTCGATTCCGCCTGCACAGCCGTCCGCACAGGAGCGGCAGCAGACCACCACGGCGCGGCAAAGCGCCGGGAGCAGTACACAGCGCGCGGGCGGAAAAACGAGGAAACATACAAAAAAGCGAAAACCCGATCAAACAAAACAAGCGCGCACCTTAAAAAAAGAGCGGACGCGCGCCGCACAAACGCAGAAAAAACAAGTAAACCGGAATCCTTCCGTGCTGCAGACCGATGCACCGTCACCGGTCAGCGGACAGCAGGCGAACGCACAGCGTACGCAAACGATGCAAAGCGCTGCACAAGCACAGAAGAAACAGGCGAACCGGAATCCTTCTGTGCAGACCGATGTGTCGTCACCGGTCAAAGCAAAAAGTCAGAAAAAAGCGTTAAAAGAGCAAAAGAAGATGCAAAAAGCCGCACAGAAATCGTCGCTTGGCGCAAAGAAAACGGCTGCGAATCCGCCGCCCGGAAAACGGCGGAAGCGGCATCGGAAAAAGAGAAGCTATCTGCTTTACTACATCTTTTTCGGCATTTTGCTTGTAAGCATTTTGTTTGTGCTCTCGACGACCGTGTTCTTTAAACTCGAAACGATCGAGGTCACCGGCTGTGAGGAGTCTGAACGGGAAGAGATCATCCTGGCGAGCGGTATTTCGCTCGGTGACAATCTCTGGCAGATCAATACGTCATCAGCGGAGGATCGAATCCTTTCGGCATTTTTAAACTATGACGATGTCCAGATCGAGCGGAAGCTCCCGTCCGGCATTACCATCACGCTGACGCCGTCACAGATCGATATGATCTGCGTGTATGAAAACCAGTATTATTCGATGTCGTCCGGCGGACGAATTGCCGCGGTTTCCGATACCGCGCCGACGGATACGAGCGTACCGCTTGTGTATGGCTGTGATTTAGAGGGCGTCAAGGCGGGCGACATTGTCACACCGACGGATGAGAATAAAATCTCGGTGCTGTTTGATGTGATCGACGCCGTCAAGGAGGCCGCGCTTTCAAACGTTACGCATATTGATGTTTCGGACATTACGACGATTCGGCTGTTCTGGAACAAACAGGCGGAATTAAAATTCGGCGGCACGCAGGGACTTGCCTATGAGATTGAATGTGTCAAAAAGCTGTTGGACGAACAGCTTGAGCCGGAGGAAATCGTGATTATCGACGATACGCTGATGAACGGCACATATTATATGCGTCCGGTCAGTGAACTTTCCTATCCGGGTATGTCGGATGCGCAGACAGAGCAGGAGCGCTCGTCTGAGGAAAGCGCCCCACAGGAAAGCAGTGAAGCGGAAGAAAACACAGAAAATTCTTCCGAAAGTACGCAAACAAGCGGAGAGACGACATAAATAGAGCATGGGAAATTGCGAAAAGATATTGACGGATTGGACAAATCCGTTTAAAATAAAAGGTAAGTAACAATAGAATTACGATGCGCTTTCTCGCCGAGGATTTCGGCGGGTGACGATAGATCACGGGAGGAAACGAAACATGCAGTTCACTGTGGATAATACAGAAAACGATACAGTTGTAAATATTAAAGTCATTGGTGTTGGCGGCGGCGGCGGAAACGCAGTTGACCGGATGATTATGTCCGGCATGCAGACGGTGGATTTTGTTGCAGTCAACACGGACCAGCAGGTATTGAGAAACTCGAAAGCGGCATATAAAATCCAGATCGGCTCGAAGCTTACCAAAGGCCGCGGCGCGGGCGGACGTCCGGAGCAGGGCACCATGGCAGCAGAGGAAAGCCGTGAGGAGATCGCTTCGATTCTCAAAGGCTCGCAGATGATCTTCATCACCGCAGGCATGGGCGGCGGCACCGGTACAGGTGCAGCGCCGGTCATCGCAGAGATCGCGCGTGAGATGGGCATTCTCACCGTCGGTGTTGTCACGAAACCGTTTGCGTTTGAGGGCAAACGCCGCAGCGAATGCGCAGAGCAGGGCATCGAGGAGCTGCGCCGCCATGTGGACTCACTGGTCGTGATCCCGAACGAGCGCTTAAAACTCATTTCGGAGCAGAAACTCACACTGATTAACGCGTTTAAAGCAGCGGACGAAGTGCTGATGCAGGGCGTGCAGAGCATTGCAGAGCTGATTCAGACTTCGGGCGCAATCAACCTCGACTTTGCAGATTTGTGCGAGGTTATGCGTGACGCAGGCTTGGCACATATGGGCGTTGGCCGCGCTTCCGGCAAGGACAAGGCAGAGCAGGCAGCGCTCGCAGCGATTTCCAGTCCGCTTTTGGAAACATCGATCGACGGTGCACGCGGATTGGTCATCAACATCACCGCATCGCCGGATATCGATTTGGACGACGCTTCGTTTGCAACGTCGATGATCTCTGATGCGGCAGATCCGGACGCACGGATTTTCTGGGGTGTTGCGTTTAATGACAGCTTCCAGGATGAAATGCAGATCACGGTCATTGCAACCGGTTTTGACAAACCGGAGGAAGATGCAAGCGCAATGGCTGCGGATATTTTAGAGAGCACCAATGTGCAGAGCGAATCGAGTGATATGGACGAATTCGGCGAGCTGTTTAAGATTTTTAAACGGTAATTGTCATAGAAAACTGCGCGCAGACCGGCAGTCTTCCCAATAGAATGTGAAGACTGCCGGTTTCATGTGTGTGATAAAGGGGTGTCGGGATGCTTTGCTTTTATAAGACGATAGAAAACAAATTAAAACGGGTGGACACGGTTTCGGCGGGATGTTGGGTCAATGTCGTGAGCCCGTCCGCGGAGGAGATCCGTTTTTTAACAGAGGAATTGCATCTCGATCAAAGCTTTGTAAGCGCTGCACTCGACGAGGAGGAATCCTCGCGTGTCGAGGTGGAGGACGAGCAGACGCTCATCATTATTGATACGCCGATCGCCGTCACAGAGGGTGAGAATACGCTTGTGTATACGACGATGCCGGTGGGCATCATTGTCACGCCGGAATACGTCGTCACCGTGTGTTTGAATGAAACGTCGGCTGTGACGGATATTGCAAACGGCTTTGTCAAGAACCTGCAAACCTCGATGAAAACGCGCTTTCTGCTCATTCTGCTGCTGCGCGTGGCACAGAGCTTCTTGATTCGACTCAAACATATCAATAAAATGACGGCGCAGATGGAAACGGAGCTGCATCATTCCATGCAGAATAAACAGCTCGTTCAGATGATGGGCTTACAAAAATCACTCATTTACTTCTCGGCTTCGCTAAAGGCGAACGAGATTACGCTTGAGAAGATTTTCCGCGGGCGCGTCATTAAGCTGTATGAGGAAGATCAGGACCTTTTGGAAGACGTGCTGATCGAATTTAAGCAGGCGGTCGATATGTCGAGCACCTATTCGCGGATTTTGAAAGAAACGATGGACGCGTTTTCCTCGATCATTTCGAACAATCTAAACCAGGTGATGAAAACGCTGACGATCGTGACGATTCTGCTTGAGATTCCGAATATGATCTTCAGCTTCTACGGTATGAACACCGGCGATATGAGCTGGTTTATGCCGTATACATGGTTCTCACTGCTCCTGTCGATCACGATTGTGGGAGTCGTCGGCTTTGTCTTTTGGAAAAAGAAGTTTTAAACGGAGTAAGAGGTGCTTTGCGTGGATGTATGCGGATTTACGGGATACCGTCCGACGAAACTGCCCTATAAGCGAAATGAAACCCATCCGGACTGTATCGCGCTGAAAGCGGCGCTGCGTGCGGAGATTGCGCAGCTGCTTCATAACGGCACACGCCATTTCATCTGCGGCGGTGCGCGCGGTGTGGATACGTTTGCGGAGGAAATCGTGCTGTCGTTTTTGCCGCTGTATCCGGACATCTGCTTGGAGATTGCCGTACCGCATATCGGGCAGGAGGCGAAATGGCGGAAAGAGGATCGTTTGCGTTATCACAGCCTGTTAGAGCGGGCACAGCGGATTACGTATGTGCAGATTCAATATACAAGCAATGCGATGGAAAAGCGCAACCGCTACATTGTCGATCATGCCGATCGGATGATCGCGGTGTATGACGGAAAGCCGGGCGGTACGAAGAATACGATTACATACGCGAAAAAGCAGGGCAAACCGGTTCTTATCTTGAGTCCGACAGGTGTTCGGGCACCTGAAGCGGAATAACACTTGGGAGAAAAGCCGTACCGGTCAGACCGGCGGAAAGAGCAGCCGCGATATAGGAATTGCCGGCGCGTCGTTTGGTGATTCCCGTTTGATTGGGCGGTTTTGTGTTGGATGTACGCCGGCTTTTTGAATCAGTGACCTGACATCCGTTTGAGATAGCATTTGTCCGATTCGATTTCAGATGAATGATAAGCACACACCGGTTATACCGGTGTGTTTTTTTATAGACGAAAACAAAAGCGACAAAAAAAGCGCTGCAGAAAATTGAACTGCGCCCCAAAAAGTTAGACGATATTTTCGGAGGAAAATTATTCAAGCCATCAAGGCAGAGCATACAGGAAAAATGAGCAAAACAGCATGCAGACAGCAAAAGAGGCGATAGCACCGCTATCTTGATCTTTAAAATTTCTTAAAACAGCTTAGAAGCAGCAGCGTTGCGAGTGGATGCTGCACATTTCAGCGGAATATATAGGAGATTGTCTATCTAAACGGAAATAATCTATAAAGTATATTATTTTTCTTTTATGTAATACAATTATAATTCTATAAAATTTGTTTTTAATTTGAAAATTAATAGTTGACTTTTTTAAACACATATGATATATTTATATTGCAGATAAAAGATTTATCTGACTAACTATAATTAGGAGGTATCGCCATGTATCGTTTTGCTGATGTCCACTCCGGCTTTGTGCCAATACGGTATTGTTGCGGTTTCCAATTATGGAGAGGTCGTATCAAAATCGTTTCTGTTTGCGCATAAGCTTGACTGTTGACTGTCGGTTTATGCGCCTTTTTATTTATAATTACCCTCTCTGATTTGCCGGTGTCTGTGTATGCAATCTATAAGAGTGTGTTTGCTCCTTACTCTCATATGACAGAAGAGGAGATTCGGGTTAAGAAATTAAAAAAACAGATGATTCCTATCATGATGAGGGGTTACAGCACAAGTTCGAATGAGCTTGTTAATCAAATCGCTTATTCCGCTGGCAGCAGCACATATGTATTGCCGGAGCACATCACGCAGCTGAGATGTGATGGTGTTGTAGAATATACATATGAGTGGTATGGGTGGAGAGTTGGCGGTTCGAATACTGCATGGGATATAACCAGAAATTCAACTCAAAATTATAATGAACATACAGGGACTCGCATTACCCCTCGTAAACAACGTCAGGAATTGCTTGACCTTGTGATTTCAACCCCTCCGGTGTGATGAATGTGAAGGTGTGATGAATGTGAAGAAGAAAATATGTTGGATATCGGCAATCATTGTGGGATTGCTTGTCGTGTGCATGATTGTGGGCAAATGTATCGGATATATTCCGGTGGTGGGAACCTATATCGCTGATTCAAAATTAAGCAGCTATACAGGCGAAAAAATTCGTACAAGTTATAATTTTTACAATAGTTCATATGTCGTTCCTGATTTTGGAAAGGTTCTGCGATATGAGCTGAGTGCCAACACAATCTTTGATGAGACATATAGCCGTCAGGTTAACAGCTGGGTCAATCGAAGGTATCGGTCGTTTATCACTGAATCATCAACCGATGCGATTGAATATCCAAGTATCGTAGAGGCTACAGCGCGTGTGGATGCCGATGATACATCGAAGGTATATGTGAACATCTATTGTGCGACGATTTTTGATGATGTTCAAATGCGTGAGGAAGACAGCAAAAAGCGGATTTGCGAGCTTGCAGAACAGCTTGTTGAATTTGTAGCTGTTGATGTGAACTGCACATCGCTTCAGATCGTTTACGCAAACAAAAGCGGGATGTTTCAGTTGAATTGTGATTTTGGAAAAGATTCGATCAGATATGATGAACTTCCAAACTATATTGAACAGTTTGAAGAAGACAAATTGCCGCTTGATTACATGGAATGGAGAGGCGCTGATTGATTCAGATGATATTCAGCGTACATTTGTTCAGTCTAAAATATATTCCTCGCACCCTTCCCCAAAAGTTATGTCATGTTCCACTGTCAATCTGATTTTTTCCATTTGATTTTCCTTTCCCCGGCATAAAAAAGTTGGACACGTCATTCGCATTTTGCTTAAAATGACGTGTCCAACGAATTTTTTAGAAAATCAATAGGTTCGTTTCAAAAACCAACTTATTTCAGTGCTTCCTCGACAGCAACTGCGCAGGCAACGGTTGCACCAACCATCGGGTTATTGCCCATGCCCATGAGGCCCATCATCTCAACGTGAGCCGGAACGGAGGACGAACCTGCGAACTGTGCGTCACCGTGCATACGGCCCATGGAGTCGGTCAAGCCGTAAGAAGCCGGGCCTGCTGCCACGTTGTCCGGATGGAGGGTACGGCCTGTGCCGCCGCCGGATGCAACAGAGAAGTATTTTTTGCCGTTCTCGATTGCCCATTTTTTATAGGTACCTGCAACGAGGTGCTGGAAACGAGTCGGGTTGGTGGAGTTACCGGTGATGGAAACGTCCACGTTTTCTTTTTTCATGATTGCAACGCCTTCGAGTACGTCGTTTGCGCCGTAGCATTTTACAGCAGCTTTTTCGCCGTTAGAGAAAGCAACTTCGCGGACAACACTCAGTTCGCCGGTGCTGAAATCAAAGCTTGTTTCAACATAGGTGAAGCCGTTGATTCTGGAAATGATATAAGCTGCGTCTTTGCCCAAGCCGTTTAAGATAACACGGAGCGGGGTTTTACGCGCTTTGTTTGCAGTTTTTGCGATACCGATTGCGCCCTCAGCAGCAGCGAAAGATTCGTGGCCTGCGAGGAAGCAGAAGCAGTCGGTCTCTTCGCGCAGCAGCATTGCGCCCAGGTTACCGTGACCCTGACCAACGTTACGCTGTTCAGCAACAGAGCCCGGAACACAGAACGCCTGCAAGCCGATACCGATTGCCTCAGCAGCGTCAGCAGCTTTGTTTGCGCCTTTTTTCAGAGCAACAGCGGTGCCCAGTGTGTATGCCCAAACCGCGTTTTCAAATGCGATCGGCTGAACACCTTTGACGATTTCTTCTACATTGATGCCTTTTTCCAGGCAGAAGTCTCTTGCTTCTTCGAGAGTAGCAAAGCCATACTCAGCGAGGCATTTCTCGATTTTCGGCATTCTTCTCTCTTTACCTTCAAATTGTGCCATGTGATAAAACCTCCTTGACTTACGTCTCTTTGACTTATTCTTCGCGCGGATCGATGAACTTCACTGCGCCATCAGCTTCGCTGAAGCGGCCGTAAGTACCGATGTTTTTCTCAAAAGCAGTTTTCGGGTCAACGCCGTGACGGATGTCTTCGAGCATTTTGCCGAGTCTTACAAACTGATAACCGATTGCTTCGCCGTTTGCGTCGATTGCAACTTTTAAGATATAGCCCTCAGCCATTTCCATGTAACGAACGCCTTTTTTCTGGGTGGAGAAGATGGTGCCAACCTGCGAACGCAGACCTTTGCCCAAGTCCTCAAGACCAGCGCCGATCGGCAGACCGTCTTCGGAGAAAGCAGTCTGGGTTCTGCCGTAAACGAGCTGGAGGAAGATCTCTCTCATTGCAACGTTGATTGCGTCGCAGACGAGGTCGGTGTTGAGTGCTTCGAGGATGGTTTTGCCCGGGAGAATCTCGCCAGCCATTGCAGCGGAGTGGGTCATACCGGAACATCCGAGAGTCTCAACGAGCGCCTCTTCGATGACGCCGTTTTTAACGTTCAAGGTCAGTTTGCAGGTGCCCTGCTGCGGTGCACACCAGCCCACACCGTGGGACAGACCGGAAATATCGGTGATTTCGTAAGCTTTTACCCAACGGCCTTCCTCCGGAATCGGGGCAGGACCGTGTTTGGGACCTTTTGTGAGAGTACACATTCTCTCAACTTCATGAGAATAGTTCATATTGCTGCTCCTTTCATTTGAACCATATGGTCAAAATTGCATTTTTTACATCCTAATCGGGGGATGTCCGCGGTTTTTGTGAAAAACACAAGGAAACCGGCGCAAATACACAACTATATTATAAACAATTCCGTCCATAAAAGCAAGACGCAGGAGCAACGGATTTGCATATTTTCCGTGTAATCTTTTTTTGCATGCCGCAAAAATCAGCAAAACAGGCTGGTATTCGCGGGTTAGAAACCGAATATTAACAAAAAACGCCTTGCATCTTCTTGTAAGAACAGATATAATAAATAAGAATTGCGTAAATCGCTACGAGGTGAAGATATGTCATTTTTAGAAAAAATCTTCGGTTCCTACAGCAAAAAAGAACTTGCGCGTATCGAACCGATTAAGCAAAAAGTCTTGGACTTAGAAGAAACCTATGCGGCAATGAGCACCAAAGAGCTCCAGTCGCAGACAGCCGTACTCAAAGAACGATTGGAAGCGGGCGAAACGCTTGACGACATTCTGCCGGATGCGTTTGCCGTGTGCCGTGAGGCGGCATGGCGGACAATCGGCAAAAAGCCGTATCCGGTGCAGGTTATCGGCGGCATCGTGCTGCATCAGGGCCGTATCGCCGAGATGAAAACCGGTGAAGGTAAAACGATCGTGGCAACCATGCCGGCATATTTAAATGCACTCGCAGGCAAAGGTGTGCACATCGTCACCGTCAACGAATACTTGGCGCAGTATCAGTCGGAGTGGATGGGCAAGGTGTATAAATTCCTTGGCTTAAGCGTCGGACTGATCGTTCATGATATGACGACCGAGGAAAAACGTGCGGCATATGCGGCAGACATCACATACGGTACAAACAACGAGATCGGATTTGACTATCTGCGTGACAACATGGTGACCTATAAAGAGAACATGGTGCAGCGCGGATTCAACTATGCAATCGTCGACGAGGTGGACTCCATCTTGATCGATGAGGCGCGTACGCCGCTCATCATCTCGGGTCCGGGCGAGAAATCGACCGAGCTTTATACGCTTGCGGATCGTTTTGCAAGAGGTCTGCGCGTGCACAAAGTGGTCGAGGAGGACACCAAACAGTTAAACGACGATGTCGACGCGGATTATATCGTGGACGAGAAAGCGCGCACCGTATCGCTCACACAGGAAGGCGTCAAAAAAGCGGAGGCGTTTTTCCATGTTGAAAACCTTGCCGATCCGGAGAATTTGACGCTCCAGCATCATATCAACCAGGCAATCCGCGCATACGGCATCATGAAACGCGACGTCGATTACGTCGTAAAAGACGGCGAAATCATCATCGTCGACGAGTTTACCGGACGTTTGATGATCGGCCGCCGCTACAGCGAGGGACTGCATCAGGCAATCGAGGCAAAAGAGGGCGTACAGGTGGCAAGAGAGTCGCGTACCCTCGCAACGATTACCTTCCAGAACTACTTCCGTCTGTATGACAAGCTGTCCGGCATGACCGGTACCGCAATGACGGAGGAGCCGGAGTTCAACGAGATTTATAACTTGGACATCATCGCCGTTCCGACGAACAAACCGATGATTCGTAAGGATTACGACGACGTCGTCTATCAGACAGAAAAAGCAAAATTCAACGCCGTGATCGATCAGGTGATCGAGTGCCATGAAAAGGGACAGCCGGTTTTAGTCGGTACGGTTTCGATCGATAAATCGGAGCTGTTGTCATCCATGCTTAAGCGCCGCGGCATTAAGCACAACGTGTTAAACGCAAAACAGCACGCGCGTGAGGCAGAGATCGTCGCACAGGCAGGTAAGAAAGGCGCCGTGACGATCGCAACGAACATGGCAGGCCGTGGTACGGATATTCTGCTCGGCGGTAACGCAGAGTTTTTGGCAGTCGCACAGATGCGCAAAAAAGGATATACCGAGGAGCAGATTTCACAGGCAACGAGCTACAGTGAAACAGACGATGAAGAAGTGATTCGTCTGCGTGAGGAGTACCGCGCACTCGAGGATGAATTTGAAAAACAGATTGAGCCGGAGGCGGAGGAAGTCCGTGAAGCAGGCGGTCTGTTCATCATCGGTACCGAGCGGCACGAATCCCGCCGTATTGATAATCAGCTGCGCGGACGTGCGGGCCGTCAGGGCGACCCGGGTGCCAGCCGGTTCTTCATCTCGCTCGAAGACGATCTGATGCGTCTGTTCGGCGGCGAGCGGATTCAGGCAATGATGGACCGTTTGAATGTCGAAGAGGATCAGCCGATTGAAACGGGACTGCTCACCCGTTCGATTGAGTCGGCACAGCGCAAGGTTGAGGACCGCAACTTCTCGATCCGTAAACGCGTGCTGCAATACGACGACGTCATGAATACACAGCGCGGCATCATCTACGGCCAGCGTCAGAAAGTGCTCAACAACGACAATTTAAAAGATGTCATCAAAGGCATGATCGAAGAAACGGTCAAGAGCGACGTCGATATGTATTTGGCGGACGGCGATGTGCATGACGACTGGAACCTTGAGGGTCTGCGCGACCATTATCTCGGCTATCTGACCGGACCGGACGACTTGCAGTACAGTGTGCAGGAGCGTGCGGATATGGAGAAAGGCGACATTTCGTCGATGCTTATTGAGCGTGCGATGACACTGTACGAAGCACGGGAGAAAGAGTTCGGCGAGCAGATGATGCGTGAGCTTGAGCGTGTTGTTCTGCTGCGTACGGTTGACAGCAAGTGGATCGAGCACATCGACGCGATGGACGAATTAAAACGCGGCATGGGACTTCGTTCGTATGCTCAGAAAGACCCGGTCATTGAGTACCGCAACGAAGGCTTTGATATGTTCGACAACATGATCGCTTCGATTCGGGAAGATACCGTCCGGATTTTGCTGACGATCCGTGTGCGCAAGCAGGAGCCGGTCAAACGTGAGCAGGTGGCGAAACCGACAACGGCTTCCCATGGCGAGCAGGATAAAGGCGTCAAACGCCAGCCGGTTCGCAAGACAAAAGTAGGCGACAACGATCCGTGTCCCTGCGGCAGCGGCAAAAAGTACAAAAAGTGCTGCAAATTAAAAGAGAACGCTTCGACCAATTCGTAACAGCGTTTGAAAATAAACGATCAAAATAAAACGATGAAAAGCCCCGCACAGATTTGAACAGCACCCCATTTGTTAGACAGTATGATATACTATCTAACAGATGGGGTGATTTATTATGCCAAAAGGAATATCAAACAAACGATATACGCCGGAATTCAAGCGAACGGTAGTAGAGACAA
>CALXAM010000069.1 GCA_944386285.1 uncultured Clostridia bacterium | reverse complement strand
GTAGACTTTTTTAATAACCACCGTCCGGCCGCTGCATTGGGTTACAGAAGCCCCGTTCAGTTTAAAACCGAACGGGGCTTCTGATAAATATTCTTTTTACTGTCTACTTTCTCTTGACAAGTGCAGACGGAAATACCGTCCGTTCTTTTTTGTTCGAAATCGCGCTCAGTATAATCGACAGCGCATGCACACACAAGTCAGCGTCTATGCTTATAACGCCTTTGTTTTACCTGCTCTGAAAGGATTGTCGTAATCCAGTTCGTCACCGACCATACGCCGCAAATCAGTGCGAATAAAATTCCAGTAGGTACTAAAAGAATTCCAATGACAATCATTCCAATCCAAAAAATCCCCTTACTAATCCAGCCGAGTTTATCGTTATCCGATTCATATGGCGGCTTTGACTCTATGGTAAGCGAATCATTTCCCTGCGGTCGGACGTCTTTTATCATGTCATTCGCTCTCCCCTTCATACACTGACTGAAGATAGACCTCCCCTTCAAAGTCGTTATAGTCAATCAGCACATAATTTCCGCCGCCTGAGAATGTAACCATCATAGAAAATGTACCGTCTTTTTCTGGTGTACATACGTGCATCTCCCAGTTTTGCCGGACGCCAATTTTCACGGTACCGGATATTGTGTGAACTACGCCAAAAAGCGTAATCGTTCGTTCTTTTACTGACGCACCGCCGAATATGACCTCTCTTCCCGTTACACCGCCGCATAAAGCATTGTAATCACCGGTATAAGCATCCATACAGTTCCTTATTCCAATCAGCGATTCAGACTTTGTAATCTGCATCTGTCCGATTTGCGATATGAGTTGATCAAAACCGTCTACCACTTCCTGCGCTGTTCTCTTGTGAACGCAGCCCGAACAAAGGCATACAGCCAGAAAAGCAGAAATGAAAATCGTGATACACCGTTTCATTCCGATTCACTCCGCATTCCTGTTACAATCGAAAAATAGGAGTGAGAGGTCAGCCGGTATACGATCATATAAAGCAGTGCGAATACTAAACAACAGCAGAGTGTTGTCGTCACAAAAAGCCAGATATTTGTCAGTCCGAAAATCAACAGCAATTTTCGAATCAGCGGGAACGCAAATGCCAAATGAACACCTGCTACAATCAATGGTAAAAAGAATACGGTCAATACCTGCGAATTGATGCTTTTTTTGATTTCCCGTTTTGTCATTCCTACTTTCTGCATCACAAGAAAACGCGATTGATCTTCGTATCCTTCCGAAACCTGTTTATAGTATATGATGAGTACCGCTGCAAAAATGAACACGATTCCGAGCAGAATTCCTAAGAAAAACAAACCGGCGTAAATTCCGTAAAACTCAGCGCGTTCTTTTGCGACACCTTCCAGCGTATAGCTCTCTAATACAGTATCATCCATATTGGCAAGCTGTTTTCCGATTTGCTGTTCTATTGTAATCTGCAGCTCGTCTTCACAAGGAAGGTCAAATCCATAGTACCAATGGAGGGATACCAACGGATAATCGTTTTCTAATTTATACGCCATCAGAGGCGCCACGACTGAACGCACATCAGAAACAAACAGATAAATCGATGGAAAAATCTGCATCGAATCCACACTGTTATCCACAAATCCATCCGCTTGTTTTACGATCGTAAGCGGTGCGCCATCTCCAATCTGTATGGTATCTTCCTTGTAGCTCATCCCTTTTGTCGTATAGATGATTGCCTCATCCGACGACAGCGTTTCATTTCTTCCCATCAAACGATTATAATCAGAAATCGATACGACAAAAACCTGCCAGAGACTTGAAGCTGAAGACAGTGTTTGAAACTGCGATTCGTCAAATGTAATCTGATTTCCATCAATTATCCCGCCAAATGCAGCGGTTTTGTACGATAACACATTTTCCTGACGGATTCCGTTTTGATCGGCAATCTGCCCGATCGCTTCCTCAGCAGAGGCCGTTTGCGCGTCATCAAACACATCTAAACTGCTGATCACTGCATCCAAATTGATATTACGCGGATATCGATTGCGCAGACTGTCCTCTGCACCGATATACAGACAAGTCGTGGACGAAATCATCACTAGTACCATGGTACAAAGAATGCAAATAGAAGCAAGTCCTGCGCCGTTGCGTTTCATCCGGTATACCATCGAAGAAACCGATACGAAATGATTGGTTTTATAATAGTACCGTTTGTTTTTTTGCAGCATACGGCATATCGTCACAGAACCGGAGATAAACAACAAGTACGTTGCAATAATCACCATGACCACCGCTACAAAAAAGAGCGATATCGCAGTGATCGGGTCTTCAATGGTAACTGCAAGATAATAAGCGAACGAAAGAATCGCCACACCTAAAACGGCGCCAATCCAGTTTGCCTTCGGCGGCTTTTCGCCTGCGTTTTCGCTGTGGAGCAGCTGGATGGGATTGGTCAGATGCACCTGTCTGAGTGTGTTGAGAAAAATAAGTCCAAAAATGGCGAGAAATAAAATCACCGTTTGCACGATTGATGTCGTTTCAATCTGAAATGCAAAAGTCACATCCCCGCCTAACATTTTCAGCATACACAGCTCCGCCAGTTTGGAAAACAAAATGCCAAACGCCAAGCCGCTCACAAGCGTGATCGCAATAATCATCAATGTTTCCAAAAACAGCACAAGTGCAATATGTTTCTTTCCGAGTCCCAAAATGTTATACAGTCCGAATTCTTTTTTTCTTCTGCGAATTAAAAACGAGTTCGTGTAAAACAAAAAGATAAGGGAAAACACGCACATCACGCCGAAACCCATTTGCAGAAACGGCTGCATGGTTGTACCGCCCTTGATATTGGCAAACGTCGGTGACACGCTCAGAAACGAAATGATGTAGCACATCATAACCGTTCCGATACACGTGAGCAGATAAGGAAGATACAGTTTTTTGTTTTTTTGAATGCCGCTCCATGCAAGCGTGCGGTAAAATCCTTTTTTCATTTTCTCTCACCGCCCGTCGCCAGCATCGTGAGCGTATCCGATATCTTTTGGTAAAATTCATTCTCTGTGCTGTTTCCGCGGTAAATCTGATGAAAGACTTCACCGTCTTTAATAAACAATACCCTTCCCGCATGACTTGCCGCTTTTACCGAGTGCGTTACCATTAAAATGGTCTGACCGCTCTGATTGATTTCGCCAAACAGCCGCAGCAGTTCATCCGTCGATTTTGAATCGAGTGCACCGGTCGGTTCATCTGCTAAAATCAATCTGGGGTTCGTAATCAGCGCCCGCGCAACAGCAGCACGCTGTTTTTGTCCGCCGGAAACTTCATACGGATACTTCTTTAAAAGCGGTGTAATAGAAAGCTGATCGGCAATCGGCATAAGCCGCGCTTTCATTTCCTGCGGATGTTTTCTTGCTAAAACCAACGGAAGATAAATATTATCCTCCAGTGTAAAGGTATCAAGTAAATTGAAATCCTGAAACACGAATCCTAAATAGTCCCGCCGGAATGCTGCGATATTCGATTCTTTGATCTTCGAAAGATCTTTTCCGTCCAGCCAAACACTTCCGGACGTCGGTTTGTCAAGCGCCGCAAGAATATTAAGCAATGTCGTTTTTCCGGAACCGGACTCTCCCATGATCGCTACATATTCTCCTTCTTCCACGCGAAAACTCACGTGAGAAAGTGCTTGGACCTGATTTCCGCCAAAGCGTGTCGTATATATTTTTTTCAATGCATCAACTTCCAAAATACTCATATCGGATGCCTCCTTTTGTTTTTGCAAATTGATTATAACAAAAAAGGAAAATGCGTCGCCATCGATTCGGCTTACATTTCCCCGCTTGTTTCTTACATTTTCGTAAGAAGTCATTCTACATTGATTTGTTCATGTGCCAAGTCAATCCGCACCACGGTTCCGCTGTCCAACGTAGAATCAATCGTGATTCGATGTCCCAAATTGTCACAGATACGTTTGCATAAATAAAGACCGATCCCGCTTGCTTTTTTATCCGTTCGTCCGTTATATCCGGTATAGCTTTTTTCGAACACACGCGGCAGATCCTCCGGTGCAATTCCTATACCGGTATCGCGAATGCAAAGGGTTGACGGCGTTTCCATGTCAATTGTAATCTGTCCGCAAGCAGTATATTTTAAAGCGTTTGACAATACCTGCTCAATTACAAACGAAAGCCATTTCTCATCCGTTAACACCATCGTGTGCAGCGGCGTATAGCAAAGACGGAGTTTTTTTCGGATAAACTGATTCGCCAGCTTTTTAACCGATTCCCGAATGATTGCATCCAAATCCTGTTCTTTAAACACATAATCCTTTGCATCAGAATCCAAACGCAAAAACGCAAGTACCATTTCCACATACTGTTCGATTCGCTGCAAATCGTCGGAAAGCTGTATTGCGGCTGTGGAATCCTCGTTTTGCAGTGTCAGCCGCATCGAGGCAATCGGCGTTTTGATCTGATGTGCCCAGATGGTATAATAATCAATCATATCCTGATAGCGAAGATTCATCGATGTAACCGTTTCACTGTACTGCTGCCGCAGGGATTTGATAATCGCCTGATAATCTGCATCCTCCTGTGTCTTTTGAGCAGGAAATGGTTCCATCACGAGTGCAGAAAGTGTTTTTAATCGGCAAAGCATGTCGTGCTTTTGCTTGACCCTGCGAAAATCCCATACAAAAAGCAAAACACCCAACACAGCACAGATCACTGTCGGATAACCGACTGCGCTAAACGGCAGATCATACAGGAAAAATGTGATGAAAAAGATGACTGTAAACAGGCAAAACAGAAAAATCCCCCGTTTGCGCTGTTTTACATATAAAACCATCGACTCCATTTTGTAAACTGCTCCTTATCCAATCAAATATCCGACGCCGAATTTCGTAAGAATAAAATCGTTAAGCCCCGCTGCATCCAGCTTTTTACGCAGCCGGTTGACGTTTACGGTAAGCGTATTTTCATCTACAAAACTGTCTGTTTCCCAAAGACGCTGCATCAGCTTTTCCCGGCTGACCACTTTGCCTTTCTCCTTCATCAGCGCAAGTAAAATCCGATACTCATTTTTCGTCAGTTCGATGACCTGTCCTTGATAGGACAATGTCCCGTCACCCGTATTTAACAGCGCACCCCGATGTTCGAGCACCGGAACCGTTCCCGCAAAATCATACGTCCGTCTGAGCATTGCCTGTATCTTGGCAATCAAAACGCTTTGATCAAATGGTTTGGCAATAAAATCATCCGCGCCCATATTCATCGCCATGATAATATTCATATTATCCGATGCGGAGGAGATAAAAAGAATCGGTACTTTCGAGACTTTTCGAATCTCATTGCACCAGTAGTATCCGTTAAAAAACGGCAGCGAAATATCAAGCAGCACCAAATGCGGTTGATATGAAGAAAATACCGCCATGATATCTTTAAAGTCCTGCGCACACTGTGCGTCTAACTCCCACATTTTAAGCTGCTGTTCAATCGCCCGTGCAATTCCGGGGTCATCTTCCACAATTAAAATCCGATACATCCTTATGCCTTCTATCTTTATGAAATCTACTCTGCTTTCCCACGCACATTCTGTCAAGGAATGCGCTTTTCTCCGCTTGAATCAAACGTTTTGCGGAGTGCGTGCTCAGTGAAAACGACCGATCCGATTAGTACTGCAAACGCAGCAATCCAAACACCTATTGTAGCCATGATCATCATTTCTTCCGAGGCATTGATCACAACAAGCATACACAACACCGCAGCCGGCAGCATAACAATACCACAGCGCATCCATATCCGTCCGCAATACTGATGTGCAAACTTCCATGTCTTTTGATTTTTCATCGACATCGAAGTCCTGTACCCATACAACTCATTGATGTGCTTCGCAGGATGATACCGAAAGAAAAAGCCAAAGATCAGCATAATGCCGGGAATGAGCACACTCGAAACCAACAGAATAAGCCAAACTTGCATCATTGCACTCCTATCTTTTACCAATCAAACACAGAAAACGCTAAACAGCGCACGCAGATCATTTATCGATTGACTGTTTCTGATCTGTATTGACTGCATGATGCTTCACGTCACATTGTTCCTTCTTCATTTTCTGTTTCATTGCATACATAATCAATAAAAGTACCACAATGAGAATCAACGTAAATACACCGTGCACAATCAGTTCCAAATACCAGGGTGCAGACCGCATGGCATAAAAATCCGGTCTCTTTCGATAATCCAAACACTGATAGATGCTTCCGCCGATCCATACGCCAATCAAGCACCACACCATCGTTTTTAGTATCCGATATATTTTCAGCATCACGGAAATCCCTCCAAATAAAACCCGATTCAAGCACTCTTCCTTTTCACAATATACGCAGGAAGAAAGACAACACATGAAACCGAGACAGCCGATAAAACAAAAAGGAACACCAAACTGACTGCAAAACCTACTTGAAACCAATGGAATACAAGCGGCGCTGCCAAGAACAGAAGCGCAAATCCGCCGCAGATATTTCCTGCAATCTGATTTGCGGTTTTCCAATCTTCTTTTGTCTGCATCACGTCGTTCACGTGGTATCCGGTTCGAAAATCCATAAAAGGTGAATGATGTTTCTTTGTAACAAAGGCGGTAATCCCCATAAGAATCCCTATGAGCAGATAAAGAACAGAGATAACGATCTGTGCATTCATCAAAATACTCCTTTCTAACCACGAGCACTTTCGATCAAAGCAAAAGACAATATTCTTTGTATGCGCTTGTTTCATTTTATCATATTGCGTTCTCTTTATCAAATCCACAGATACACATCCCATCTATTTCCACGGAAATTATAATATAAAAAACCTGCAAAGCAGTTGAACAGCACCCCATTTGTTAGACAGTATGATATACTATCTAACAGATGGGGTGATTTATTATGCCAAAAGGAATATCAAACAAACGATATACGCCGGAATTCAAGCGAACGGTAGTAGAGACAAT
>CALXAM010000068.1 GCA_944386285.1 uncultured Clostridia bacterium | reverse complement strand
AACATCATCTGTTGGCGCAGATGAAAGGCAGTCACTCAATGTATCTGTTAATAGTATAGCCGCATATCACTTGAAAATCAACACTTTTATTTTGAAAGGCGGTGGTATGAATGGCTGAACTTAAAATTATCAGTATGGATGAAGTTCAGAGCAAGGAAGTGAACTGGCTCTGGTATCCATATATTCCATACGGGAAAATCACAATCATTCAGGGCGATCCCGGCGAGGGCAAAACAACTTTGGCGTTAAGACTGGCAGCACTTCTCTCAAAAGGAGAGGCGCTGCCCTATGACGGTACCGAGCGTGAGCCTGTAAAGATTATCTATCAAACTGCCGAAGATGGACTGGAAGATACCATCAAGCCGAGGTTAGAATCCGCTGAGGCGGACTGTACTCAAATCAAAGTCATAGATGAATCGGAAGCCGCACTCAGTATGCTGGATGAGCGAATTGAAAAAGCAATTATAGAAGTCGGTGCAAGAGTGGTAATTCTTGACCCGATACAAGCGTATGTCGGTGCCAATATCAATATGAACAACGCTAATGAAGTCCGTAATGTAATGGCACAGCTCGGACGAATCGCAGAAAAATATGACTGTGCTATTTTGCTTGTCGGTCATATGAACAAAGGAAGCGGAAACAAATCTTCCTACCGTGGACTTGGCTCCATTGACTTTCAGGCTTCGGCAAGGAGTGTTCTGATTGTCGGCAGAATTAAAGATAATCCGCAGGTCAGAGTGGTGGTGCAGGACAAGTCTTCTCTTGCACCCGAAGGTGAAGCAATCGCCTTTGAACTGGACAAGGAAAACGGATTCAGCTGGCTCGGTCATTACGATATCTCGGTCGATGATCTGTTAAGCGGTATTCCGAAGGAAAAGAAATCCGAGCAGGCAGAAAATTTAATCCTTGAGTATCTTTCAAAGGGAAAATACCCGCAGAAAGAATTGGTAAAGAAAGCACAGGCAATGGGAATTTCAAAGCGTGTGCTGGATGAAGCAAAAAAAGCGCTGAATGTCCAATCTGTTAAAGAGGGCAGTCAGTGGTACTGGCAGCTTCCCGAAAAACAGAGTGAAGCTTATCAAGATTGCAACATTGCAAAAGCTGGCACACCTGCAACCTTGCAATGTTCCTTTTTCGGGAAGTAACAGTATAAAGTTTAGACGGGGTGCAGGGTGTCCTGTTCAAAGGGTGCGGGTGTCCGGCGGACACCTCTGAGCCATTGGCTCAGAAGCACCGACCGAGCCGGCAGGCGAGACCGGCCCTTGCTGGGGAGTTGTCCGCAGACAACGGGGCAACGCCCCATAACCCCCTCGGAGAGCGCAAAACCTGCTTGCAGGTCGCATTTTTGATAGGCTCGCCTGTCAAAAGTGCTTTTGCGTTACTCTTGACAAGAGTAACAGAACCGAGGAAGTAGTATTTTTACGAGATTGGAGGTGTAGCTTATGAAAAGAACGATAAGTGCAATGGTTGGGAAAGGCTCTGTTAATCACAACAGCCGTAAATTCAAAGCTGAAAATGTAGATCCGAGCCGAACTCATCTTAATATAGATTACTGCAATGAGAACATCAAGGAAGTGTATCACCAATTGTTCGATGAAGCACTTAAAAGATACAATGACAAGCAGACACGATCTGATAGAAAAATAAAGAATTACTATGAAAAAATCTGCAATTCTAAGCAGGAAAAGCCGTTTCACGAAATCATTTTGCAGATAGGAAATAAGGAAGATATGAGTGCGGAAAGCGAAAACGGACTGCTCGCCAAACAGATATTGGACGAGTATTATAAAGGTTTTCAGGAGAGAAATCCGCAACTAAAGGTATTCTCGGTTCATCTTCATATGGACGAAGCTACACCACATCTACACATTGATTTTGTCCCGTTTACAACTGGCAGTAAGCGTGGACTTGATACAAGAGTTTCGCTCAAACAAGCATTAGCCGCACAGGGGTTCAAGGGTGGTACTCGTGAAAATACAGAGTGGAATCAATGGATACAATCTGAAAAAGAACAGCTTTCAGCTGTGATGGAGCGTCACGGAATTGAATGGGAACACAAAGGAACTCACGAGAAACACCTCTCTGTTCTTGACTACAAAAAGCAGGAACGACAAAAAGAGATTGAAGTTTTAGAGGATAAACTTGCCGAGAAAAAAGATGAGTTTCGCATTATGTCAGACCGTATTGAAAATTTTGATAACGGGGAAAGAGTATTGCGAAACCTTGATGAAAGTATAATGAACGAACCTGAATATCAGCTTCCAGAGCCGTCTGCAATAATGTCGGCGAGAACTTATAAGGCAAAGTTTGTCGAGCCACTTGTTGCTAAATTAAAGTCGCTGATCAGCACCTTATTTGCACGATATTTCAAAGCCATAGATAGCTATAACCGGCTTAATATTACAAACGCAAATTTGTACCGTACTAATGAAAGACTTGAAAAGGCAAATGATAAATTAACACGAGAAAATGAAAATCTGCGTGCAGAAAATAAAGATTACAAACTACTTCACAAGGTTTTCGGTAGCAAACAGATTGATGACTTGTTTGAAAGAGCCAAGTCGGAAAAACAGTCCAAACAGCGTGGAAAACGCTCAAAAAATAAAAATTATGAAAGGTAGGAACACACAATGGAAAAGAGAATTTACGACGAACAGAACGGTTTGTGGTATGAGCTGCAGGGAGATTATTATCTCCCTTGCCTCTCACTGCCCGAAGAAGAACAGAAGCCAGTGGGCATTTGGGGACAAAGGCACTTGCGTTATATTAAGGAACATAAAAGAGCTTTTTATACGAACTTGCTGACTTCCTGCAAGCTGAACAGCTACCTTGCCGATATTGATAGGCAGGCTGAAGAAATCTTCTCTCGGCTGGTAAAACAACTGGCGGAAAAAGAAAATGTAACGGAAAAACTTAAAGCTGAAAATCAAATGGAGTGGGTTGGGCGAATGAATAATATTCGTAACCGAGCAACTGAAATTGTCAACGCAGATTTAATTTACGCATAATGCAGAACGGCGGCAGGGACTAAAATTCCTGCCGCTT
>CALXAM010000067.1 GCA_944386285.1 uncultured Clostridia bacterium | reverse complement strand
TCCATGTGCCGTTTTGTGCGAAAAAGTGTCCGTACTGCGATTTTTATTCGGGCGCGTATTCGTCGCAGGCGGCAGAGGAATATGTCGAAGCGGTTTGCGCACGGATTCGGGACTGGATGGTTCCGGGTGAGCAGGTGGACAGCGTCTATTTCGGCGGCGGCACACCGGGTCTGCTCTCGCCCGCACAGATCGGCAGGATTCTTGATACACTTTCTTCCCGGGCAGAGGTGCGCGGCGAAATCACGATGGAAACAAACCCGAATGTCGTACGGAAGGAACGGGTGCAGGAATATCGTGCGGCAGGCATTAACCGCTTGTCGATCGGCGTGCAATCGTTTGACGATGGGGAACTTTCGTCGCTCGGGCGGGCGCATACATCCGCGCGCGCAGTTCGGGCAGTGAACGACGCGTATGACGCGGGGATCACGAATCTCTCGATTGATTTGATGCTCGGCACACCCGGGCAGACGATCGATTCACTTTCCGCGTCGCTTCAAACCGCCGTGTCGCTTCCAATTTCGCATTTGTCATCATATCTTTTAAAAATCGAACCGGGTACGCCGTATGCGGCAGATGAAACACTTTGCGCCCGCTGTCCCGACGAGGATACGACGGTGCAGATGTACTTAAAAACGGTCGAAACACTTGAGGCATACGGCTTTTCTCAATATGAAATTTCGAATTTTGCACGTCCGGGATTTTTAAGTGTGCACAATTTAAAATACTGGCGGTGCGAGCCGTATATCGGCATTGGACCGGCGGCGCATTCGTGCGTAAACGGGCGGCGGTTTGCGTCAAAGCCCGATCGCGCGCTGTTTTGTGCGCACGCACTTGCCGGAACAAACGGCGACGTCGTCATGGAAGAAGGAACCGCCTGCGACGCCGAGGAAGTGCTGATGCTTGCCATGCGTTTAACAGAAGGCGTCGATGTTTTAGATTACTGCAAGCGCTTTTCGATGACGGAAGCATCATTCCTGCGCGCATTCAAGCCGTATGAACAAGCGGGTTATGTGGTGCGAAACGGAAGCAGGCTTCGCTTTACACCGGAAGGTTTTCTTGTATCGAATGCGATCCTTTCGTCGGTGTTTGCAAAGCTTTCGATGTAATGCCGGAAGCTCCGGCAGTTGTTCAGCACGAAACGGCGGTTTCGTACTGCGCTAAAACGGCGTGCTCGATCTGGGCACGGTTTTCCTTGGAAATCGGGTGGACGATGTCGCGGTAGGTGCCTGATTCGTCCTTTCGGCTCGGCATGGCGACAAACAGCCGGTTCGGCCCTTCGATGACTTTTAGGTCATGGAGTGCGATTGCGTTGTCAAATGTGACGGAAACGATGGCGCGCAGCCGTCCGTCGTGCAGTAATTTGCGGATTCTCACGTCTGTGATGTTTAACATGGTTGTTGCTCCGTTTCTCCGACAAAAGATGTTGTTCCGGATGGATGTCGGCAGCCACCCGGTGATAAGCACAGTGTTGGACAATTTGAAAACTTTTATGCGCGCATCTGTTGGAATGACAAAAAACGGTTTCTTTTTTTCAAAAGATGCACTATAATAAAAGAAAAACGGCAGAAAGAAGAATGAAATCATGAATGAGCCTGTTATGAGCCCTGCGCTCTTGAAAGATAAAAAACACATTCACTTTATCGGTATCGGTGGATCGGGTATGTTCCCGATTGCGCAGATTCTGCACGATAAGGGCTATTACCTGACCGGATCGGACAACAACGAGACCGATACCTTGGCACTTGTGCGTTCGCTTGGCATTCCGGTGATGATGGGACAGCGTGCCGAAAATATTGAGGGCGCGGATTTGATCGTATACACCGCCGCAATCATGAGTGACAACGAAGAACTGATTGCGGCAAAAGCAAGCGGCGTGCCGTGCATTGAACGAAGCGTCATGCTCGGCATCCTTACCCAGTGCTATGACAATGCGCTGTGCGTCTGCGGTACGCACGGCAAAACGACGACATCCGCGATGCTCACCGAAATTCTCATTGACGCAGGACTTGACCCGACGGCGGTTATCGGCGGAAAACTGCCGAGCATCGGCGGCAACGGCCGTGTGGGAAAAAGCGAGCGCATGGTGTGCGAGTCGTGCGAATTTGTCGATACGTTCTTAAAACTCTCTCCGGATACGACGATTCTTTTGAATATCGACAACGATCATTTGGATTATTTTAAAACGATCGACAATCTGATTCACTCGTTCCACACGTTCTGTGAAATGACGAGCAAAGAGATCATCGCGTTTGGCGACGACGAAAAAGTCCGCCGTGCGTTAGTGGGGATCGAAAAGCCCATTACGTTCTACGGCTATTCGGAAGAAAACGAATATTATCCTCAAAATATCGAACTGCATGAAGGCGTTCATACGACTTTCACGCTCATGCATAAAGGCGAAGCACTCGGCGTGCTTGATTTGCATGTACCGGGCAAGCATAACGTGCTGAATGCAACCGCGGCAGTCATTGCAGCAATGAAAGCCGGCGCAACCTTTGAACAGGCAAAACAGGGACTCGCCGTGTTCCACGGTGCGGGCCGCCGGTTTGAGGTACTCGGTCATATCGGCGGGGTGACGGTGGCAGACGATTACGCCCACCATCCGACCGAGGTGCGCGCAACGCTCGAGGCGGCAAAATCGATGCACTTTTCGCGCGTAATCGCGGTGCACCAGCCGTTTACGTATTCGCGCACAAAGGCGCTTCTCAATGAGTTTGCAGAAGTGCTGTCGATTGCCGACCATGTTGTGCTGTCGGAAATCATGGGCAGCCGTGAGAAAAATACCATCGGCATCTATAGCCGCGATCTCGGCGAGAAAATCCCGGGATGCGTCTGGTTTGACACATTCGATGAGATTGCCGACTATGTCGTAAAAGAAGCAAAGCCGGGGGATTTAATCATTACACTCGGCTGCGGTGATATCTATAAAGCGGCGAAAAAGATCGTCAAAGGACTTCGTGAAAAGTTCGGCGAATAAATGAATCCAATGAAAACGGCAGGGAAGTTCCCTGCTGTTTTTTTATGCGTTTTTTAATAAAATGCTTGACAAACAATACTATGCGGTATATAGTATAACGCAAAGGGAGGTATAGGATGGATATTCAATTAAAGCGCGGTCTGTTGGATGTTTGCGTCCTTGCCGCAATTAAAAATGAGGATTCCTATGGGTATCAGATCATCAAGGATATGAAGCCGTATGTGCAGATTTCAGAATCAACACTCTATCCGATTCTGCGCCGGCTCGAAGCGGCATCTTATTTGACGGTTTGGACGGCGGAGCACGGCGGTCGGCTTCGGAAATACTATCACATTACACCGCTCGGGTTAAAACGCATCGAGGATTTTAAACAGGAATGGAAAGAGATCGTTTCCATCTATCAATTTGTTGTCAGGGAGGAACAGAGAAATGACGAAGAATGAATTTCTGTCATCACTTTCTCAAACGCTTGCCGAACTGCCGGAGCAGGATGTTGCGCAGTCGCTTGCATATTACAGTGAGATGATCGACGATTATATGGAAAACGGTATGACGGAAGAGGAGGCCGTGGAGACGCTCGGTTCGGTGGAAGAGGTGAGTGCGCAGATTCTTGCGGATGTGCCGGTACAAGACCAAACCGAAGACGAACCTGCACCGAGAAAATCGATGGAAGTATGGAAAATTATTCTGCTGATTTTGGGTTCGCCGCTTTGGTTTCCGCTGCTGATTACTGCGGCGTCTGTCTTGGTGTCTGTTTATGTTACGATTTGGGCGGTGGTGATATCGCTTTATACTGTGGTTGCTTCGCTTGCGGCCGGTGCAATAAGCGGAATTCTCGGATGTGTTGCATTTGGTTTTCGTGCGGATGCCATTCAGGCGATGCTCTTTCTGGGCGTTGGCCTTCTGTGCGCCGGACTTGCAATTTTCTCGTTTTTTGGCTGTAACCAGGTTGCAAAAGGTGTTGTTTGGCTGAGCAGAACCATTTGGCTGTGGCTTGGACGTTGTTTTTGGCGGAGGGGAGATGCAGAATGAGAACAGCAAAAAAAGTATGGTTGATTGTGGCAGGCGGTCTGGTGCTCCTTGGACTCATCCTTTCTGTTTGCGCACTTGCGTATACGGGGTTTGATGTACAAAATCTTTCGACCGTTTTGCTGCAGGAGGAGATCACCGTGATCGATGAACCGTTTCAGAATATCCGCATTGAAGAAACGGAAAGCGATGTAGAATTTGTATTGTCGAAAGATAATACCTGCAAGGTTTCCTATATGGAAGGTGAAGGCGTTTCTCATACAGTTTATGTGCAAGACGGCACATTGATTGTCAGACGGGAGGATAATCAAAAGTGGTTTATGCGGATCGGTGTGTGGACACAGAAGATGAAAACAACCGTTTATTTGCCGCAGAACACGTATGAATCGCTTTATGTACGCTCGGTAAGCGGTAATATTTTCGTTCCCTCGTCGTTTTCATTCACACTGGCAACGATCGAAAATACAAGCGGAAATATTCAATCGGCGGCGTCGATGGAAACAGAGCTGTTTGCGCGTACAGTCAGCGGTGATATGGCGATTGAGCAGGCATCTCCACAGACACTCACGGCTATCACGACCAGCGGCAATCTGTCCCTTTCGTCAATGACGGTTCGTGATGCGGCGACAATGAAAACTGTGAGTGGTGATGTGAATCTCAAACAGACTTGCGTAGAAAACGAGCTGTCCTGTTCGTCTACGAGCGGCAATGTGACGTTTGAACAGAGCGATGCCGGTTCTTTGCATGTGGAAACCGTGAGCGGTGATGTATCCGGTACACTCCTTTCGCAAAAGATGTTTCAGGTGCAGACTACCAGCGGAGATACGAATGTGCCGTTCTCTCAATCAGGCGGTGCCTGCACAGTCACGACAATGAGCGGTAATGTGCATCTTTCGGTGATTTCGGAATAAATGGTACCGGACGAAAAGTAAGTAGTTTTTCCTTCCCATATGTTGCATCATGAAAACAGCCTTGGCTTATGCCAAGGCTGTTTTCTGCGTTTTGTATTCATTTTTGTTTTTCCCCTTGCGTTTTTATCTTTTGACTCGTATAATAAACGGCGAATAAAACAATTTATAAGGAATCAGAGGGGAAAAGAGATGAAGTTAACTTGTTTTGCACGTCCGCCATTCTTTTTAAGACGGCTTGTCATGATGCTTTTGGGCGTATTTGTGCAGGGGTTCGGACTTTCGTTTTTGATTATGATCGACTGGGGCACCGACCCGTGGACGGGATTTGTCATCGGACTGACGAAGCATTTTCCGATTTCTTACGGAAACTGCCAGCTCATTTGTGCGGCGGTGCTGTTTTTGGTGATTATCGTGTTTGATATGAGCAAAATCGGATTCGGTACAATCGGCAACATGGTGATCGTCGGTTACGTAGCGGACTTTTTCAGCGGACTTTGGACGCGTGTGATCGGCGAAGCATTTTTTGATCAGATTCTTTGGAGCGGGCTTTTGCTTCTTCCGGCGCTCGCTGTCTTTTTGGCAGGTGCATCGGCGTATCTGAGTGCGGATTTGGGCGGTTCGCCGTATGACGCGGTACCGTTTATTCTATCTGCACATATAAAACGCATTCCGTTTAAATTTGTCCGCATGGGATGGGATATCGGTTTTTTGCTGCTCGGAGTTTTACTCGGCGGCCCGATCGGTGTCATTACAATTCTGATTGCGTTTTTCTTAGGGCCGGCAATCGCATGGTTTCAAAAGAAACTCTCCGTGTTTTTTAAAGAAAAAGAACCGGCTTAGGAGGCGAGTGTCATGAACGAACAGCTGCAATCGTGGATTTGGGTGGATGACGCAGTCTATCCGAACGAACAAACGACGTTTCTTTGTCATGCTTCTGACCGGACGAACAGCACTTATGCTGTCGCCGAATTTACGCGTACATTTGCGTACGACAAACCGGTCGAATCGGTGCGGATTACCGTGTGCGGCGACACGTCGTTCCGGCTGTGGCTCAATGAGCAGTTTGTCGGAGTGGGTCCTGTCTGCGGCGGTGGTGATTTTTTGGAGGACCGTCCGCTGCCGAAGGTGTATCATAACACCTATGAAGTTTCGGTTTGTGAGAATGCGCTTCGCTTTTTTGCGCAAGTACAGCTTTCGCCGGTCGTGCTTTCTGATTATTCGCGCGGGCACGGCGGATTTTGCCTTGCGGGTGTGGTCTGTTTTGCGGACGGAAGCACAGAAAGAATTTGTACAGATAATAATTGGAACAGCAGAATCAACAGAAAGTATAAAAAGCCTTACACGTTTGACAATATCATCGGCGAAACAGACTGGACACCGGCAAAGCGGGTGGATGACATTTGGCATGCAGTCAAGCCGCCGATTCCAATGATGTGTGAGGAGAAAATCCTTCCGCAGAACAATGATACAATCTGTGTGCCTGCGCATGAAACGTGTGTGGCAGAGGAGTTGTTTGACAAGATCTATGCAGGCTATGTAAATCTGACTGTAACCTGTCAGGGAACATGTAAGATTCTCGTGAAGTGCCGCGAGGTCAAAGACGGTGCTTATACGACAGAAACGATTACGACGGCAAGTGATCTTTTTTATCGGAGTTTTCAGTTCCACAGCATCGGGCAGTATACGATTGAAATCACAAATGAGAGTGACGATGTGTGTATCATAGAGCCGTCACTGATTTTTACGCACTATCCGGTGACGACGGAAGGTGCGTTTGACTGCAATGATGCAGCGCTTAAACAAGTGTACGATGTGTGCAAGTGGACGCTTAAAAACTGCCGCCAGACAATCCACTTGGACAGTCCG
This sequence comes from uncultured Clostridia bacterium, assembly GCA_944386285.1. Classification (GTDB taxonomy): domain Bacteria; phylum Bacillota; class Clostridia; order Oscillospirales; family Ruminococcaceae; genus Paludihabitans. Next base: position 1,969 of record CALXAM010000067.1, on the reverse strand, counting down.
CGGCATCAGGAACCGCTCGCATGTACGGGAGATTATTATATTGAAACGCTGATGACGGCGTTTTGCTTTGGGGATCTGCGGCTGTCTGCGTTTGATGTGATGCGTACAGCCGATCTGCTCGTTCAGCAGCAGGGACGCATGTTCCATACGACATACAGCTTGCTGTGGGTGCAGATGCTCAAAGAGGTCTATCAGTTTACCGGTTCTGATGCGCTCGTTTCCTATTGCAGAGATGCACTGTGCCGTTTGCTCACGCGGTTTGACGGATATCTTGGTGACACCGGTGTTTTGGAACATGCGCCTGATTATATGTTCGTTGACTGGATGGTAGTGGATGGATTTTCTATGCATCATCCGCCGAAAGCGTTGGGACAGACCTGCTTGAATGCATTTTATTATGGTGCGCTGCAAACGGCTGCCGAATTGTTTGCGATGATTGGTGACATAGAATGGGCGAATACCTGTATAGCACGGGCAAAGCAGTTAAAACAGGCGCACAACCGCTGCTTTTATGATGCGCAGCGACAGCTGTATTTTGATGGGCTCAATACACCGACACATACGAGCGAGTGGCTGCCAAAAAATCCGGATAAGCGGTATTACTCCAAGCACAGCAATACGCTGTCGGTGCTGTATGGATTATGTGACTGTAAAACGGGCGCTTCGATTATGGAGCGGGTGGTAAATGACGGCAGCCTGACCGACGTGCAGCCATATTTTATGCATTTTGTATTGGAAGCGCTTAAAAAAGTCGGTCTCTTTGAAAAATACGGTTTTTCTCTGCTTGATAAGTGGAAAGACGTGGTGCGCACCTGTGATAAAGGACTTCAGGAGGGGTGGTACCGTCCCGAAGAGGGATATGTGTTTGACTACAGCCATGCGTGGGGTGGTACACCGGCGTATCAGATTCCTTCGATGATCTTAGGGTTTGAGATGGTCGAACCGGGATTTAAAACGATCCGTCTGAATCCGAGACTGTTTAACCTTAAATGGGCACATGTTTCGATGCCGACACCGTATGGAATGATTACCTGTACATTAAAACAGGGCGAACCCATGCAGCTTTCTGTACCTGAGGAAATTAGCGTTTTGCTCGAAGAAGAATGTTGAAAATCGGCGGAAATGCCGTTTTACAATAAAGGAGGAAGCACAATGATTTTTAATGATTATGACCGGATCGTATTTGCGGGAGATTCTGTAACCGATATGGAAAGCGCACAGCCGGTCGGCGAGGGATTGTTTGACAATGTCGGCAGAAGCTATGTCCGCATCATCGAGAACATGTTGTCGGCGGTCTATCCGGAGGTGCATGTTCGTGTGACAAATGCAGGCATCGGCGGCAATACGAGCCGCGATTTGCTGGCACGTTTTGACCGCGACGTCGTTCAATTAAATCCCGATTGGGTGTCGATCTGCATCGGCATCAACGATGTGTGGCGCCAGTTTGACACACCTGCGATGCCGGATTATGCCGTATCTCCTGAGGAATATGAGCAGAATCTCGAAAAGATGATCGCGATGATTCCTCAGTCCGTGAAAGGCGTGTTTATTCTGTCGCCGTATTATATGGAGCCGAACCGTGAAGATGCTATGCGTGCACGGATGGACGAGTATGTGGCAATCTGCAAAAAGCTCGCCGACAAATACGGTTTCCGGTTCGTCGATTTCCAAGCACTCTATGAGGATTACTGCAAAATCCGTCATTCTTCGTATATTGCGTGGGATCGCGTACACCCGAATCAGGTGGGTGCAACCTTGATGGCGCGTGCGTTTTTGGCACAGTGCGACTTTGACTACGCACACGAAGTGCAGAAATAAAAAAGAAATAAAAATACCCGTCTGTTCTGGACCGAACCAGTAAAAACGGACAATAGACAAAACGCCCCCTGTGTAGGAAAATAAACCTATACAGGGGGTGTTCGTATGTCACGAAGAAAATACACACATGTTCAGGAGTTGGAAGAAGAAA
>CALXAM010000066.1 GCA_944386285.1 uncultured Clostridia bacterium | reverse complement strand
CTATTATATAGTGGAAAGGGAAAATTGTCAAGAAAAATTTTTCTTTGGGTACATATTTTTTAATTGTAAGCTTACATGATCTGTTTAGGGGATGAAAAACTTTCTTTGACTATCTTATTGTGTGGATAATTTCAAGAGTGCATAACATGGTTTGTTTAAGAATGATACAAAAAAATTGACAACAAAACCTGTGAGAAGTGCGGTTAAAACTGTTCCCTCGCGTGTTCCGATGATACTGCCATTTAAAAATATCAAAGATAATGCAACGGAAAGCACAACACATAACACGTCGAAAGCAATTTTTACATTACCGAATTTTTTGTTCACCAGATCGGACAATGCTTTGACAAATGCTTCACCAGAATTCATAACCACATTGGCAATGACAGAAAGCGCAATTCCTAAGCTTAAAATAATAATTCCACAGAGTACAAGGATCAATCGAAGGAAATAGGTATCATGTGGGAGAAAAGAAGTGATCCAAACACCAAAATCAGTAAAATATCCAAACAGGAATGAAAGTGGAATTTGAATCAATTGTACCAATTCGAACTTTTTCCTAAGAATTAAAATTTGCCCTGCAATCAGCAGACAGTTCCAAATAATCAGCCATGTACCTAATGAGATTTCAGTAAAACGATAGCTTAAAACATTGGCGACTGAAGAAATAGGCGAAACCCCCATTTCTCCTTGCTTTGTCAATGCAACACCCATTGCAGAAAGAAAAAGACTGAAAATAAATAAACCATAACGCTTGATTAACTCGTTTTTACTCATATACAACCCTTTAAGTTTTCATAAATTTTATTCAAAAAACAATTTAACTGTTCGGCTTCTTCTTTAGAGAATCCGGATAGTGCGGCATCATCTATTTGATGAAATACTGGTTCGATTTCACGCCATTTTTCGCGCCCTTGCGGTGTGATAAAGACGTTTACATTGCGTTTGCTTAATGGATCGGGTTGTTTTTTTACCAGACCGGCTTTTTCCATACCTGACAGCACAGAGGTGATTGAGGCGGGTTCAATATGGCATGCAGAAGCAATTTCCTTTTGAATTGCGCCATCATGTGTAGAAAGATACTCTAAAACTTTTGGCTGTCCTGGGGTAAGGTTGTTTTCTTTAATTTTTATAAAAAATTTTTTCTGCAGCAAAAGATGATTGATCATCAGCAGATGGTGAAGAGACAAAAGATCACCTCATATAATTAGAATTCTAATTGTTAGCTTTCAAATTATATCGCTCTTTTGAAAAAAAGTCAAGTCTGCAAAAAGGATAAAAAGCAAATATTTTTTCTTCGGTGGTATAACAGAAACGTTTTTTTGATACGATTTTATAAGAAATATTATGAGGGAGTGAGCATTTTGCTAGTTGAATTGTTTTCATTGCTTGCATCAAAGATTTTATGGTTTGCACTTCATATTGAAGGAAGCTCCTTTAAAAAGCCGCTTTCCGCGGCAAAGGAAAAGGAGTGCTTTGAGCGTCTGGCGGCTGGAGATGAACAGGCGCGCAGTCTGCTGATTGAGCACAATCTTCGTCTGGTTGCTCATATCGCCAAAAAGTACTACTCGATTACAAACGATCAGGATGATCTCATTTCGATCGGTACAATTGGATTGATTAAAGCAGTAAGTACGTTTAATGCAGAAAAAGGAATTCGATTTGCGACATACGCAGCCAGATGTATAGAAAATGAAATTCTTATGCATTTTCGTGCCATCCGGAAAAATGCTGCGGAGGTGTCCATTAGTGATCCACTCGATTCGGAGGGGGATGGTAGTCCGCTGACGCTTATGGATGTGTTTTCCGGTGAAGACTGCATGATTGAACAAATTGATTTAAAAATGCAGGCAGATCGTTTATATCAAGCGGTCGAGCAGGTTTGTGACCAAAGAGAAAAAGAGATTGTCAGTTTGCGATATGGACTGTATGGAAAACGACCTCTGACACAGCGGGAAATTTCGAAAAAGCTTGGCATATCACGCTCTTATGTATCACGGATTGAGAAAAAGGCGTTACTAAAACTAAAAAAGAAATTAAGTTAAAATAGATTTATATATTTTATCTGTATTTTATAAAGATAAATAAAAAATATTGACAAAATCAACCACAGGGCGCATAATAAAAACAAGAAGTGAACAGGAGGGATTTTTATGAAGCAACCGATTATTACCATTAGCCGTGAATTTGGCAGCGGAGGTCGTGAAATCGGAAAATTGGTGGCAGATCATTTTTCAATACCGTATTATGATAACGCACTGATTACCCTTGCGGCAAAAAAGAGTGGATTTGTAGAGGAATTGTTTGAACATACGGATCAGAAACCGACAGGAAGTTTGCTTTTTTCCCTTTCCATGTTCGGAAGTATGGCAAATTTTGAAATGCCATTAAACGATAAGGTATATCTGATTCAGTCAGATATTATTAAAGATGTTGCGTCTAAAGGTGGCTGTGTGATTGTTGGTCGGTGTGCGGATTATGTGCTGCGTGATATGCCGAACACGGTGAATTTTTATCTATACGCTGATTTAGATACACGCACCGATTTTGCTATTCGAATGCGTGATTTTCCGCCGGAAGGAGCAAAAGAAAAAGTACAGAAAATTGATAAGCGGCGTGCATCTTATTATCATTATTACACGGGGAAAAAATGGGGCGACGCGAAGAACTATCATCTGTGTGTGAACACCACGCAGCTTGGCCTTGATAAAACAGCAGAGCTGATTATTAAGTATGTGGATTTAATGCCGTAAAATGATTGCATTTCCCGTCAAAGCGTGGTATGATGAGGAAAATGAATGAAAGAGGTGTCAGGATGAATTCTATTTCTTGCAGATAAAAAAGAGCCCACAGCAACAAAAGGGCGAAGTCTGTCTTTTTCGCTGTGGTGATGCAAGAAGTAGATTCATTTGTCATCTAGTCAATATGCCTTGATGTGTATCACTTTTTTAAAGTGGTGCTTGTTTGTGCTGTTGAGAGCTGCAGGAATCTGTCTTGCAGCTCTTTTGTATTTTGGCAGAAACAAGGAGATGATGATACATGTCAATGATCAAGATTGAGAATCTAACATTTGCATATCCAGGAAGTTACGATAATATATTTGAAAATTGCAGCTTTCAATTTGATACAAATTGGAAAATTGGACTGATTGGAAGAAATGGGCGAGGGAAAACAACACTGTTGCATCTGCTGCAGAATCATTATTCTTATACAGGGCGAATTATCAGTGCCGTTTTGTTTGACTATTTTCCATATCCAATAGAAGAAAAAAATCTTCTGACCGGGGAAGTCCTCAATAAGGTTTGTCCTACAGCAGAGGAATGGGAATTCTTACGCGAATTTTCCTTTTTGGCACTTGATGCAGAGGTACTTTGGCGGCCATTTGACACACTGTCAAACGGAGAACAGACAAAAGCGTTGCTTGCAGCTTTTTTTCTGAAAGAAGGGTGTTTTCCACTCATTGATGAACCAACCAATCATCTCGACGCGCACGCAAGACAGGTAATCGCTTCGTATTTAAACAAAAAGAAAGGATATCTTCTTGTTTCACATGACCGAAAGTTCTTAGATGAATGTGTCGATCATGTGATATCGATCAACAAAGCGACGATTGATGTACAGGCGGGCAATTTTTCTTCTTGGTGGGAAAACTTTTCACGACAGCAGCAGTTTGAACAAAGACAAAATGAGCGTTTGCAGAATGACATTACTCGTTTGCGGAAAGCTGCAATGAGGACGTCGAACTGGTCTGATCAAATTGAATCGTCAAAGTATGGTGATGGTTCTGCCGATCGCGGATATATTGGTCATCAATCTGCAAAGATGATGAAACGTGCAAAAGTAATTGCAAAGCGCAGAGAGCGGGCGATTGAAGAAACTGCATCACTTTTAAAAAATACAGAAAAAGCAGAAACGCTCAAATTATGGCCCCTTTCTCATCACAGTCAGACACTTGTGACGTGTTCGGAGGTAGTCGTATCATACGATCAAACAGCAATTTTTCGTCCTGTTTCATTTTCTATTATACAGGGGGATCGGATTGCGTTAAACGGCGGAAACGGAAGCGGGAAAAGCAGTTTGCTGAAAATTTTGATCGGTGCACCGATTGCACATACCGGCACAATCTCACGGGCCTCCGGGCTGGTGATCTCCTATCTTCCACAGGACACTTCATTTCTAAATGGATCGCTCTCGTCATTTATTCAGGAAAATCAGCTTGATGAAACGCTGTTTAAAACAATACTCAGAAAACTTGACTTTGAGCGGGTACAGTTTGAAAAAGACATGGCCGGGTACTCGAAAGGGCAAAAAAAGAAAGTACTGATTGCAAAGAGTCTCTGTGAAAAGGCGCATCTTTACATTTGGGATGAACCACTTAATTATATTGATATCTATTCTCGGATGCAGATTGAAGAGCTGATTGAAACCTTTTGTCCAACAATGATTTTTGTAGAGCATGATCGGGCATTTACGGATAAAATCGCTACAAAACGGATTGATCTTTTGCCTTAAGCAGATCAAAAAAGTGATCGACAGAAAAGTTTATTTTTATCTTGCATCGCGCGTTTTGATGGTATAAAATAAGCGAAAAGAACAGCGGGGTGAAAAAATGGAGATCAGCAAATATGATGTTATATGGGATACGCAGAGCAAACATTCCGGAGAAGCGATGCCTTGCGGCGGCTTTGACACGGGTGCAAGCATCTGGACGGAAAAAAACGATATTCTTTTTTATCTGGATCGAAGCGGACATTTTGATGAGAATAATCAGATGCTCAAAGTCGGACGTATTCGTATTCATTTTGAGAAGAATCCGTTTGTGCATACCTTTCGTCAGCAGCTCTCATTAAACGATGGATCTGTTTGGATTTACGGTGACAATGTGCAGATCAATATCTGGTTTGAAGTCACACAGCCGGTATGTCATGTGGATATCACGGCAGATGATGCGATAACCGTCAATGTTTCCTATGAGGGGTGGCGACTGAAAAAACGTGCACTTATTGGGGAAGAGCGAATGGCGGCTTCTAGCTTTGTATCATATCCGTATGATGTGTATACTTATCCGGATGAAGTGAAAGCAGAGGGGGATGAAGTCGTATTTTATCATCAAAACCGCAATGATGCGCTTGTGTTTGACCAGTCGGTAAAAGCACAGGGACTTGAACATGTGAAAGAACGTCTTACAAACTGCCAAAAGGATTTGATTTTTGGCGGCAGGCTGGTTGGAACGGATTGCAGCTTTGCGGGAGAATATGAGGGAAGTTATGCGGATATCCCATATCGTGGGTATCGCTTGTTATCCGAACAAAAAAACGGCTCATCACTTCTCGATCTTTTTGCATCGCACGCAAACCCCAAAAAAGGAAACATTTTTATCCGAGCTGCGCGCAATGACTTCTGCGCCGGATGCGAAACAGACAGCAAAAAAATGGTGGACGGCGTTTTTTGATCGGAGTTATATTTCAATCAATGAAGCAAAAGATGAAACGGACACAGGATACATGCTTTCAAGAAACTATACACTGTTTCGCTATATGCTTGGCTGCAATGCGTATGGAGCGTATCCAACGAAATTTAATGGCGGACTGTTTACGACCGATGCGTGCTTCAGCGTAGATGAATGTCACCGCGGAAAGACTCCCGATTTTCGGATGTGGGGCGGCGGCGCGTTTACAGCGCAGAATCAGCGTCTTGTTTATTGGCCGATGCTCAAGTCCGGAGATTTTGACATGATGGCGCCGCAGTTTGATTTTTATAACAATTTATTGTCGAACGCGGAAATTCGTACCAGAGAATATTGGGGACATGAGGGCTGCTCTTTCTGTGAACAGCTTGAAAATACGGGGTTATCCATCTGGTGGAACTATGGATTTGATGACACATCAGATCCAAATCATCATCGTCCGAAACATTTTGATAAAACAGAACTGCGCGGACCATGGACCCGATATGAATACAGTACACAGCTTGAATTTTCGTATATGATCCTAAAATATCATGCGTATACAAAAGCGGACATTAAGAAGTATATCCCGCTGATTGAAAGTTGTGTTCGGTTCTATTTTGAGCACTATAAACAGATCTATCGGGAAAATACGATGTCTGAATATGATGAAAACGGAAAGCTGTTTATTGCGCCGTCTACAGCGCTTGAAACATATAAGAACGCAGTCAATCCGACAGATGCAGTCAGCGGATTGCGTGCGGTTGTCAAAGCGTTGTGTACACTGCCTGAATATGTAGACTGTGCATATTATGAAGAGCTGTTTTCTCATTTGCCTGAGATTCCTGTTACATCGATCTATGGGCAGGCATGTATCAAACCGGCTGATTTTTGGTCTGGCTGCATCAATGTAGAGATCCCCGAATTGTATCCGGTATTTCCGTATGAGCAATATGGAATCGGCAGAAACAATCTCAGCACAGCAATTCATACATGGAATCATGTACCTGACAGCCAAAGAGATTATGTAAGCTGGCATCAGGATGGAATTTTTGCTGCACGTCTTGGTCTGACAGAGGAAGCGCGTGAAATCAACACAAAGAAACTCGGAAACGGGCCGAGAAGATTTCCGGCATTTTGGGGTCCCGGTCATGACTGGGTACCGGATCATAACTGGGGTGGCAGTGGTATGATTGGCTTGCAGGACATGCTCGTACAACAGTGTGGCCAAACAATTTATGTCTTGCCTGCGTGGCCAGCGGATTGGAATGTTTCGTTTAAACTCCACCTTGAAGGAAATGTCCAAATCGAAGCGACTTATCAAAATGGTGAGCTCTCTTATATACTTACAGGAGAAAATACACAAAAATATACAATAGTTAATTGCTCGAAAGAAAATTTGAACTGATAAGAAACGCTCTGTTTTTAAAACAGAGCGTTTCTTATTTTCTGAAAGGCAGAATAGTCTTGTGTGATATACGTTTTCAAGTTGCATAAAAATCTGCTTATTTTTGCTGGTTGAATTTACATAGTGGGAGAAGATTATTTTTATACACGGTTCGACTTGACAGTAAAAATAATGTTCACTATAATATGTAGTGTGCTACACTTATATGAGGAGGCGCAAAGATATGTCCAAAAAGCACATCGGCTATCTTTTAAAAAATATTAACGATAAGCTGCGTACAAGAGCCGACGCAGACTTAAAGCGCTACCATCTGACATTGGCACAAAGCCGTGTAATCGCATTTTTAAATGCAAAAGGAGGTGCGGCGACACAAAAAGAAATTGAGCTTTTTTTGGAAGTGTCACATCCTACGGTGGTTGGTATTGTTTCTCGAATGGAGCAAAATGGTCATGTTACAAGTTGGATGGATGCCAAAGATAAACGAAATAAGATTGTTCAAGTCACGGATGAAGCGAAAGCAATTCGAATGGAACTTGAAAAAAATATGCTTGCCAGTGAACAGCGAATGATGCAGTCTTTTTCAGAAGAAGAGGTGAAAAAACTTCGCGAAATGCTGACGACGATTTACAATAATCTTGATTAAAACGGATGATCCGTTTTTTAAATTTAAAAAGTGTAGCGTGCTACGTGAAAGGAGAAAGAATATGCTCAAGACGCTGCTGAAAAGCTTGCGGGAAAACCGCAGGAACTCTTTTTTAACGATTTTCTTTTCAATGATCGAAGTGGTGTTTGAAATTCTCATTCCACTTTTCATGTCGGGACTGATTGATTACGGTATCGATATGAGTGATATGGGAACAGTTTGGAAGTACATAGGGCTGTTGCTTTTGTTTGCATTGCTGCAGTTGATCACAGGTATTCTTGCAGCGCGCATCGGCGCAAAAGCTTCTGTTGGCTTTGCGGCAAATTTAAGACAGGATATGTATGACAATGTGCAGACATTTTCGTTTTCCAATATTGATAAGTTTTCCACTGCCTCGATTGTCACACGTTTGACTACAGACGTTACGAATATTCAAAATGCTTATCAAATGATGCTGCGTTTGGCAATTCGCGGACCGGTTATGCTGATTTTTGCAATGTTTGCATCGTTCCGGATCAATCGCGATATTTCGCTGATTTTTCTTGCAGTGATTCCGGTTATGGCAGTTTTGCTGATATTGATTGTGAAGAAAGTAAATCCGATCTTTAACCGCGTATTCCACACATATGATGAGTTAAACAATGTTGTGCAGGAAAATGTACGCGGCATTCGTGTCGTAAAATCATTCAATCGTGAGGATTATGAGATTAAAAAGTTCAAAGGCATTTCCAAACGTATTTATGAGGATTTTGCAAAAGGCGAACGGCTGCTTGCATTTAACTCGCCGATCATGCAGTTTTTTATGTATTTGTGCATGATTTTGATTTCGTGGATCGGTGCAAAAGCGATCGTTGCAAGTGGAAACAATGCAGCACTTGGATTGACAACGGGTGACTTGACCGCATTGTTTACGTATGCGATTCAGATTTTGATGAGTTTGATGATGCTTTCTATGGTCTTCGCAATGATTATTATTTCGCTGGCATCTGCACGGCGTATTGCAGAGATCTTGCAGGAAAAAAGTGATATTGTAAGTCCTGAAAATGCAGTGAAAACGGTTTCGGACGGTTCGATTCACTTCGACCATGTGGACTTTACGTATGCGTCGAAAGCGGATAAGAAAGTGCTCGATCAGATCAATTTGTCCATCGCGTCCGGTGAAACGATTGGTATTATCGGCGGTACCGGTTCCTCGAAGTCAAGCCTTGTTCAGCTCATTCCCCGACTGTACGATGTCACCGGAGGTACACTCACTTTGGGTGGTATAGACGTCCGAAAATATGATCTTGATACATTACGCAATGCAGTTGCAATGGTGCTGCAAAAAAATGAGTTGTTCTCCGGTACAATTAAAGAAAATCTTCGTTGGGGAAATGAAAACGCAACAGATGAAGAAATTGAACACGCTTGCCGGCTGGCCTGTGCAGATGAGTTTATTCAAACTTTCCCGGATAAATATGATACGTATATTGAACAGGGCGGTACAAACGTTTCCGGTGGTCAGAAACAGCGTCTTTGTATCGCACGCGCACTTTTGAAAAAACCAAAAGTTTTGATTTTGGATGACTCTACAAGCGCAGTCGATACCAAAACAGATGCAACGATTCAACGTTCGTTTACAGAATACATTCCGGAAACAACGAAAATTATCATTGCGCAGCGTGTTAGTTCCGTGCAGCATGCAGATCAGATCGTAGTTCTTGATGACGGTAAGATTGCAGCGGTAGGAAAACACGAAGAATTGCTTCGTTCCTGTGCAATTTACCGGGAGGTATTTGAATCTCAGCAGAAAGGAGAAAATGACAATGGCGAAAAATAAAAGAGAAATGACGTCCGCCGGCGAACCGATTCCAAAAGGAATGCCTAAGCAGGGATTTGATTTAAAGACGATGAAAAGACTGCTTTCCTATATGAAAGAATATAAGAAACGGTTCATTTTCGTTGTGTTCTGTATCCTGTTAAGTGCGATTGCAAGTGCGGTTTCCTCTCTGTTTTTACAGGTTCTGATTGATAACTACATTACGCCGCTGCTTGCTTCTGACGCACCGGTATTCACCGGGCTGCTTCAAGCACTTTTGATTGTCGGTGTGGTGTATTTAATCGGTGTAGTGTCGACGCTGTTTTATAACCGAATCATGGTTACGATTGCACAGGGCACGCTCAAAAAGATTCGTGATGATATGTTCTCCAAAATGCAGCGGCTGCCGATTCGTGAATTTGATACACGTACACATGGTGATATTATGAGTTTGTATACAAACGATACCGATACGCTTCGTCAAATGATTGCGCAGTCCATGGCACAGCTGATTACATCTGTCTTTACGATTGTTGCCGTATTTTTCTGTATGCTGTATGTCAGCGTATGGCTCACATTGGTGGCTGTCATTGTGTTGGTTGTTATTTTACAGATCGTTAAGGTTGTGACCCAAAAAATCGGATTCTATTTTATTATGCAGCAAAAAACGCTTGCAGATGTCAACAGCTATGTTGAAGAAATGGTCAACGGTCAAAAGGTCATCAAAGTATTCTGCCATGAGGAGCAGGCAAAAGCGGAACTTCGTGAGAAAAATAAGGCATGGGCGCAGAGTGCAGCGAATGCAAACGGTCATGCAAATGCGATGATGCCGATGATGAATGGATTCGGTTATTTGCAATATGTCATTATTGCGCTGCTCGGTGCGTATATGGCGATTGCCCAGGTAATGAACTTGAGCCTTACCGGAACAGGAACACTGACGCTTGGTATGATTGCATCATTTTTGACATTGTCACGAAACTTCACCAATCCGGTATCTCAGATTTCAAACCAGTTTAACTCGATTGTTACTGCGCTTGCCGGCGCTTCTCGTATTTTTGCATTCATGGATGAGGAGCCGGAAATGGATGACGGCTACGTAACACTTGTTAATGCAAGAGAAGAAAATGGTCAGATTGTGGAGGCACCAAAACACACTGGTATGTGGGCATGGAAGCATCCGCATCATGACGGCACAGTCACATACACAAAACTCGAGGGCCGTGTGGTATTGGATCATGTGGATTTCGGCTATGTTCCGAATAAACAAATTCTTTATGATATCACCCTTTATGCAGAACCCGGTCAAAAAATTGCATTTGTTGGTGCAACAGGTGCAGGTAAAACAACCATTACGAACTTGATCAACCGTTTTTACGATATTGCTGACGGAAAAATCCGCTATGACGGTATTAACATCAATAAGATCAAAAAGACGGATTTGCGTCGTTCAATGGGTGTGGTATTGCAGGATGTCAATCTGTTTACCGGTACGGTCATGGAGAACCTGCGTTACGGTAATCTGGACGCAACGGATGAAGAGTGTATTGCAGCAGCGAAACTTGCAAACGCGGATGGATTCATTCGAATGTTGCCTCAGGGATATCAGACAGTGTTAAAAGGCGACGGAAGCGGTCTTTCGCAAGGACAGCGTCAGCTCATTTCGATTGCGCGTGCTGCTGTATCTGATCCGCCGGTTATGATTCTCGACGAGGCAACTTCGTCGATTGATACTCGTACAGAAGCATTGGTACAAGATGGTATGGATAAGCTGATGGAAGGCAGAACGGTCTTTGTCATTGCGCACCGGTTGTCCACCGTACAAAACTCGGATGTCATTATGGTATTGGATCATGGCAGAATTATTGAACGTGGTAACCATGAAAAACTGATTGCAGAAAAAGGAACGTATTATCAGTTGTATACCGGCGCATTTGAATTGGAATAATGTTGATTTAAGTGTAAACGGATATATATAAAGAAGAAAATGAAAAGCCGCAGCCAATGAAGGCTGCGGCTTTTTGTATATAAGCATACTGTGCAACTGGAAGAGGATAAAAATCATAGAGGCAGAAGTCTGCCCAGACCATGTACATATGCTGATAGAGATACCTCCAGTAGTTTGATGATTTATGAAAAATATCTGGAGCTAAAATACAAATAACGAAATCGGGAATTTTGGTGCAGAGGATATTACGTGGATACAGCAGGAAAGAATGCAAAAAAGAATGAAGAATATATTCGAAAGCAGCTGGAAGAAGACAAGAGCGGAGAACAGCTGAGGATGGGGAATTTATAAAAACTGTTTACGAGTAGCTAGTAACAGACTTTTCGCAGCTGCCAGATCGTACTAACGTGACGTGATGCGTGTCGCTAGTAACAAAGGGCTTTGTCCGCAGATGAAATATCCCCCGGCTTCGCCGGGGGATATTTATTGTTTATATTCTGTTTTAGCGTTTCGTTTTTTCAGGAATGTTGCAAGCCAGCACGGCAGGAAACAAAGAATAAAACTGATAAGTCCGCACATGAACAGAACATAGAACATTTGCGGGATAAAAACAGAAAATCCATTGTTATTCGTAAGCAATGAAAACAGCGTTTCGTTGCCGGAGAAACCATATAGTGTAAGCCAGCTGCCGAACAGACTGCCGAAAGTGTAGATGAAATAGCCGGACGGGGATTCTTCTATCACTGTTGGGAAAAAGGAAGCTGCAAGAAAGAAAATAAAACCGATGATACTCACAGCAGCAATAAAATTTCTTTTATGAATAAAATCAATCATAGAAATACACCTCATTTCTGATAAACAGGTTTATCAGATTGGATGAAGATAAAGAAAAGATTGTTCAGTTGTAACATGTGCAGGAATCGTTATAGGGCCAATTTGAATATCAATTCCAGCAGTCAAATCTCCAATTGCAACAACATGAAGATTTTTTCCATAAGCGTCATTTGCATAAGTGATTGTTCCGCGAGAGTGTTCCCAAGTAGTCAGATAAGCACCTCTAAGATTGCTGTCTGTAACTCGAGACCCGCTGTTAACAAAGCATCCATCCACACCATAAAGTGTATGCCACCATTTGGTGTAATTGTATGTATAATCGATATCGATATAGCATATCCCTAAAGCAGGAATACCGGCAAACACACTTCCTGTATTTGAGCCGCTTTTGGTTTCGGTGCTAGATCCAGGAGGAATGGATAAATTGGACTGTGCCGAAACACGAATTGGCGCATTTTTTTGGTCAGATAGATTATTTTCATTTAAAAATTCTGAAGCAGCTTGCTTTGCAATTTGTTCAAACTCATCAATAGAAATATTTTTTTCATAAAGCAAACGCAAAGAATCTTCGTCGATTGTAACAATTGTATTTTCTGTTGCTTGAATTGTGAGTTCACGTGATTGTTCAAGCGTTAGCGCGTAAATATTAGTTCCGCACAAAAATCATACTGCCAATGTAAGAGATAGGATAATCCTGATTTTTGATTTAATACACATAAATATTCATCTCCAATCTTTTTGTAATTAGCGATAATGTGTTGGTTTACATTTTCGTGCATTGGACTAATCCCACCTTTCTTTTCTTATCAATTATAATATATAATAAATTATTCAATTTGTCAATATATATGTATAAATTATAAAAAAGAACTGATCTGCAAAAGCAGATCAGTTCTTTTTTATAATTAGAATCTTGTGTGGAAGGTGCGGTGAATGACATCGAGCTGCTGTTCGCGGATAAGCTTAATGAAGTTTACTGCATAGCCCAAAACGCGGATTGTCAGCCGTGGGTAAAGCTATAGTATTTTGAAATACATCAATGATGTTGTTCCAAAACAGATGCGGACAACGGCAATGATGGTCAACGCGATTGTGGTTACCATTTTTTCAAGCGTTGTATGTGCGCCGCTTGTTGGTGTACTGGACGCGCAACTTGATACGCATACGGAACTGATTGTCGGTGCAGCTGTTTCGATCAGTGCAGTGATTTTGTTCTCGACATTTTCCCAGTGGCAGTGAGTCATCAGCAGAAAAAAGAAGCGATGCACAAAGCGGCGATGGGCGAGAATATTATTTCTGCCGAAGAATAAGAAAAACCAAAAACACAAAAGAGGAATTCCATATTGGAATTCCTCTTTTGTTTATACAATTTGTATTATTCTGTTTTAGTTTTTCGTTTTTTAATCAATAAGCCTGCAAGCAAACAAATGACAAAACCATAGACACCGGACATAACAAATACATATATGAATTGAAGCAAATTAACAGAAAAACCGTCGTTATGTGCAATCAGTGAAAACAGCGTTTCGTTGCCGGAGAAACCATATAGTGTAAGCCAGCTGCCGAAAAGACTGCCGAAAGTATAGGTGAAATAGCCGGCCGGACATTCTTCCATCACTGCGGGGAAAAAGGATGCTACAAGAAAGAGAATCAGGCCCATTACACTCGCGGCAGCAATAAAAATTTTTTTATGAATAAAATCTGTCATAGAAATACACCTCCGCGTTTTAAAAAGTGGAAGCGAATGAATGAAGTCTGTTTTGTTTGTGCATGGGACTCCCCTCCTGTCATGGTATTGTACTTATATTATAACAACAAAAGAAATGTTTGTAAATCAATATGATAAAAAAGAACTGATCTGTAAAGGTAGATCAGTTCTTTTTTACAATTAGAATCTTGTGTGGAAAGTGCGGTGAATGACATCGAGCTGCTGTTCGCGGGTTAGCTTGATGAAGTTTACTGCATAGCCCGAAACGCGGATTGTCAGCTGCGGGTAAAGTTCCGGATGATCCATTGCATCGAGCAGTACCTCGCGGTTTAAGACGTTGACATTGATGTGGTGACCTTCCTCTAAGAAGTAACCGTCCATCAGCGTTACAAGGTTTTGCACCTGCTCGTCTTCCGTTTTACCCAAAGCACCCGGTACAATCGAGAAGGTGTAGGAAATACCGTCTTCAGAGAGATCATACGGAAGTTTTGCAACCGATTTCATGGAAGCGACACAGCCGTTTGAATCCCGTCCGTGCATCGGGTTTGCACCTGGTGCGAATGGTTCGCCGGCTTTGCGGCCGTCCGGTGTCGAGCCGGTTTTTTTGCCGTAGACGACGTTAGAAGTAATCGTAAGAATCGACATGGTCGGAATGCTTTCGCGGTAGGTGCGGTTTTTGCGCAGTTTTTTCATGAACATCTCAACCACAAAAGTTGCCAGCTCGTCAACACGCGGGTCGTTGTTGCCGAATTTCGGGAAGTCGCCTTCGATGGAGAAATCGGTGATGAGTCCTTCTTCATTGCGGATCGGGGTGACACGCGCATATTTGATTGCGGAAAGGCTGTCCGCTACAACGGAAAGACCTGCAAGACCGCATGCAGAGGTGCGGATGATATCCTCGTCGTGGAGTGCCATCTGCAATTTTTCGTAGCAGTATTTGTCGTGCATGTAGTGGATGATGTTGAGGGTGTTGATGTAGAGTCTTGAAAGCCAGTCGCACACAAAGTCAAATCGTTTCATGACCTCGTCAAAATCGAGCGGGCCGTCGCCGATCGGTGCAACAAGTGGGCCGACCTGATCGCCGTGGACTTCGTCCTTACCACCGTTTAACGAGTAAAGCAGTGCTTTTGCAAGGTTTGCACGCGCGCCGAAGAACTGCATCTGTTTGCCAATGCGCATTGCCGAAACACAGCATGCAATGCCGTAATCATCACCGAATTTTGCACGCATCAGCTCGTCGTTCTCATACTGAATGGAAGAAGTTTCGATCGACAGTCTTGCAACAAACTTTTTGAAGTTTTCCGGCAGACGGTCACTCCACAGAATGGTCATGTTTGGCTCAGGCGCAGGACCTAAGTTTGTAAGTGTGTGTAAAAAACGGAAGCTCATTTTTGTAACAAGCGTACGGCCGTCGCCTGCCATGCCGCCGATGGATTCGGTAATCCAAGTCGGATCGCCGGAGAACAGTTCATCATAAGCCGGTGTGCGCAGGAAGCGAACCATACGCAGTTTCATGACAAAGTGATCGACAAATTCCTGAATTTCGGACTCTGTGAACACACCATCCATCAAATCGCGCTGTGCGTAGCAGTCGAGGAAGGTGGACACACGGCCGAGTGACATTGCTGCACCGTTTTGCTCTTTGACAGCACCCAAGTATGCAAAATAGAGCCATTGGATTGCCTCTTTGGTGTTGGTTGCCGGGCGGGAGATGTCAAAGCCGTAGCTTGCCGCCATCGTTTTGAGTGCTTCAAGCGCACGAATCTGCTCGGAAACTTCTTCGCGCAGACGAATGGTCGGGGAATCCATGATGTCGAATACAAGTTCGGTTTGAAGCGCTTTTTTCTTTGCTTCGATCAAACGGTCAACGCCGTACAGCGGAACACGGCGATAGTCACCGATGATGCGGCCGCGGCCGTATGCGTCCGGCAGACCGGTGATGATGCCGGCGTGGCGTGCTTTTTTCATCTCATCGGTGTATGCATCGAACACACCGTCGTTGTGCGTTTTGCGGTGTTTGAACACACGGTCCATCTCCGGTGTGGTCTGACGGCCGTATGCCTTGAGCGAGTTTTTGACCATACGGTAACCGCCAAACGGCATGACAGCACGTTTGAGCGGGGCATCTGTTTGTAAACCGACAATTGTTTCGAGCTCTTTGTCGATGTAACCCGGTGCATGAGAAGACACAGTAGAAATGGTCTTTTCGTCGATGTCATACACACCGCCGCGGCGGCGCTCCTCTGCCATCAGATCGCTCACTTCATTCCAAAGTTTTAATGTGCGTTCGGTTGGCGGCGCCAAAAACGAATCGTCTCCGGTGTACGGCGAATAGTTTTTCATAATAAAATCGCGGACATTGATGTCATCGCACCATTTAGAAGCAACAAAAACCATGAAAACCCTCCTGTGATTCAAGTATATTGCTTTGGTATAGTTGTGATATTTTTATCATACAATGCCCGGCGAAAAAAGTCAAATTTTAAGACCCCAAAATAAAAGCGGTTCTTTGCTTCTTTTCTGTGCGTGTGGTACAATAAAAAAAGAATCAAACGGAATGAGGACAATTACTATGGAAAACCTTTCAAATATCGGCGTCATTAAATCGCTCTGCGAACGGCACGGCTTTTCATTTTCAAAATCTCTCGGGCAGAATTTTCTCATTAACCCGAGCGTGTGTCCGCGTATGGCAGAATTAGGCGGTGCAAAGCCGGGCGTCGGCGTCATCGAAATCGGTGCAGGTTTTGGCGTGCTTACCGTCGAACTTGCCAAACGGGCGGACAAGGTCGTCGTTATCGAAATTGATGACAGCCTGTTTCCTGTTTTGAATGAAACACTGGCAGGCTATGACAATATAAAGCTTGTGCATTCCGATGTGATGGACGTCGATCTGCACGCGCTCATCCGCGAGGAGTTTGCAGGCATGGAGGTGTGCGTCTGCGCAAACCTTCCTTATTACGTCACCTCGCCGATTGTGATGCGCCTGCTTGAAGAACGTCTGCCGGTGGAGTCAGTGACTGTCATGGTACAGAAGGAAGCGGCACAGCGCCTGTGTGCGCCGATGGGATCAAGACAGTGCGGCGCTGTCACCGCGGCAGTGCAGTATTATAGTGAACCGGAAGTGCTGTTTCAGGTGTCCCGCGGGAGCTTTTTCCCGGCACCGAATGTCGATTCGGCGGTCATCCGGCTCTCCATCCGGAAAACACCGCCGGTAGAAACGGCGGACGAAGCGTGGTTTTTCAAAGTGGTGCACGCGGCGTTTTCACAGCGGCGGAAAACACTGCCGAATCCGCTGTCCGCGTCGCTCGGTATGAAAAAACAGTCGGTCATTGACGCACTTTTATCCTGCGGCTTGACCGCCACCGCTCGTGCGGAGGAGCTAAGCCTTCATGAGTTTGCGTCCCTTGCAGACAAACTGCTGGAGGCAAAGGGATGAGCCTCGGGGTCTATATCCATGTGCCGTTTTGTGCGAAAAAGTGTCCGTACTGCGATTTTTATTCGGGCGCGTATTCGTCGCAGGCGGCAGAGGAATATGTCGAAGCGGTTTGCGCACGGATTCGGGACTGGATGGTTCCGGG
>CALXAM010000065.1 GCA_944386285.1 uncultured Clostridia bacterium | reverse complement strand
ATGGTGCCTCCGGTCGGAATCGAACCAACGACACGAGGATTTTCAGTCCTCTGCTCTACCGACTGAGCTACAGAGGCAAATGGCGACCCGCATCGGGCTCGAACCGACGACCTCTAGCGTGACAGGCTAGCGCTCTAACCAACTGAGCTAGCGGGCCAAGTGGTGGGAACAACAGGGCTCGAACCTGTGACCCTCTGCTTGTAAGGCAGATGCTCTCCCAGCTGAGCTATGCTCCCACTTGATTGCTGGTTTGTTGCTGTATCTCTCAGCGACGTTTGTTATTATATCGCATTCGAAAGAAAAAGTCAACCCTTTTTTTTATTTTTTTTGACTTTTTTATTTTACATAAATCTCTATCGATTTTATGCCTGAAACATGAGCAGGAAACTGCCGTATTTCCTTAATATTTAACGGCTTATTGCTCAAATCACTTTTTAAATCATATACGGCTTCATTCATTCTGTGCATAATAAAATTTATAGCATCGTGATCTTGATTAAAATTTATAACAAGCACAATTCAATATCTTTAAGCCATAGATTTAAGGATAAGTTTAGAGATCATGTAAAATATAAAAACGGTACGCATTTTGCGTACCGTTTTGGTGAGGACAAGTGGACTCGAACCACCGACCCCTTGCATGTCAAGCAAGTACTCTAACCAGCTGAGCTATGCCCTCATTTCTGTTGCTCGTATATAATACCACACTTTAAAAACAGAGTCAAGCTTTTTTTAAAAAAATATTGCAAAGATACAGAAAACATGATAGGATAAAAATAAAGAAAGGGGCGGATAATATGAAAATACTGGTTGTCGTTGACATGCAAAATGATTTTATTGACGGCGCTCTTGGCACACGCGAAGCTGAAAAAATCGTTTGCCGCGTTGCACAAAAAATTCGCGCTGCACGTGAACACAACGAACAAATTATCTTTACACAGGATACACATACACCTGACTACTTAAACACACAGGAAGGTACATTGCTTCCTGTCGTTCATTGTGTAAAAGGAACCGATGGCTTTGATCTGTGTCCGCCGATTGCGGAGCTTGTTGATGATAGTATTATTTTTGAAAAAAGCACATTTGGCTCTGTTGCACTGGCAAAATATCTTTGCAAACTAAAACCAGACGAAGTAGAACTCGTCGGTGTCTGTACAGATATTTGTGTGATTTCGAACGCTTTAATGATCAAATCTTTTTTGTCCGAAACAAAAATCGTTGTTGATTCCAATTGCTGTGCGGGTGTTACACCTCAAAGCCATGAAAACGCATTGAATGCAATGAAAATGTGTCAAATATCCGTGATATGATGAAAATCAATTTTTATTGCTTTTTTCTATATGAATAAGTAAAAGCACTCCATTTGTCATTCTGATTGGCAAGTGGAGTGTCTTATGTATTAAAGCAAATATAAAAGGACTTATGATCTGAAAGTCGCAGATCATAAGTCCTTTTAACTGTTTAATCAATATCAACCAAAGGCAACGCCTAATTTTTAAGACGCAATGCAATATTCACGACAATTTTTAAAGACATACTTATTCAGCGTTCGTTTCGTCTTTTTCTTCTTCAGAATTATCAGAAGAAATCATCGTCTCTTCTTCAGACTCCTCTACTGACTCTTCTCCTGTTGTTTTCTCCGGTGTTGAAACAGCTTCTTCCGTTTTGTCAGGAATCGTTGGTGTCACAGTATTTGGATTTTTCAGCTCAGACGATCCTGCAGCTTTGCTTCCTATTGTGTCACCACCAGAAATAACAGCTCCTTCTACAGTACCCCAATTCGCTTTAAAGGTATACGCAGCATTCTTCTCCGGAATTAGTGTAAAAGTCATCGATTCACCCGGAAGAATTTGTTGTGTGTTCCACGACACACTTCCATTTGACATCACACAATATCCTTTTTCTGCATCACCAAAGGCGGTTAATGTAACGCTATACGCTGTATTCGCAGCTAAATCATAATTGTCATCAGCATCCGGAGAGACATTTGTTCCATTGGTTGTAATAGAAACTTGAATTCCATATTCTGCACTTTCGATCTTGTTTCCCGTATTGGTGATACTTGCTTGAAACCACGCATACACGGTTACCGAAAAACACGCTACACCGATGACTAATGCTGTAATAATTGCCGTTACTTTTCGCATCATCTTTCTCGTCTCCTTTACCTACTTTTTATTGTTCCGTTTTATCTTCATTTATATTATGAACCTGAAAAGTAAAGTCTCCTCTTTCTTCAACTTTTTCATCTGTTTCACCGTTCTTCACCTGCGCTCTTAAACGCTCTAATTCTTCTTTCATTTTCCGCGCTTCCATACGCTCTGCCTCAATTTCAGCTTCTTGCGCACGTAATTGTGCTTGTTGTTCTGATTTATATTGACGCATCAATTTAAAAAATCGAACGCCCTGCAAAGCAATCAACAATAAGAACGGAATTAAAATAACAAGAACATATCCGGATGGCGATTTCAGAAATTC
Source organism: uncultured Clostridia bacterium (assembly GCA_944386285.1). Taxonomy (GTDB): domain Bacteria; phylum Bacillota; class Clostridia; order Oscillospirales; family Ruminococcaceae; genus Paludihabitans. Next base: position 59,491 of record CALXAM010000065.1, on the reverse strand, counting down.
AAAGAAATAGCCCATCTTCGGCAAGGAAAATACATATTTTCCGATTACATTATCAAACGGCACCGGATAACTGTCGTCAGCACCTGTCGTCGTTCCATATGTAATGAAAGCAGGCTCACCTTCGTAGGTCGTAATTTCGCGAATTTTATGCGTAACCGTTTCGCCATAATTGGACGGATCGATGGATTCAAAAGTGATAATATCTCCTACTTGTAACGTCTCAGGATCAACCTTTTTGCTGACTGCCAGATCGCCTACGGCAAAAGTATCTTTCATAGAATCCGACAGCACAATATAAGGTTTATATCCAAACAGATCCGCATCTTTTCCTACAGTATTTACCGAAATCACGGTAAATATTGTAACACAGATCGCAAAAACCAAAATAACAATGGTTAAAACTTTCGCTACAATATTAAAAGCTTTTTTCACGCTTTGATCCTCTCCTTTTCCTTCTTCAGGAATCAAAAGGCACGAATGAAGATGCATGCCCTTTGATTCCCGCTCTCATAATTCATGAGAGTGGAAATGTCCTAAATAACTACTTGTTCATTATAAATGTTTTTGATTCGGTTGTCCAGCTCGCAGCAACCGCTATTACAGACTTTAAAATCTGTAATAATCAACATCTTGATATTCAGATGCATTGTCATTCACCGCATTAAATGTAACATTCTCCATGGTCAGACCAACAACCTCTGTTGGCAGCGGCCACGATTTTCTATAATAAATACCTACACCAATTCGATTGACTATTGCATTTGAAATATTCAACGTACCACCATATTGGATGGTTGGATTCGGATTAAATCCTTCCGCCGCCTGATCCGTTGTAAAGGTACCATTGATGATGGTCGCATCGCCCGACATACCGTTATTCAGCTTTACAGCAACACTATATTTCGCATTTACTGTAACGTTCTCAAGCAATGTCGTTTCTGCATTGGCACTATTGATTCCGCAAGACTGAGAAGCCGAATCAACGCCTACATTTACAACAGCGTTTTTAACCGTCAGTTCTTGGCCTAAAAAGCTAATCACTGCAGAGCCTTTTAACGTACTGGTATATGTTCCGCCATCAATCTCTACAATAGAATTTAAAGCGCCAGAGATTGCTGCACCAGTCGAAAAATCAGAGGAAACTTCAAAATCTTTTCCACCGTTTATTGTTAGTTTCGCATTTTGATTTGCAACAAGCGCACCTTTTATTGTGCCATTTCCCTCTACAGTAAGTGCTTTCATTACTCTAAGTGCACCTTTACCATTAGAAATTGTAAGATCATTTCCATTTAAATACAAAGTAATATCTTTATCAACGGATACACTATCGTTCAATGCAATGGAATTTGTCAAGAAAATATCCTGTCCATTCTCAACAGCTGTCAAAAATTCCTGTTCAGAAGTTACAGCTGTTGCATCATAGGTCGCCGCCTGGTCATAGTCATTATTTTCAAAACCATCCGATTCATACGTGTACTGCGCAGCGATTACGGATACATCCGCAGAGAATGTCGTACCCTGATATTCATTTCCTGCGTTCTCATTCATTCCGTATACCAGAACAAACTGTACATTTTCACCCGACAGCAACGAGAATTCAAGATCTTTTGCGAAAGTAGAAAGTGTGCTCATTGGACGTTTCTGGAAACTTCCAACGACCTGACCGTCTTCTATTTTTACAAAATCAAACCACAGTGCATTCATCAGTTCTGTTTCAGTCACATTGAATTGCACTTTAATTTTGGTTGCCAAAGTTCCATCATTTTTAACTTCCAATAGTTTTGCTGATGTTTTTCCAGGCTCCCACAGATCCTCAGAAATAATCGGCGGACAATTTGCTGCTTTCAAATCCTGCGGAACTTTTTCAAAAGTAAACGCCTGATCATTGTTTACTCCTTGAATGGTAACACTCTGTCCTTCTTGGCCTAAATCATATGCATATGCGTTGATTAACAGCTCACCGGACGTAATGACATTGCCTTTGTTTGTAACGCTATCTGTAAACCACGCAAATGTCGTTCCAAGCAATAACACAGCACTGATAACCAGTGAAACACCACTCACAAACAAAGATTTTTTAGTACGCTTCATTTAATAGACTCCTTTGATTATTCCAGAAGATTATTCAAACACTTTATCTGGATTGTTTTTTGCCTGCACAGCATCAACCGTAACATCAAAATTGATTTTTCCAGTCTGATATGCGTTGCCCGCTCCCTCTTTCATTTTCACCACTGCTGTCAGTGTCTTTGTTTCACCGGCAGTTAAAGCAGTCTGACTGATACAAGGATTTTCTTTTGTGAGCGCCTGTGCATCGCCGCTGTATAAAAGTGTTTCACCATCATAAATTTCAAATGTCAACGCATCATATAATGCACCGGTAACATTTTCTAAATACAAACGATAATATACGTCTGCTGTTCCCTGATTCTCAACGGTAAAATCTTCTTTTACAGAATATCCGGGTTCAATATTCAGATCAACACTATCAAAAATTGTTTTTCCATCGTTTAATTCGATTTTTACTTCTCCCATTTCAAACTGGTTTTCTTCTACTGAAACCATCGATGTAAACAACGCATACGTTGTAATCGCCAACATTACCAGCAAAACGAGCGTAACGATGATACTGCCATATGCTTTTTGCTTTGTTTGACTTGGCTTTCTCATGCTTTTTTCTCTCCTTTCGCCCGTTTCAGCATGACAAACACTACAATCAGCAGTGCTGCACACAGCAAAAATCCTACCAGCCACAACCCAAGTGTCAGATAATCATCGGTATCCGGTGTCAGTGAACCTTCATCTTCAACAAACCAATGAAAATCAGCCATCAAAGCTGCAGCCTGATATTCGTTTCCAATCGAAGTATCTGCAGAAACTTCGATCTCATAATTCACTGTCGTTGACCCCTGTGCATTCTGTGACAAAAGCACGGAGAACTCCTTTTCATTTAATTCTGCAAAGGATCCATTGCACAAAACTTCTCCGCTGTTTAAATCTGTCACTTTAATTTGAAGAACATCACTCAAATTTTTTGTTTCTTGCGTGATTTCCGTATTAAAATACAGGGCAATCTCTTTTTTATGGTTTACTTTGATTGAAAAATTCTTCTTGACTGTATCTCCCGGAAGCATATTTTCTGCCGTAAACTTTTCATTTACTTCTGGAACCCCTTGATATAATTCGAGAGACGTCGTCTGACCGTTACTGGTTGTTCCCACAGTCTTAACTTCTGCTGTTGCAGAACGGCTCGACAAAGCGAAAGCCGAAGCTGTTGGATATCCATTCTCTGCTTGGATCTCATTCTCTCCAAGTGCTGCGGTAGCCTGCACACTCAACGACTCCCCGATCAAATTTCCAGTTACAGTGTCAGTCGTTGGATCGGATGCAAAAATTCCAAGATAAATATACCGTGCAGCAAGTGCCGCCACACTGATTACCAGCAAAACAGCCAAAATAATACTCACTATTCTCAAATGAGCATTTTTTCTTTTGTTTTCTGGCATCCATGTCTGCTCCACCATATTTCTCATATTGAAATTGACCCTCCTTTTATATTGAGTCTTCCACATTTTAGTTATGCGCTGACTTGCATATAACAAAATTTAACTAGTTATATTTTATCATACCTAATCACTTTTTTCAACTATATTTGAGCAAAATGTCTTTTCGCATTGGTACAGAAAGCCCAAAGAAACACCTGTTATTGCAAGTCAAAATTCGCGTTTGAGAAAGGACCGAACAGAATGTCCAGCCCTTTCTCAAACATAAAAATTTACATTTTCATCTTCACTTTGTTTTATATAAACCTGCAAGAATATCAACGCATGTTTCTATTCCAAGCACACCGCTGTCAAGTGCAATATGATAATTGTCAGCTTGACCCCATTCGGTATCTGTAAAAAAGCGATAATATTCTTTACGTTTCTTATCTTTATCTTTTAGTCGCTTCTGCGGAGACTCTTCCCGCTCGCCATAAACCTTTACAATACGTTCTGCACGTTTTTCCATGGATGCATGAATATATACTTTCAAGCAATTCTCATAATCGCGCAAAATATAATCTGCGCATCGTCCAACAATTACGCAGGATTCCTTCTGCGCCAGTTCAAGAATCACTTTTCTCTGCGCATGCCAAATAAAATCCTGTGTAGAAAGTCCCGTTTCCAAATCGCGGCCACTGCTTAACGCATTGCCAAGCCAGCTTTTATGCTGTGCGTCCTCTACACGATCCTTTATATATTCTTTTGAAAGGCCTGACTCTGAAGCAATTTTTTCGATCAACTCAGAATCATAACAGTGGATTCCAAGCCGATCAGCCACTTCCTTTCCTATTGTCCTTCCGCCGCTGCCAAACTGGCGGCTAATTGTAATAATTCGATTTTGCATAAAATTACACTCCTTTCGTTTTCAGTTCCCGATATGTACGAATAATCAAGAAAACCGCAACAACAAATGTTAAAATATCTGAGACTGGCATGGAATATAAAACACCATCTAACCCAAAGAAAACTGGAAGCAGCACTGCAAACCCTACACCAAAGACAACTTCTCGAATCACGGAAAGCAGTGTCGATGCTGCAGCTTTCCCCATTGCTTGTAGGAAAATAAAACATCCCTTGTTTACACAAGCCAAAATAATAAAGCACAGATAAATACGAAATGCTTTCATTGCAAATTCCGTATAATAAGCACTTTCATTTGCTGCACCAAAAATGGAAATCATACCGTTTGGGAAAAACTCTACGAGAATAAATGCAACTGCACCCACTGCAGCCTCCGCAATGAGCAATTTTGTGAACAGCTGCATAACACGTTTCTTCTTTCCAGCACCCATATTAAAGCCAACAATTGGTATGCAGCCAGCTGCCATTCCCACAACAACGGAAATAACAATCTGAAAGAACTTCATAACAATTCCTACAACAGCCATAGGAATCTGCGCAAATTGTGCCTGTCCAAAAACTGGGTCCATAGCGCCATATTTGCGAATCATGTTATTGATGGCAGCCATTGCAGCCACCAAAGAAATCTGTGACAGGAAACTCGTAACCCCTAAGAGAAGTGTTTTCGCACAAATCTTATGATGTAAGAAAAAATCGCTCTTCTGGGGTTTAATCACTCGCATATGGATAAGATACCATATCGACAAAAAGGCAGTAACAATTTGCCCGATCACTGTTGCAACGGCTGCACCCATCATTCCCCATTGAAATGAAAAAATAAAAATTGGATCCAAAACAATATTGATGACTGCCCCTGCAAAAGTCGACACCATTGCAAATTTAGGACTTCCATCTGCACGAATAACAGGATTCATCGCCTGTCCAAACATATAAAACGGAATTCCTATACTGATATAAAAGAAATACTCATGTGCATATTGAAAGGTTTCCTCATTCACTGTTCCACCAAATATTGTAATGATCTGATCTGAAAAAATCAAGTAGATAATTGTTAACGCAAAGCTGCTTAAAACACTCATAATCACAGCATTGCCTACGCTTTTCCTTGCATCATCCATTCTTCCCTTTCCGAGACTGATGCTGACAAAAGCACAACAACCGTCACCAACCATAACAGCGATCGCTAACGCTACAACGGTTAACGGAAAAACGACCGTATTTGCAGCATTTCCATAAGATCCAAGATAATCGGCATTTGCTATAAAAATCTGATCGACAATATTATAAAGCGCACCAACCAGTAATGAAATAATACAAGGAATCGCATATTTTCGCATCAACGTTCCGATCTTTTCCGTTTCTAAAAAGAGATTTGATTTCTGTTCCAAAAAATATTCCTCCAGTCCTATTTCGTTTGTCTTTTCTAATTTTATTTCGTTTGATGATCTTTTCAAAAAGCCGCCTTTTTATCCTATTTCCTCCTCACTGCAAATGAAAATAAAAAACGTGTAGCTTTATGCGCAACCGGAATTACGCATAAAGCTACACGTTGTACTTTAATTATATTGATTTTTTATTCCTTTTTCAAAGGAGTTTTTGCACAAAATCTCTTCCAATATTCTGGTTAGAATTCTAACACTACGTCACGTACCTGCAACGCCATGATTATTCCAATTCAAATGCACCAGTATACAACTGATAGTACTGGCCTTTTTGTGCAAGCAATTGTTCATGATTTCCTCGTTCAATGATCCGTCCATGATCCAACACCAAGATGACATCCGAATTCTTCACTGTTGAAAGACGGTGTGCAATCACAAAGACCGTTCTGCCTTCCATGAGCGCATCCATACCACGCTGAACGATTGCTTCAGTTCGGGTGTCAATCGAAGATGTCGCTTCATCCAAGATCATGACCGGCGGATCTGCTACAGCAACACGCGCAATGGATAAAAGCTGACGTTGCCCCTGTGAAAGATTTGCTCCATTTCCTGTCAAAAATGTTGCATATCCATCAGGTAAACGCGTAATAAAATCGTCTGCACCGGAAAGTTTTGCAGCAGCAATACATTCTTCATCAGTTGCATCCAATCGCCCATACCGAATATTGTCCATAACTGTTCCTGTAAACAGATTCGTATCCTGAAGCACGATTCCAAGAGAATGACGCAGATCGGCTTTCCGAATCTTATTGATATTGATTCCATCATATCGGATTTTTCCGTCCGCAATATCATAAAAACGATTTAATAGATTGGTAATCGTTGTTTTTCCTGCGCCCGTCGCACCAACAAAAGCAACTTTCTGTCCAGGTTTTGCGCTGATTGAAATATTATGCAGAACGGGTTTTCCCTCTTCATAAGCAAAATCAACGTCAAATAACTGTACATCGCCTTCGAGTTTCGTATATGTTACACTGCCGTCTGCCTGATGCGGATGCTTCCATACCCATGTACCGGTTCTCTGCTCACATTCCTCAAGCCCATTCTCGCCTTCACGTGCATTCACCAGCATCACATATCCATCGTCCTGTTCAGGCTGCTCATCCATTAAGCCAAAAATTCTCTGCGTTCCGGCTAAGCCCATTACAATCGCGTTGATCTGATGGGAAACCTGATTGATATTTCCCGCAAACTGTTTGGTCATATTTAAAAACGGCACAACAATGCTGATTCCGATTGCCAATCCGGAAACACTTACATTCGGCACATTGCCAAGTAGCAACAGGCCACCGACAATCGCAACAACGACATATAATACATTTCCGATATTATTGAGAATCGGTCCCAGGATATTTGCATACTGATTCGCTTTTCTGGACTCCTCAAACAATGTGTCATTTAAACGATCAAAATCAGCTTTGCTCTCTTCTTCGTGGCAGAAAACTTTTATTACCTTCTGTCCATTCATCATTTCCTCAATAAAGCCCTCTGTTTTACCAAGCTCGCTTTGCTGCCGCAAAAAGAATTTTGCAGAGCCGCCGCCAACTTTCTTGGTAATCATAAGCATCAAAAAAACACCGAGAACAACAACAATCGTCAGCCAAACACAATAGTATACCATAATACAAAAAACGGTAAATACCATCACACCTGATGCAAGAAGCTGCGGAAAGCTTTGAGAAATCATCTGACGCAAGGTATCAATATCATTCGTATAATAACTCATGATGTCACCGTGGTTGTTTGTGTCAAAATATTTAATCGGCAAACGCTGCATCCCGTTAAACATTTTTTCTCTCATTTTTTTCAAGGTGCCCTGTGTAATGATCGCCATAAGCTGATTAAATGCAAAGCCCGCAGCCAATGACAACAAATAAAAAATTGCAAGAATCATCACAAATGTAATGATTTTTGAACTGACCGCACTCCAATCTCCCGATTTCCAGCTTTCCTCTACAACTGCAATAATATTTTGCATGAAAATAGAGGGAACAGAACTGATTACTGCATTAAAAATGATGCAGGCAATCGTTATCGGAAGCATCACCGGATAAAACGACAGCATGGTTTTTAATAATCGTCCGACAATTCCTTTTTTGTTTTCACTCACCAAGCTGATCACCTTCCTTGTTCTGAGATGTGTAGATTTCACGGTAGATCGCATTTGTCTTAAGCAGCTCATCATGTGTTCCGATTGCGTTAATACGGCCGCCGTCCATAACAATAATCCGATCCGCATCTTCCACAGAAGCCGTACGCTGTGCAATGATGATTTTTGTCGTTTCGGGAATATATTCTTTCATTGCTTTTCGAATGCGAGCATCTGTTTTCGTATCCACCGCACTGGTAGAATCATCGAGAATCAAAATTTTCGGTTTTTTAAGCAGTGCACGGGCAATGCAAAGACGTTGTTTTTGTCCGCCCGAAACATTGGCACCGCCTTGCTCAATATAGGTATCATATCCGTCCGGGAAACCGGAAATAAATTCATCCGCACAGGAAAGCTTGCAGGCATGCACCAATTCCTCATCGGTTGCCTCTTTATTTCCCCAGCGAAGGTTCTCTTTAATTGTTCCGGAAAACAAAATATTCTTCTGTAATACGACAGCAACTTGGTTACGCAGTGTCTCCAAATCATACTCCCTTACATCTCTTCCGCCAACTTTCAACGAACCCTCTGTCACATCATAAAGACGAGGAATCAGCTGAACAAGTGAAGATTTCGAAGAGCCTGTGCCGCCAATGATTCCAATTGTTTCACCGGAACGAATATGCAAGTCAATATCACTAAGCACCATCCGCTTTGCTTCTTTTGAATATTTGAAATTTACATGGTCAAACGAGATTGAACCGTCTTTCACCTCATAAACTGGGTTTTCCGGATTTGACAATGTACTTTTTTCAGACAAAACCTCTGCAATACGTTTGCCGGACTCACCTGCCATGGTAATCATAACGAATACCATGGAAACCATCATCAGACTGCTAAGCATCATGAAACTATAGGTGAGCAATGCAGAAAGCTGGCCCACATCCAAAGCAAGTCCCTGTGTCGTGATAATAAGATAAGAGCCAAACGCAAGTACAAACACCATAACCGTATAGACGCAAAACTGCATGAGCGGGTTATTCAACGCAAGAATCCGTTCTGCCTTTGTAAAATCAGCACAGACGTCTTCCGCTGCCGCATCAAATTTCTGCTGTTCATAATCCTCACGAACAAAGGATTTTACAACACGCATTCCTTTGATATTTTCTTGAATCGAGCTGTTTAACCGATCATACTTTTTAAATACTTTTTTAAACAGCGGAATCGTTTTGCAAATAACAATCGACAGTCCTGCACCAAGAATCGGAACGACAATTAAAAAGATCCATGCAAGCTTTCCGCCCATAATAAATGCCATCACAAACGCAAAAATGAGCATCAATGGTGCACGAATAGCTGTACGAATAATCATCATATACGCATTCTGCACATTTGTAATGTCTGTGGTCATTCGGGTAACCAGTGAAGAAGTCATAAACTTGTCAATATTCTCAAACGAATACCCTTGAATGCTGTAAAAAAGGTCTTTTCTAAGGTTTTTGGCCAAACCGCAGGATGCCGTTGCACAGGTAGATCCTGCCAGTGCACCAAATAGCAAAGACAAGCCCGCCATGCAGACCAACAAAATACCATACCACACAATCATATTCATGTTGCATCCGGCTTTGATCTCATTGATCAAAATGGCAATCAGAAAAGGAATGATACATTCCATCACCACTTCTCCGCTTACCAAAATCGGCGTAAGAATCGCCGGTTTTTTATACTCGCGGATACTTTTTGCCAGTTGTCTTATCATTTTCCACATTCCTTCCTTTCTAAAAAACAAGCAATCTTCATCAACTGGACTTATGTGATGAACACTGCTCGTTTTCCTTTTTTTCTATATTCTTTTTTTCAAGACACAAATCTGTAGCATTCCAATGCGCAAACATTGTTTTAAGCATCTGATGTAATTGCTCAAGTTCTTCTTCCGAGAAGCAACTCATCATTTCTCTGACCTGCTCGTCATATTCCTCTTTGATCCGCTTGGCCTCTTCCTGCCCTTTTTGTGTCAAATTTAAAGTGAATTGACGCCCATCCATCTCACTGCGTCCTTTATTCACCAATCCGTCCGACTCCAATTTAATGATTACTTCACTTAAGGAACCAGACTGTATCTGCAAAATGTCTTGCAATTCTTTTTGCAGAATATTCGGGTATTCAGACAGAAACGTTAAAATCCTTCGTCTGCCAACTCGTCCGCCCATACGATAATAAAGAAAATGTCCACATGCACGCAGTTGTGCAACTACTTCATGTGTTAAAGGGCGATGATTGACTGAATCCATTCTGTCCCTCCTTCCGTTTTGTTTATTATAATCTTCCTAAAATAAATTGTCAAGGCACCTTGACAATTTTCCAAAGAAAAAGCAGAATGGATCAAATTGGTCATTCTTCCTTTTGACTGCTTCGCTTCACTCATTTGATTCTGCCGTGATGGAGAGAATTTCACGAATATATGCACCAACTTGTTCTTTTGGGATTTTTAGAACAAACGAAAAATCCTTTTGAACATAAGATTCCGCCTGTCGTAAAACCGCTTCATCAGAAGAAGACAACTTTTTACCTGCACGAATCAGTTCGCATTTTTTTAGATAAATACAGCGAATCAATTTTAAAAGTTCTTGTGCTCGGCATCGGTTTAAAATTTGATGAAATACCTCGCCGCGTTGTTTACGATCATCAATCCATTGAATTTCATTCTCAGTGGAAGATCGAATCAAATCTTCAAGCTCTGCTTTACTGATCAATCGAGACATCTTTGCCGTTAGCTTCTCATTATTTACTGGAACGTAAATAACACTTGTTTCACTGCTGACAGGAGCCAAAACATAATATTCAATCGGTGTTTTGCTTCCGGGAAACGTCTGTGACACAATTTCTTTAATCTTGCAAATTCCGTTTGATGCATACCGTACATATTCATTTTCAGAAAAAACAGATTTCATCGTTTGCCTCCATATAAATCTCGCCGTAGTACAATAAAAATAGAAAGAAACGAGTAGCTTTAACAACAGGACTTACGCTGTTTGGGCTACTCGTTGCTCTTTTATTATAGCAGATTTTTTCAAATTGTTCAAAGGCAAATTCTAAAAAACGACACTCTGATACGATCTGATACGATTTGCTTTCATTCTGATTTTTCACAATCTATTTTAGTTTTTCAGCAATATCGGCCTCGTATTTTTTTAATGAATCATGCCATTTCTCATATGCAGGATCGGATCGATGATCTGTAAGAAGCTGTGTTTTCCCTAAATATTTTAACAAAAAGTTCGTCACTTTAACCGCACCCGAATAGTTCAAATGATCCCCTTTATCATAGGTGTCCCTATTCCAGTTAATCGGCACTTCTGCTGGAAGAAGATTTAAATCGACATACTCACAAGATAACTCATCCGCCAGCTGTCGAATTGCATTGTGTCGACTGTAATTCCAGTTTTTCGTGCTTGGCGTACTCAAAAATACAAGCTGCGCACCATTTTCATCACAAAATGATTTTATCTTATCAATATAATTTAAATTTAACAGAGGAATACCCGCAACTTCATCTGTCGGTTTCATATAATCCTTATCCATGCCGGAAGAAACGCCATCACGATACTGGTAACCTTTAAAGTCATTCACCCATGTGAATTTTACTTTTCCCTTAATATCATTCAAATTGAGTGATTTCCACCGATTGTGATACTGAAAAACAGAAAAAAAATCCGATAACTTTGCAACAATCGCTTTTACTGTTGAAACCTTTCGAAAAATCGCGTTTGTTTCCATAATCACGATTTTGGGTGACTGTTTTTCAAACGCACGATGCAGCATTGTCTTCGTATAACTCAACTGCTGTCCGCTTGTTCCGCACACATATGCAGTGTACCCTGTTTCTTTAAATATGTGCATTGGACTGATAGAAGTATATGATTCACTATCTCCCAAAACGATCACATCAATTGTGTTTTCCTTTTCACCTAAAATGCCGTTTGCTGTTACTTCTTCCATTCCGAATTCTGTCATATTATTTTTCGGAACAAACAGAAAAGAAAGCATCACAAGAAAAATAGTCAATCCCATAAAAAAGGTCAAAACAGATATCCCACGTTTAACATAGACCATAAACTGATATCCTCCTCTCTCAAAAGCTCGCATAAATCGGATCAACCGGGACATATCCTGCCCCATAAGCGCCAAAAATAACAATCGCTAAAATCAATGTGTAGTACACTGCATACCGCAACGCAATCGGCTTTGCCGCAATCTGTGCACGCAGCGAAATACCTTTTTCCTGCCAAATACTCACCATGAAAATCACAATCAGTGCAACAAACACAATCAAGAAATCATATCGATCCATACCAAAAGAAAATAATTTTCCGTCGTGAAGCGTTGTCAATGTGAAATTGGTAAACATTTTCTTAAACATATCCAAACCGAGGCGCAGTCCCTCTGCGCGGAAAAACAGCTCGCCAACGCAGACAAGGATTCCGGTTCGTACAATTTGCATCCCACGATACCAACCACTGTCTCTTTGGATTTTGAGTTTTCCTGTCGCACGAACTACAAACGGTTCTACGATATTTCCACACAAAATCAATCCAAAATGATACATTCCGAAGAACAGGTAATGCCAGCCCGCACCATGCCAAAGGCCGTTGCATACCCATACACAAAACAGTGCAATCGCACCGGAAAGAAGCGGTCCAAAATGGTTTCCCACTTTCTTGCGTGCTCGTGCTGTTAACTTTTTAAGCGGTTTGGACATACTGAGCGGATAAAAAATATAATCTTTAAACCATGTACCGAGTGTAATATGCCAACGTTTCCAAAACTCCGAAATCGTACGTGAGAAAAACGGACGTTGAAAGTTTTCTGGAAGCTTCACGCCGAAAATCTGCGCACTGCCGATCACCAGATCCATTGTTCCAGAAAAGTCCATATAAAGCTGGATCGTATAGCAGACCATTACAATCATAATGACAAATCCATCATAGGACTGCGGTTTGCCAAAAACATTTTGAATCAGTAAATTTAATCGATCGGCAATGACCATTTTTTTCATCACACCAAATAGTATGCGCTGTATACCAAAGGTAAGATTTTGCCATTTGATCGACGGAGCTTCCCAAAGTTGGTGCGCCGTATCGCTGTATCGACAAATCGGTCCTTCCATAATCTGCGGAAAAAAGCCCATGAATAGAGCCAGTCGAAATAAATTTTGATCTGCCGGAATCTTTCGGCGATACACATCAAATAAGTATGACACCGCCTGCAATGTGTAAAACGAAATGCCAATTGGCAAAAGAAACGAAGGAATTTTCACTGAAATTCCAATGTGGAGAAAATCAAACAGGGTATTTACGTTAGAAGCAAAAAACGGTGTGTATTTTAGTGTAAGCAAAATGCCGATATGCAGAATTACTGCAAATGCCATCACCATCCGCTGCTTTTTCAAAAAACATGCCTTTATTTCTTTTCTTTGTTCTTTAACTGTCACTTGTAAGCGCTGTTCTTCATCCGTTTGGATTCGAGAGAGCCATAATCCAATATGATGGATCGACAGCGTAGAAAACAGCAAATACACAATGAGTTTTCCACTGATTGCCCAGAAAAACAAGTAACTTGAAACAAGCAATACAACGCGACGCGCTTTCTGCGGCAAAAAGGCATAAAGTATTACGGTAATCGGCAACAAAAACACCAAATACTGAACTGAAAAATAAGATTGAAAATGAAACATGATTATCCTTCCTCTTGTAACCGAAGAATCATCTTCCACAAACTGTCCGCCGAATTAAAATTATCGGGAATGATCTCTACGGTAGGAATTGTAATATCAAACGCATCCTCTAAATCAGCAACAAGCGAAAGGATCGACAAAGAGTCAAGATAATGTCCGTCCACTAAATCTGTGCATGCGCTGTAATCTACTTCCGGCTGAATTTCCTCTAAAATCTCAATCAATTTTTCCATTGTTCATTCTCCTTTTTTATAGATTGGTTTATTGAATTGTTGTGTTTCGATTGGAGCGCGAAGGATAAAATGCGTCCCATCTTCTTTTGCTAAAATCACTTTAGGCAAATCACGACTTAAAAATAGTGAAATTCCTTCGGTCATACAATATGCTCCTGCTTTTTCAAACATCAGTACATCACCGATATGAAGCTTTGGCAGCGGCATTTGTTTGACTAAAATATCGTTGGAAGTGCAGAGTGAACCGCAAATATTGACCGCCTCTATTTCCTCTGTCGGATGTGTGGAATATAGATGAATCATCGGCTGCTTCATTGCCATGGACTGTCCAAAATAAGTAATCTGATGGATGCCACCATCTACAATCGCATAAGATACTTGATCGTTTCTTTTCAAATCAACAACTTTTGTAAAATACTGTCCACAATCCGCGGCTATACTGCGTCCCAATTCCAGTATCTTTTTTCCTTGAAATCGCATTTCTGAAAGCAAATCCGAAAAGGTTTGCAAAAACCACTCTTCTTCAAATTGATCTCCTTGGAAATAAGACACAGGCAATCCCGGCCCAAATTCTAATTCTTCTGCCTGATAACCAAACTGTTCCTTTAATGACTCCAAAAAGGTATCCAATCGACAAATCTCTCGCTGTAGCCTTTTAAGCGATGTTTTCTGCGTTCCTGAAAAATATTGAATTCCGCAAATGGAAAGCCACGGATCACTATGACGCTTCGAAATAATTTCCTGAATCGTGGTTTCATCTAATCCAAATTGATTCTGACTGCTCAGCCGAAGCAACACAGGAATTGTGGTGTGCAGTGATTGTGCTGTTTCACGCAGCAACGAAAGCTGTGCTGTTGATTCTACTGTATATCGTCCAATCGGTGCATTGTTTTTGATGCCATCTGCTACGAGCTGCTTTATTTGCGCCGAATCCTTATGCACACCTGATATCACGAATTTTTCCGGTGGAATACCAAGTGACTGACAAATCGTACACTCTCCCGGAGAACAAATTTCAAATCGTTCTACCATTCCAGCCAATTCTTTTACAATAAATGAATTGGCTTTAACTGCATAGCAAAGTACTACTTCATCAGGCAAATGCGTTCGCAGAAAATCAATGCGGAAATGAAGTTTTGCGCTGTCTAATAAATAAAACGGTGTGTCATACATACGCAAAAGAGATTCCATATTCACATCACTCATTTCTTTCTCATCCTTTCTAAAAGATTTTTTCGATCCGTTTTTCCGTTTTTTGTGAGCGGAAATGAATCCACTTGATGTAATATATTAGGCACCATATAAATCGGAAGTTTTTCGCGCAGTTGTGCATGTAATTCCTTTTTATCTACTGCACCAATATAAAAGCCTATCAATTTTTGCCGCTCCTCATCAAATACACAGCAACAGCGCTCCACGTTAGAAATCGCAGACAATGCGTGCTCAACTTCTTCCAATTCAATCCGGTGTCCCATATGCTTTATTTGAAAATCCTTTCGCCCACAAAAATACAGTTCTCCGTTCGCTCCATAGCGGCCAAGATCACCTGTACGATAAATGATTTCCGGATAATTGGGATTCAAGGGATTTTGCGTAAACGCCTTCTCAGTTTGTTTTGGTGCTCGAAAATATCCGAGTGCCAATGCACTTCCTCTTACACAAATTTCTCCTCGCGCATCGGGATCGGTCACTTCTTTTCCGGTCTCATCCAAAAGAAATACATGTTCATTCGGAAACGCTTTTCCGATCGGAATCCCCTCTAAATATTCGTACTGCGGATCAAGAATGTGATACGTACAGTTACAGGTGATTTCCGTCGGTCCATAAAGATTGACAAACCGCGCGTGCGGCAAATGCGAGCGCCAAGCGTTTAAATGCTTCAGCGGCATGACTTCACCGCTGAAAAGGATCTTTGTCACCGTATCCGGCACCCGATACTCAAGTCCGTGAAACGTACTGATCAAACACAGTGCAGAAACTGCCCAAATCAGTGTTGTGACCTGATGCTCACACAAAAAATCAAGAAGCTGTGTCGGACGGGAAAACAGCGATTTCGGAACAATCGCCAAAGTCGCGCCTGTTTTGATTGTCGAATAAATATCCTTAACCGAAACATCAAAATCAAACGGTGCTTGATTGGCTAAAACATCTTTTTCTGTGACCGCAAACAGATCGGTAAACACATCAATAAAATCAATTACCGATCGATGACTCACAACGACACCTTTCGGTACACCCGTTGACCCGGATGTAAAATTTGCATAGAGCGGGTTTGTGTCAATCATACGTGAACGAATCGCATCCAGCTTTTCTTTTTGAACTGACGCTGTCTGCAATTCTTCTGCCAACAGCACCTGCTCAGGCAAACAAAAATGTGCGGCCAATTCAAGATGTGCCCGATCGGTAATGATATATTTTGCCCTAAGAATCTGCTGAATCTGCTGAAGCCTGGAAGCCGGTAATTCCGGATTTAAAAACACATAAAATCCGCCGGCATAGATAATACCGAAAAAGGCCGCAAGCGCCGGAATTCCTTTTTCCATAAAAACTGCAACCGGTTCGCCAATTTGAATATTTCCTGCGAGTGCCGAACCGATTTTCTGACTGTACTGTATCAGTTCGTCATATGAACATGAACCATTTTCATCAATCACGGCTGTTTTTTGCGCAAATCGCCGTGCACTGTTTTCAAGATAGTCCAATACATTTCTCATCAACATCACCTCTGCCTATCGTATAAAATAAATGTACAAAACCAAACTCATTCCATTTGATGATCTCATTTTATCGTGCTGTTCTTCAATGTATCTTTAGGAAACCTTAATATTTATTAAGATTCCTATTCTCTATGTACGATTTCTCAATTTATATAACGCGGCAAACACTTACTGCAAAATCTACTTTTTTATAAAAACATCCCCTGCTACAGGAATCTCTGCACCTGTAACAGGGGATATTCTTATATGTTTGATTGCTAAAATAGTCACATTTGATTTGTTTATAAAAAACGCTTTGCCCGTTGTGCAATTTGTTCTTTTACATGGTCGGGTGCGAGCACACGCACATCACCCTCTAATCCAAAAATCCATCCATAGAATTGTGGATCAACCTGAACCGAAACCGTAATCCGAAAATGAGAAGCGTCAACGCGCACAGGTTTCAAAGACTCTCCGAACTGATCAACCGCAGCGCCTACAAGATAATTCGGCATTTGAATTGTTACCTGCTCACGATTGCCGCCAAAAGCCCTAAATACGGCTTGTACATCCTCAGACAGATCAAAACTACGAGTATTTTCTACACACGAAGCATATGTATCTAAAACATTTGTTCGTGTCATTCTGTCAATTCGAAACCGTTTACATAAAGAAGATCGTACATCGTCCACTTCTTCATGTGCACAAAGGTCATAATGATCTCTATCCCAAACCAATCCAACTGGTGAAACACGATACACTTTTCCATCATGCTGTAACCGTCTGCGTATCGTACAAGGCCCTGTTGGTGATAAATACCATTCATAATACTGAAACGACATCTGTCTCTGTTCGTGCAGCGCAGTGTGGATGGCATCAATCGTATAATAGGTTTCTTCATGAAGTGTATGATCGCGATGCTCCATATGTGCATTGGGCTGCAGTTGCTTTGCCTCATACACACTGCAAAAAGACTGGAGTTTTTTGCATAAAGACTCTAACTTACGTGTACTGAGCATTTTTGACGATTGCACTGCATCGATCAGTAATTTCAGTTCTGGTAGTTCGAACAATCTTGATCCAATATAGTATTTTCCTCGATTGGAAATAATGTCTGCTCCATATAGACGCAATGCCTCGATATCATCATAAATACTTTTTCGCTCCGCTGAAATTCCATGTTGATTTAAGTGCGCAATGATCTGCGACATGGTAAGCGGATGCTGTTCATCGGAATGAGAATATAAAATCCGATACAACATCAGAAGCTTCAATTTTTGAAAATGAGATCGTGCCATATTCCCCTCCTGCAATAATATCTTTTCTATTTTGGAATCGTATAGAAATTATACCACAAGAAACAGAAAAGGAAAATGGATTTCTCGTATTTTTTGTAAAACTCTGTCGATTATTCTGGAAAATCTTTTTTCCTATTTTACTTGACAAATGAATCAAATTAGAATACAATCACATTTAGAACGAACGTTCTTTCTGAGGTGATTATCGTGGATATTTTCGAAAAACTCACTATTTTAACCGATGCCGCAAAATATGATGTTGCCTGCACTTCGAGCGGTGTTGACCGTGGCGGTGCACCCGGTACAATCGGAAATGCAGCCGCTTGCGGTATCTGCCATAGCTTTTCGGCTGACGGGCGTTGCATTTCACTGCTAAAAGTTCTGTTTACCAATGCATGTGTCTATGACTGCAAATATTGCTTAAATCGCCGTTCTAACGACGTACGCCGCGCCGCTTTTACGCCACGAGAGTTAGCAGATCTAACCATTGCATTTTATCGAAGAAACTATATCGAAGGTCTATTCCTAAGCTCAGGCGTATTCAAAAATCCTGATTACACCTGCGAACAGCTGATCGAAACACTTTCCATTCTCCGAAACGAATATCGATTTCGGGGCTACATCCATGTAAAAGCAATTCCGGGCGCAGATACACGATTGATCGATCAACTCGGATTACTTGCTGATCGTATGAGCGTCAACATTGAATTGCCTACAAGTGAAGGACTTCAAAAACTCGCTCCGGACAAAACACGTCAAGCGATTTTAAAACCAATGGGATTGATCCATAACCGTATTCAGGAAAATAACTATGACCTTGTCCAGTATCGCCATGCTCCGAAATTTGCTCCTGCCGGCCACAGTACCCAAATGATCATCGGTGCTACAAACGACTCTGATTTGCACATTCTTCGGCTTACACAAGCACTTTATCACAAATACGCGTTAAAACGTGTTTTCTTCTCCGCATATATCCCCATGCAGTCACATGCACTCCTGCCTTCCCTTGATACAAAGCCCCCTCTTTTGCGGGAACATCGCTTGTATCAAGCCGATTGGCTGCTTCGATTTTATGGGTTTCATGCAGAAGAAATTCTTGATGACGAACATCCCGATTTTAATCCTATACTCGATCCCAAATGTAATTGGGCTGTTAACCATTTAGATCAGTTCCCAGTTGAAGTCAATCGTGCACCCTATGAGATCCTACTGCGTGTACCGGGAATCGGAGTAAAAAGTGCACGCCGTATCATTACCGCACGTAAAAATGGTTCCTTAGATTTTGGTGATCTCAAACGTATCGGTGTCGTATTAAAACGAGCACAGTTCTTTTTAACTTGCCGAGGAAAACAAATGCCGCATCTCAAATTTTCCACTGATACGATCATACACGCATTATCCGGACAATCGCTTTCCCCTGCAAATTCTGACACTGCCCAACTCTCGCTGTTTTCAGAATCATCACCTACAAAGGAGGACGTTCAAAAATGTTTAAGCGGTCAGCTTTGATGTATCAATATGATAAAACTTTTAATGGTTTTTTATGCTGCATTTATTCCTGTTGCCGTCTTCATGAAATTCCGTCCGGATTCTGTGGAAATGAAGATTCTTTATTTGAAAAAAGAGAAATCTGCACAAACCATAAAGTAGTAACAGAGATGCGGCATATTCTCCGGTCACGCTTAGGATCGAATGGTTTCTCATTACTCTCCAATGCATTCTTATATGGTGAAGCACACAAAGAAACAGATTTATTGATGTTCACATTATTTGCGCTTCACACAGGTCCATCTGCAGTATTTATGCGTGGACATCCGCTCGTTGCGCGCGTTTGTGATATGGAGCGTGGAGTACTCAACGAAGCGCATCACTTTTTAGGATTTATTCGCTTTACGGATTATGGTTATGCGTTATCCGCCATTATTGAGCCCAAACATTTTGTTTTGCCAAAAATTCGCACGCACTTCTGTGATCGCTTTTCAGGTGAAACGTTTTTAATTTTCGATAAAACACATAAAGCTGCGCTACTGCATCATTCAAATATTTTGAGAATTGTACCGCTTGACGCATTCTCACCTGCACAGCCAGACGATGCGGAACTCCTTTTCCGCTCACTCTTTCAGCGCTACCATACTGCTGTTTCTATTCCAGAACGAAAAAATGAACGTTGTCAAAATACAAACTTACCAAAACGATTCCGTGGCCAAATGACTGAATTTTCATTTCATCCTTCAACGACTTCATTATCAGAACTATCCGTTCATTTATTAGAAAAGGAGCAATCATCATGAGTTTTTCTGAAGCAACATTCTATTCAAAACAGCTCGCTGCAACTTCAAACAAGTTAAATTTGCGATTGACTCACAAAAAAATAGAAAATGAAGAGGCTTGCATATTACTGCATGATATCAAGCAACTTTGCGACACGTTAGGGCGTATCCTTTGTACAACACCACAGATATATTCGCCTTGTTTACACGAACAATCACCTGAACCGCTGGAATCATATCATTCAGCGAACAATAACGAATAAATATAAAAATCACCTCTATCATAGATAAGAGGTGATTTTCATTTTTATAACTAAATTTCAACGATAGGTACGGCATGCCTCTACGTATGCCAAAATATTTTCCCATGGTACTTCTGGCTCAAGCAAGTGCGTAGGTGCAACCATTAAGCCTTTTCCCTTGCCTTTTCGTACAATATCCAAATTTTCATGCACGGTACGGATCACTTCTTCTGGAGAAGCAAACGGCATTGTCGTTTGTGTTCCAATGGTCCCATGAAACGCAATCTGTTGCCCATACTGTTCATAAATTTCTTTAAAGTCCATGCATTCACTTTGGATCGGGTTGAGCACATCCACACCAGCTTCAATCAAAGAAGGAATAAACGGCGTCACAAATCCGCAGCTATGGTAAAACACAACAATATCAGGTTTCACCGCACGCGCAGCGTCAATGACGCGTTTTAATCGTGGGAACAGCCATTCACGATATAATTCCATACTCATCATAGGGGTATGCTGCATGCCAATATCGTCGCCAAGGTATAGAATATCTGCACCTGCTTTGGCAAAGGATACTGCACGAATCACCGATTGATCTGTCACCTTATCCAGTACGTATGATGCCATTTCCGGATCACACATCATATCTGCCATTAAGTTTTCCATTCCACGCAGATACCATGAAGTTTCCCATACTGTGCACTGCATATTTCCGACTGCTGCAAGACCTTGTGCATGAATCCTTTGTACTTCTTTTTCCTGATGAGATGCGTCACCCTTAGAAAAATCAGGATACGGATATTCTTCAAGATCTTCAATTGTCTCAGCATCTTTTAACGGACACCGCATATATGTCATATGCATTGCCTCACGACTTCCCGGTTCGTGTGCAACACCCCATAAGTCGATGGTAGCGCCTTCTTTTAGATTCGGGTGATAAGGCATATACTTTGAAGCATCAAACGGAACCTGAATATCATTGATATTTCTCCACGGCATATCAAAATATTCTACATATGAAAGCGCACTTTTCGTCTTTTCTCGATACGTTTGCTCTAATGATGGACAGAGTGAAAACTCCACAGGAACTTCTTCAAATGGTTCTCCTCGGAGTAACGCCAATAGGTTTTCTCGTTTCGTCATAATATCCCTTCTTTTTTAATATGTAAATACATTATAGCATGCAGACTCAAATTGTCAATAACAAAAATCCCCGTTCAAAAGAACGGGGATATGTATTGTGCAAAAATTACAGGCTCAAAGTCTGCTCTGTTTCTTTGTCGAAAATGTGCAGTTTGTTTACGCTGATAGAGATTTTCACAACGTCGCCGACTTTTGCAGCAGAACGCGTATTTACTCTTGCGATAATCGGAGTGCCAGCAAGAGACAGATACAAGTAAGTCTCATGACCCATCAACTCAGTAACTTCAACTTCGCATTCAACGATTGCTTTTGCAGTGGAAAGGTGCATTTCATCATCATGCATATCTTCCGGACGGATACCCATGATTACTTCCTGACCGACTTTTTCTTTAACAGCCGGAGTAATTTTAGATTCCGGAACCGGAACAGTAAAGACCTGATCGCCTTCACCGATCTTCAATACCAAACCGCCGTTCTCTTCTTCCAATTTCGCATTGATGAAGTTCATCTGCGGAGAACCGATAAAGCCAGCAACAAAGAGGTTGCAAGGTTTATCATACAGGTTCTGCGGTGTATCAACCTGCTGAATGAAACCATCTTTCATAACAACGATACGAGTACCCATTGTCATAGCCTCTGTCTGGTCGTGGGTAACGTAGATGAAAGTGGTACCTAAACGATGATGCAGTTTTGTAATCTCGGTACGCATCTGTGCACGCAGTTTTGCGTCAAGGTTTGACAGCGGTTCGTCCAGAAGGAAGACCTGCGGCTCACGGACGATTGCACGACCCAGAGCAACACGCTGACGCTGACCACCGGAAAGTGCTTTCGGTTTTCTGTCAAGCAAGTGCGAAATATCAAGAATTCTTGCAGCTTCTTCAACACGCGCTTTGATTTCATCTTTCGGCACTTTACGAAGTTTCAAACCAAATGCCATGTTCTCAAACACGGTCATATGCGGATACAGAGCATAGTTCTGGAACACCATTGCGATATCACGGTCTTTCGGAACGACATCGTTTACACGACGATCACCGATGTACAAATCACCTTCTGTGATTTCTTCCAGGCCTGCGATCATACGAAGTGTTGTTGATTTACCACAGCCGGACGGACCAACGAGGATGATAAACTCTTTGTCTTCGATTTCAAGATTGAAATCAGATACTGCGACGACGCCGCCCGGATATTTTTTATAAATACCCTTTAAAGATAAGCTTGCCATTGTTATACCTCCTAAACACACACCTTAAGGTGTTGTATATACTATAACAGATTTCCGTTTAAAAAACCAGTGGTGGGTTGCCCAAAGATTTAAAACCGTGTTTATCCATAATGCACAACAAACAAATCCAATATGTTTATTTCAAATAAATTCATCGGCTATTTGCATAAAATTTGATCGATTTCTTTGTGCATCATTTTCCTACATCTACATTCTGGTAAGTTTTTGTCTAATTCCACCCCACCAATATGTGTTCTTTTTAAAAACAGGACACCACGTCCAACAGACCCAAACATACGCTTTATTTGGTGGTATTTCCCTTCTATTAAAATAATTTCATATACAGGATTTTCGCAATCATCGATCAATGTGAGCGTACACGGTTTGCATACATATCCATCTGCCAACGTGATTCCTTGCCGTAAAAGTTCTTCTTCTTGTGCTGTTATCCGCCCATCAATACGCACTTCATAACGTTTACTGACATGACTTTTCGGCGAAAGAATCCGATGTGCAAAGTCTCCATCGTTTGTCAAAAGTACAAAGCCAACGGTATCTTTATCAAGACGGCCTGCCGGAAACAAGTCAGAACGGAACAATTCTTTTGGAACCAAATCAAGAACGGTCTTATGTATCTTGTCCTCTGTTGCACACACAACACCCTGCGGTTTATTCATCATCAAATAGATAAACGGTTCATATAAAACAGCTTGTCCTTTATAGCAGACTTGAGCCGTCTGCGGATCAATCTGCATTTCAATTTTATTCGCTATCTGACCATTGACGGTGATTTCCTTTTTCCGCACTGCTTCCTTTACTTCTTTCCGGCTCAGAATTTCCTGTGAAGAAAAGAAGCGGTCAAGCCGCATTGTCGCCACGTACATCCTCTCCTTTGCTTAACAGTATACCGGAAACGTTTATATCATGCAATCATTTTTCATTTGGATTTTTAAATCCATGCATGAATCCATTCAAAGTAAGGGAACAAATATCTCCGCCAATTACTTTTCCTTCATATACCAAAAGATTTCCTCGTACTTCTCCTTCATAATCTGGATAATTGGTAACCACATAGGAATATTGCTTCACCTGTTTCCCCCGATAATCCAAAAGATCAAATCCTTGTTCCTTTTGAATTTCATTATATTTTTCATATACATCTCCAAACACAGACGGAATTGCAACATCTTTCACTTCTGCCGCTTCTTCTTTTACTTCCCACCCAAATTGAGAAAAAAATGCAACACGTTCTTCGTTTGTAGAGGCAGAAAGATTTTCCTTTTTCATTACAGATGTACTCTCCCCCTTACAGGAAAACAAGCAAACAATACAGATGACAGCCGCTGTAATTATTGCTCCAATCACAAAATGTTTTCGCTTTGGTTTCAGTGCAAAAATGAACATACACTCACCCTCCTGCTTCATGTGTATGCGCAGCCTATCCCATTTATCCCTTTCATATCTTTATTCAAAACAAAAAACCGCCCGAAGGCGGTTTTTGTTTTGAACGATTATTCTCTTATTTCTCTGTAAAATCAAATGCATCATGCACTGCGACAACAGCGCGATCTGCATCCTTTCTTGCAATCAAAACAGAGATTTTAATTTCACTTGTGGAGATCATCTGAATGTTGATGTTTGCATCATACAATGCTTCAAACATTTTTGCTGCAACGCCCGGATTCGACTGCATTCCAGCGCCAACAATCGAAACTTTCACGACGTCATCTTCTGCCTCGATACGCTCTGCACCGAGAATATCGAATTTCTCCTGAAGAAGCTCAATCGCGGTATCTTTGTCAGCCAGCGGCACAGTGAAACTGATATCTTTCGTATTGTGACGGCCAATCGACTGCAAAATAATATCGACGTTAATCTTACGCGCTGCGAGAAGAGAGAAAATCTTAAACGCAATACCGGGAGTATCCGGCAGTCCAATCAGCGCGATCCGCGCAACATCTTCATCTTTTGCGACTCCTTTAATCAGTAATTTTTCCATTTTTACAGCCTCCTTCACAATGGTACCCGGTTTATTAACAATACTCGAAAGCACTTCTAAGTTCACATGATATTTCTTCGCCATTTCAACAGAACGGTTATGCAGTACACCTGCTCCCAGCGAAGCCAACTCAAGCATCTCGTCATAAGTAATTTCATCCAGCTTCACGGCATCTTTTACAATGCGCGGATCAGCAGTATAAACGCCCTCTACATCGGTGAAAATCTGGCAGCGGTCTGCGTGCAGCGCAGCTGCCAATGCAACCGCACTGGTATCTGAACCGCCGCGGCCAAGTGTTGTAATATCGTCAAAACGATTGATTCCCTGAAATCCAGCAACAACCACAATGTTATTATTGTCAAGTTCCCGTTTTAAACGCTCTGTCTCTACACGGCGAATTCGTGCCGCACCATGATTTGAACGTGTGATAAAACCTGCCTGCCATCCAGTCAGCGAAACAACAGGACAACCAAGCTTGTCAATCGCCATCGCAAGTAATGCAATCGAGATCTGCTCACCTGTTGAAAGCAGCATATCCATTTCGCGTTTCGATGCACGCTCATTGATCTCTTTTGCTTTTTCAATCAGTTCATCGGTTGTATCTCCCTGTGCACTTACGACAACAACAACCTGATTTCCCGCTTTATACGTATCGGTTACCGTTTTCGCAACCCGCATTAAACATTCTTTATCCTTTACGGAGGAGCCTCCAAACTTCTGCACAATTAAGCCCATCTCACAAAACCTCCTTGTTTTCTATTCCTTCCATATTATGTACTGTCGTTCCGACGTTGTCAATAACCAGTTCCTCGATCTTCCATCCATCAAGTGACAACGTACCAAGATATGCTCTAAGCTTTTGCGCAAACTGATCATCTGCACCGTCAACAATCGCCATCAATGTAGGACCTGCACCACTGATATACACACCATAAGCATTCAGTTCATATGCCCGTGCAAATACCTCTGATGCATGATCGATTAACTTCATGCGGTACGGCTGATGCAATTTATCTTCCACTGCAATCCGGATGTTTTCGTATTTTCCCTGCAAAAGCGACGCTGAGAAAAGTGCCGCACGCGACAGATTATACCGTGCATCCAAATGACTGACCTGCTCTGGCAATGCTTTGCGCGCAAGCTCTGTGCTCAGCTTAAAATCTGGAATGACAGCCACAAGTCGCAGCGCATTATGTACTTCTTGCTTTACCCAATAAACACGCTTTCCTTCCAGCACAGCTGTCACAATCCCGCCAAGCAGCGCGGGCGTTGTATTGTCAGGATGTCCTTCAATATCGGAAGCCAAATTCACAAGATCATCCAGAGAAAGCGGATCGCCAAGCAATGTGTTTGCGCCAACCAGTCCGCCTACGATACAAGCGGAACTGGAACCAAGCCCTCTTGTCATTGGAATATTGTTCTGCTGAATAATGCGCAGTCCCGAAAAAGGCTTTCCGCATTCCAAAAACAACCGCTCTGCCGATTGATAAATTAAATTTTCCTTTGTAGTGGGAACCCATGTACCGTCTGTCGAACAAATCGAAACGCCATCATATTCTTCCATATCAATGATGTTATACAGATTCACCGCCAAACCAAGGCTGTCAAATCCCGCACCCAGATTCGCACTGGTCGCAGGAACACGAATTCGAATCATTTTCCCACCTCAGCAATCTGCAATCCTGATCTTTGTGCAGACACGCACACCTGCTTGTTTTAATGCTTGAATGCTGTCAAGCGTCTTTTGTACTAACTGCGGCTTGATAACAAACGCACATTCATCTGCGGGGGCACCGCTGCGTGATAAAAATTGAACTTCTCCGAATGTTTTTGTGATCAGATCGCGATCTGCACCAAATACACGGATATAGAATGCTTCACAAAGTGCTTCCAACGGTTCAACAAAATTTTCACTGCTGTCTGCCCATGTAAGCGATGTACTTGTACCAAAGCTTTTTGCTTCATGAATGACATCTGCAACAACGGCGCTTGCTGTCGGCAATTTTCCAGCACCTTTTCCGTAAAACACGACATCACCCGTCGCATTGCCACGTACCAAAACGCCATTGAACACATCATCAATGTTTGCAAGCTGACTTTCTTTATGAATAAATGCAGGGCTTACAAGACATTCGATCGTATCTTTTCCCGGAAGCCGTTTTGCCTCACCGAGCAATTTAATCACACCGCCCCAGTTTTCTGCATAAGCGACATCCTCAAGTGTAATATTGGAGATTCCTTCGGTCGAAACATATTCCGGATACACATGCCGTCCAAATGCCAAGGAAGCCAAAATGCAAATTTTACGGCAGGCATCATGTCCTTCGACGTCAGCCGCCGGATTGCGTTCTGCATAACCGAGATCCTGTGCCAATTTCAGTGCGGTGTCAAACTCCATATTCTCACGGATCATTTTTGTCAGAATGAAATTGGTGGTTCCGTTTAAAATGCCCGCGATTTCATCGATTTCATTTGCTGCTAAACACAGATGCATTGGCCGGATAATCGGAATACCACCGCCCACAGACGCTTCAAAGAAGTAATTACAGTTATTTTTCTTTGCCAGCGCAAGCAGCTGCGCACCCTTTGCCGCAACCAGCTCCTTGTTGGACGTTACAACGCTTTTTCCTTTTTCCAGTGCACGTGATGTAAATTCAAACGCCGGCGAAACACCGCCCATCACTTCCACCACAATCGAGATTTCGTCATCGTTTAAAATATCATCAAAATTCTTTGTGAACTTATCACGATACGGCAGATCATCAAAATCACGCAAATCCAAAATGCGTTTTACTTCAATCGGTTGACCGGCTCTGCGCGTAATACTTTCTCTGTTTTCCTCAATTACTTCACATACGCCCGAACCAACAACACCATGTCCAAGCACTGCTATTTTCGCCATCTTACTTCCCCATTTCTGCCTAAATCTTTCTTTTAAATTCGTTTCGCTTTTACGACGCCGTTTACTTCCGCAACAGCTTGATAAATCGCTGTCTGCTGCTCTTCTTCCAACGCGCCGTCACAGCGGAATGAAATCGTTACAAGTGCCACACGATCTACCGGAATGTTCTGGTTCACCGTCAGAATGTTCACCCGAAAAGCAGTAAGCACAGTGAGCACTTTTGCCAAAACGCCCGGATCATCGGAAAGCCACAGCGAGTACGTCACAACACTGCTTTTATCCTGATCTTCGTAAAAAAAGACGCTGTCTTTATATTTATAAAATGCGCTCCGCGACAAATCTGCCATCTTACACGCTTCCGAAGAATTCTTTGCCTGATTTTTCGAAAGGTAAGATTTTGCTGTCAATACTTTTGAGAAAACCTCCGGCAACACCGATTTGTCAACCAGCACAAGCTGTTGTTCTTTCACGCAAGTTCACCACCAAAGTACATTTGTTTTTGTGATGAATACAAATATATCACTTTTGCGCAAAAAACGCAAGATGCAATTTGCTTATTTTTTCAAACAAACTAATTCCTTTTTTGTTTGTTTCAGCCGATCGCTCTCTTTTTGAATGATACGAAGGAGTAAAACAAGCCCTAATAAGTTAGGAATCATCATCAATCCGTTAAAAATGTCAGCGAGTTCCCATACGGCCATAACCGGAAATACAGCGCCTACAAATACAGCCGAAGCATACGCCAAACGATACCATCCACGCGCACGTTTGCCGCCGTTTAAAAACAATACACAGCTGTCTCCATAACCGCCCCAGGAAAGAATCGCTGCAAACCCAAAAAACAATACAGAGATCCCAAGCAGTACGCGTGCTGTTTGACCGAATGTTTGCGCAAAAGCCGACAAGGTAATCTGAATTCCGTCAGATGCACTGGAAACTGGAACACCGGATGACAAAATGACAACAGCTGTCAGCGTACACATCACAATCGTATCAAAAAGCACTTCAAAAATGCCGAAAAGCCCCTGCACAGCAGGTGATTCACATTCGGCCGCAGCATGCGCAATGGGAGCAGAGCCGAGACCGGCCTCATTTGTAAAAATCCCCTTGCTGCATCCAACACGCATTGCCTGCATGAATAAGGAACCTCCGATTCCGCCTGCCACACTGGAAAAAGAAAATGCTTCGCTAAAAATCAAGCAAACTGCACGCCAGCATGCCACCGGATGAAGCACAATGACAGCAATACACCCAAGCAAATAAATCGCCGCCATCACCGGCACAAGAAACTGTGTCACAGAAACAATTCTCCCCATGCCGCCCGCCAGTACCACACCGGTGACGACACTAAGCAGTAAAAACAATATCATGATCGTCTGCTTTTCAAACGAAGTGATTTCCAAAAGTGCGCAAAACGCGGTATTTGCCTGCACCATATTTCCAACAAAAAATGAGGCAAAAATACAAAGCCACGCAAACAGCTTTCCTGTACGCGCGCCGATTGCATGCGTTAAATAGTACATTGGTCCGCCGACAAAACGTCCGTCTTTTCGTTCACGAAATCGAACCGCCATTGTAATTTCCGCAAACTTTGTCGCCATGCCAAGGATTGCACTCACCCACATCCAAAAAATCGCACCTGCACCGCCTGTGGCAAGTGCAATGGCAACACCGGCGATATTTCCGGTGCCGATTGTACCCGAAAGCGCTGCGGTTACAGCTTGAAAGGAAGAAATCTGTCCTTTTTCTCCTCCTTTTCGCATGCCGAATAGAACCGTTTTGATAGAACGAAACAACAGCCGTACCTGTACAAAACGTGTACCACAGCTTATGATCAGCCCAACTGCTGAAACACCCCATACCATGATCGGGCCGCTGAAAAACACACTAATTGAATGAAGAACCTCCTGCATAAAAAAACACCTGCCCGTTCATACATATGAATGGGCAAGTGTCTTCATTCCCGCTGTATTTTTCTTCAGGAATTATGATCAACCTGATGAAATGTTTTCAGATTGCCGGTTTTTAAACTGCGTTTCGCCAAAATATCAAGGACTGCCTCAAGCGGAACACCGCGTTCCTGCATCATCACAAGAATGTGGAACAGCAGATCACTTACTTCATTTGCAATCTCGTCCGGATCGTTGTTTTTGGCTGCAATAATCATTTCAGCGTTTTCTTCGCCGCATTTTTTCAAAATCTTATCGATTCCTTTTTCGAACAGATAGCAGGTATACGAGCCCTCCTGCGGATGTTCGCGGCGGTGACGAATCGTTTCGTCGAGCGCTAATAGTGCCTTGAGTTTTTCTTCCATCGGTGATTCCCCCGTTTTACATATTTCTCTGATAAATCCGTTTAAAAAAGCAGCTTTTTTGACCCGTATGGCATGCAGGTCCCATCTGCTCAACGCGGACAAGCAGCGTGTCATCATCACAGTCTACATCAATCGAAATGACGCGCTGTGTATGTCCGCTTGTCGCACCTTTGTTCCAAAGCTCTTTGCGTGAACGGGAATAAAACCAGGTATATCCCGTTTCAAACGTCTTTTTTAAGCTTTCCTCATTCATATAGGCAAGCATCAGCACCTCACCGGTACTGTCCTCTACCACAATCGCAGGAATGAGCGGCGCTTTTTTAAAATAAATCGAAACATCCATCTTATTTTCCTCACTTATCCATCCGAACCGGAATACCACATGCGTGCAGATGTTCTTTGACCTGTCCGACCGTCAGTTCCCGGTAGTGGAACAGCGATGCCGCAAGCGCAGCATCCGCATCCGTTTTTTGAAATACTTCGGAAAAATGCGAAAGCGCACCGCATCCGCCTGATGCAATGACCGGCACATGGGAAACCGCGCAGATCGCATTGAGCAGTTCAATATCAAAGCCGGCTTTGGTACCGTCCGCATCCATTGAGGTCAGCAGGATTTCACCGGCGCCTAACCGCTGCACTTCTTGTGCCCACCAGACAGCATCCATTCCGGTATCAATCCGACCACCGTTGATCACGACATGAAACGTACCGTCTTCCGCACGGCGCGCATCAATCGCCACGACGACACACTGACTGCCGAATTTATCAGCCGCCTCTGCGACAAGCTGCGGATTCCGCACAGCCGCAGAATTGACCGAAATTTTATCTGCACCGGCACGGAGGAGTTTTTTGAAATCTTCAATCGTACGGATACCACCGCCTACCGTGAGCGGAACAAATACCTGCTTCGCCGTATTGCGCACCACATCCACAATCGTATCGCGATTTTCGTGTGTGGCGGTGATATCGAGAAATACAATCTCATCCGCACCTTGCTCATTATACATTTTGGCGCATTCCACCGGATCACCCACATCTTTTAATCCGACGAAATTGATACCTTTAACCACTCGTCCGTTTTTTACATCCAGACATGGAATTATTCGTTTGGAGAGCATTTTCGTTTTCCTCCTGCTGGGCGCGGTCTTTGCTGTGCGCGCTGTGCTTCAATCTGTGCGGCGACGTCGATTGCCTCTTTTAAATCAAGCGTACCTTTATAGAGCGATTTTCCGCAGATCGCGCCGTACATTTTAATTTTTGCAAGCGCACGGATATCTTCAATGCTGCGAATACCGCCGGACGCAATAATATTCATACGCACTGCTTCACGCAATTTTTTTAAATCTGCAAGATTCGGGCCGCTTAATGTACCGTCACGCGAAATATCGGTGTAAATCAAGTGTTTTACACCAATATGGAACATTTCTTTTGCAAGAGTGATGTAATTCACACGGCCGGAAGCCAGCCATCCTTCTGTCTTGACCATGCCGTCCTCAGCGTCAATGCCTACAATAATTCGATCGCCGTATTCTCGGACAAGCTCTGCCAATAGCTTCGGATTTTTGACCGCCATTGAGCCTAAGATAATTCGATCAATTCCGTTTTCCAAATAGTAAGCCGCCGTATTCATATCACGAATGCCGCCGCCCAATTCGATCTTCAGATTCGTTTCGCGCGCCACCGACACAAACACATCTCGATTCTGCGCCATTGCGTTTTTAGCACCATCTAAATCCACCATATGTAAATAGGTTGCACCTGCTGCCTCAAACTGCTTTGCCGTTTCCACCGGATCAGCAGCGACACGTTCACTTGTTGCAAAATCACCTTTTGTCAGCCGTACGCATTCCCCGTTTTGAATATCAATCGCAGGATATATAATCATCTGGTCAGTCCCCCAAAGTTTCTAAGTATCTTAAGTCCTGTTTCGCCGCTCTTTTCCGGATGAAACTGCGCGCCAAACACCATTTTATTCTGTACAAGCGCCGGAATCCGCACACCATAGTCCGTGTCCGCCGCAATATATTCAGGCGTTGTATTCGCCATAAACGAATGCACAAAATAAACGCATGCGCCCTCACCAATTCCGGCTAACAGCGGAGAATCGATATGCTTGTGAAGCTCGTTATATCCCATGTGCGGAATTTTAAAGTCACATTCAATGCGATCCACGCTGCCGGGAATCAAATCCAAACCTTTTGTTTCTTCAAATTCCGTGCCGCGTGAAAACAGTACCTGCATACCAAGACAAATGCCCAAAAGCGGCTTTTTCTGCGCTTCTGTGCAAATAACATCAACTAAGCCGCTGCTTTTTAACATTCGCATCGCATCCGGAAACGCACCCACACCCGGCAGAATCATTCCGTCTGCGCGGGAAAGCACAGCCGGATCGCTGGTGATTTCACTCGTCTCTCCGATATAGTCGAGCGCATTTTTCACACTGAACAGATTGCCTGCTCCATAATCGATAATTGCGATCAAGCAAACTCCTCCTCATGCTTTTTACAGAACACCTTTTGTCGAAAGCGTTGCACCGTCACGGTTTCTTGCAACTGCCGCTGCAAGCGCATGTCCAAACGCTTTAAACAGCGCTTCTACTTTATGATGATCGTTTTCTCCATACAGTACTTCAAGGTGGAGCGTCATGCCGGAATGCGCCGCAACCGCACGGAAAAATTCCTCAACCATCTGCGTATCCATCGCACCGATCATCGGTGCGGTGAATGAGGCGCGGAAGGACAAAAACGGACGTCCGCTGATATCGACATGCGCACTTGCAAGCGCTTCATCCATCGGAACGAAAAAGCTGCCATATCGCATGATGCCGCCTCTGCCGCCAAGCGCTGCAGCAATCGTCTGACCGAGTACAATACCGGTATCCTCAATGGTATGATGGCAGTCCACTTCAAGATCGCCTTTGCACTCGAGATGCAACGAAAATCCCGCATGAACGGCAAACGCTGTAAGCATGTGGTCAAAAAAGCCAATACCGGTATGTACCACAACACCATCCGCGCGATCATCCAATGTGAGTGATGCTGTAATTTGCGTTTCTTTTGTATTCCGCGTAATCGTAGCCTGTCTCATCGCTCAATACTCCTTTACCAGCTCTTCGAGTGCAGAAAGAACTGCTTTGTTCTCTTCCTGTGTCCCTGCGGAAATACGCAGATAACCACCCATAAACCGCACAGCGATTGACCGTGCAAGCAATCCCTCATACAACTCTTTGGCATATTTTGTTCGCACAAACACAAAGTTTGTTGCCGATTCATACACCTCATCAAATCCGCGATACCGTGCATGAAGCGCCAACAGTCCTTTATACAAATGTTCGCGTGAAGCAATAATTTTTTTCGTTGCGGCAATTAAAAATTCAGGATCAGCAAATACAGCTTCACCGATTTTTTGCGAAATCGTATTGACATTATACGGCGATTTCACAGAGCGGATTGCACGTGTGATTTTTTCACCCGCTACAGCGAATCCAAGCCGTACAGCAGCCAAGCCGATCGCTTTCGAGCACGTACGCAAAACGATCAAGTTGTCAAAATCATCGACAAGCGAAAGTACTGATTCGTCAGCGAAATCCATATATGCCTCATCAACAATAAATAGGCAATTCGGTACCTCACGCAGCATCCGATGTACCTGCCGTTTAGACAAGCAAATCGATGTCGGATTACATGGATTGGAAAACATAACACCGCGTGCCGAAGAATTTTTCAGATATTCACACAGCCGGTCAACATCAATGCGTAAAGATTCATCTTTTGTAAACGCCGTTGTTTTCACGCCGAATACTTCCGCATAAAACTGATACATCGAAAAGTCAGGTACGACTGTAACAAGTTCCTCACCTGCTTCAAAAAAGGCTCCGACAATCAGCGAAATCAATTCATCCGAACCGTTGCCTGCCGTTACATATTCCGGTTTCACCGCATAGTATTTTGCAAATGCACGCACTAAATCCGTGGCATACGGATCCGGATAACGATTGAGCGCGGAAGAAAACGCTTCTTCCATCGCTTTTTTTCTTACCTCTTTGGGCAGGGTAAGAAACGACTCATTTGCGTCAAGCCGGATATCATAATGTCCGACAATCGGCGCATACGGCGTCAAATTTTTAATTTTTTTATTCAGGGAATAAGCCATAACACACCTCTTTTATTGGGAAACAGTAAAACTTAAAAACGAACACGAATCGAATTGGCATGTGCGGTAAGCCCCTCTTTTTGGGCGAGCAGCATGATATCATCTTTCGCGTGGAACAGCGCCTCTTCTGTATAATAGATATAACTCGATTTTTTGATGAACGCATCAACTGACAGCGGCGAGAAAAAGCGCGCGGTACCACTGGTCGGAAGCACGTGGTTCGGTCCTGCATAGTAATCACCGAGCGGTTCAGGTGAATATTTCCCGAGGAATACACTGCCTGCATTGTCAAGCTTACCGATATAAGAGACTGGATCAGCCATCATGACTTCCAAATGCTCAGGCGCTAACCGATTTGCAAGCTCCACTGCCTGATCCGCCGTTTCACACACGAAAATCGCACCGAATTTCTGAAGTGATTCTTCGATGATCTCGCGACGGGAAAGCGTCTGCACCTGACGCGCAAGCTCTTCTTTTGTCTTTTGCGCAATTTCTTTCGAAGTTGTGATCAGAATGGAAGACGCAAGCTTATCATGTTCTGCCTGACTCATGAGATCTGCCGCCAAATACGAAGGCTCTGCCGTTTCGTCCGCCAAAATCAAAATCTCACTCGGACCGGCAATCATGTCGATATCCACTTCACCGAACAGCAGTTTTTTCGCCGTTGCCACAAAAATATTGCCAGGGCCTACGATTTTATCCACTTTCGGTACCATCTCTGTACCATATGCAAGCGCCGCAACCGCCTGTGCGCCGCCCATCAAAAAGACGCGATCCACACCGCAGAGTGCTGCTGCGACGAGAATATCCGGATTTGCTGTGCCATCTTTCCGGGGCGGAGTCACCATGATAATTTCCTCAACACCCGCAATTTTTGCAGGAATTGCATTCATCAGTACCGAAGACGGATATGCCGCCGTGCCACCCGGCACGTACAATCCTACACGTTTTAATCCGCGAATTCGCTGACCCATGAGCACACCATTCGGTTTTGCATCGATAAAACTCTGCTGTTTTTGCCGGTTGTGGAATTCCGTGATGTTTGCGACTGCATTAAGCATTGCATCCACAAACGCCGGATCTGCCTCTGTAAGCGCGTCGTTGATCTCCTCGCGGCTGACTTCAAACGACGGCGGCAGCTGCCCGTCAAACTTCTTTGTGTATTCTGCGACTGCCGCATCACCACGGGCTTTGATCTCTCGCAAAATCTGTGTCACCGATGCAGTGACTTCTTCATTCACTGAACCGATTCGTTCGGAAAGCCGATTCAAAAATGCAACCTCGTCTGTTCCGTTTACATTGATCATGGAAATCATTGTTTTGTTTCCCCCTTACGTGCCTGCTCCATTTTAAAAATAAGCGTTTCGATTGTTTGCTGATGAAGTTTCATGCTGACAGTGTTGACGATCACACGTGCAGAAATCGGCGCAACCTCTTCAAACACCGCAAGACCGTTTTCTTTCAGTGTCGAACCGGTTTCCACAATGTCGACGATCGCATCTGCAAGACCTAACAGCGGCGCTAATTCCACACTGCCTTCAATTTTGACAATATTCACATCCATGTTCTTCTTTTCGAAAAACTGACGTGTCACATTCGGATATTTAGTGGCAATCGTTTTTTCGGCATATCCTGCATAAAAATCGTCGCCCTTCTTTCCTGCCAGTGCAAACCGGCAAGCACCGAACCCCAAATCGGCAACTTCAAAAAACGAGCCACCGTATTCCATAATGGTGTCTTTTCCGACAACACCCACATCACAGACGCCATGTTCAATATACGTAATGACATCAGCGGCTTTTGCAAGTACCACCTCGATATTTGCATCGGGAATCGGCAGAATCAGCCGCCGTCCTTTGTTGTGCAGCGCGGTGCAGTCAAATCCCATCGTTTCAAATAATGCAACTGTATCTTTTTCAAGCCGTCCCTTTGTAAGCGCAATTCGAATCGGTTTCATTTTGACGCCTCCTCTGCACGAACTTCTTCGCTTTGACCTTCTTTGAGAAACACAATCGTTGGAATCCCACGGAGTGTCGCATACGCGCGTGCTTTCTCTGCATCATCACAGAAAAACTCCGACGTTTTTCCCCATTCATTATAGCGAGCAAGCAAATCAAACGCATGCGGAATTGCCTCTTCATCTTTTGCAACAATCAGCACATCGGCGTGCGCGCGTTCCATTGGTTCTTTCTGATTGATCGCATGCGCTACTGCGTCAATGTTGACGGCGAATCCAATCGCCGGAACATACGCACCGTTTTGCTGAATTAAGCGATCATACCGTCCGCCGGAAAGCACCTCTTCCCCATGTCCTTCGATATAGCCTTTAAACACAATACCGGTATAGTAGTCTGTTCGGTTCACGATACCCAGATCAACGCTCACCATCGAACCACAGTCCATTCGGCACAGCTGTTCATACAGTTTCTTTAAATAAGAAAGCGTTTCTTCCGCTTGTGTCCCCTTAAGCAGCGTCTGTGCTTGGGTAAAGACATTCGCTGTTCCAAACAGACGCGGCAGCTGACGCAGCACTTTCGCTTCATGAGAATCGCCATATTGTGTCAAATAATCATCAAGTGCAGGATAATTTTTGGATTCAATATAAAGCCGGATTTGTTCCCGCTCGTCTTCATCAATCGAAAGTGCATCCGCAAGCGCATTAAAAATGCCGATATGCCCGATCTCAATTCGGAATGAATTCAAATGGCATGCATGAAGTACATCTGCTGCAAGCGACACCATCTCAAGATCTGCACGAAGACCTGCTGCACCAATGAGTTCCACACCGCTTTGCTTGACCTCATCGCGTCTTCCTGCCAGCACACGATTCTGTGCATAAACCGACTGGCTGTAGTAAAGCCGCAGCGGAAGTGCCTCATCCCGCAATCTGGTCGCACAAAGCCGTGCAATCGGCATGGTAGAATCGGGACGAATCACCATGAGTCTCCCTTTATAATCGGTGAGTTTATACATATATTCAACCGGTATACTGTGTCCGTTTTCATTGTATACATCTAAAAACTCGATTGCCGGTGTAATCACACGCGAAAAACCGCGTGATTCAAACAAATGGTGAATCGTTTGCTCGGTCTTTTGGATCGCCGCAGCTTCTTCAAACAAATAATCGCGCGTTCCTTCCGGCGTAATTAAGTTATATCTTGGCATATCGTCGCCTCCGCTTTATCGTAGTAACGTGATAACATGATAGCACAAAACAGTGCTGCTGTCAATCAAAAGAACGTCATCTGGCTTGTTTTCGGAAGTCCCTCTAATGCACCGGCCTCCTCAAGCATTTCAATCACAGATTTAGAAGCACCTGACCGTTCCTGAATTTCATCGACAGAGATATACGGTCCCTGTGCGCCGGCTTCCTGGAGTCCTCTTGCCGCTGCCTCACCGACACCTTTTAACGCAGTAAACGGCAGACGGATTTTCCCGTCCTCAATCAGATAATCGGTCGCATGTGAACGATACAGCTCGACCGGCAAAAATGAATATCCGCGGCAGAGCATCTCATTGATAATCTGCAGTGTAACATAGGTATCGTTTTCCTTCACGGTGCGGTCATTCCCTTTTAAACGCAATGCCTCGAGCCGCATCTGCACGACTTCTTTTCCCTGTACGGCACTCTCCGCATCAAAGTCACCGCCGCGCACCGTGAAAAACGATGCATAATACGGCAGCGGATGATACACCTTAAACCAACCGAGCTTGCACGCTGCGATGACATATGCCGCCGCATGCGCTTTCGGGAACATGTACTTGATTTTCATACAGCTGTCGACATACCACTGCGGCACGCCATGTTCTTTCATGGCAGCAAAATGTTCCTCGGTTAAAAGCTTCGGTGCCTTACCTTTACGCGTGATCTCCATGATCTTAAACGCCATTTTCGGTTCGAGTCCCTTGTGAAGCAAATACGTCATGATACTGTCACGCGTACCGATCACTTCGGAAATCGTGCACACTTTATCACGAATCAAATCCTGCGCATTACCGAGCCACACGTCTGTTCCGTGGGAAAGACCCGAAATCTGGAGTAAGTCGGAAAATTTCTTCGGCTGTGCGTCAATCAGCATCTGACGCACAAAACTTGTACCCATCTCCGGCAGAGAAAGCGTACCGGTTTCACTGTGAATTTCTTCGGGGGTGACGCCTAACGCCTCGGTCGATGTAAATAGGCTGATGACCTTTTCGTCCATTGGAGGAACGTCTGCGATCATGATGCCTGTCAAATCTTCCAAATGACGATAGAGCGTCGGCACATCGTGTCCAAGCTCATCGAGTTTTAAGATCGTATCATGGAGCGAATGGAAGTCGAAGTGCGTTGTGATAACGCCCGATTCCTTCGAATCTGCCGGATGCTGCACCGGTGTAAAATCATACACCTCATAATCAGACGGCACAACGACCATGCCGCCCGGATGCTGACCGGTCGTCCGTTTAACGCCCGCACATCCGATTGCCAGACGGTTTTCCTCTGCACGATGGACATGTTTTCCGGTTTCTTCGAGATATTTCATTGCATACCCATATGCCGTTTTATCCGCAACGGTCGAAATGGTACCTGCTTTAAACACATGGTCCTTACCGAACAATTCCTCGGTATAGCGGTGTGCGCGTGACTGATATTCACCCGAGAAGTTTAAGTCGATATCCGGCGCCTTATCGCCGTCGAAGCCTAAGAATGTTTCAAACGGAATGTCATGTCCGTCGCGGTTCATGTTTGTACCGCAGTTCGGACAGTCTTTCGGGGGTAAGTCAAAGCCTGAACCGACCGAACCATCTGTGATAAATTCACTGTGCTTGCATTTGGGGCAGACGTAGTGCGGCGGCAGCGGATTCACCTCCGAAATGCCCGCCATGATCGCCACGAACGACGAGCCGACCGATCCACGCGAACCGACATGGTAGCCGTTTTCTTCTGAGTTTGCCACAAGCTTCTGCGCAATCATATAAAGCACGGCAAATCCATGCTTGATGATGGATTCGAGCTCTCTGGTCAGTCGTTTTTCAACGAGTTCCGGCGCGGGATCGCCGTAAATTTCGTGAACACGATTCCATGTAATCCGTGCGATATCCTCGTCAGAACCGGGGATGTTCGGCGTGAACGTCCCGCGTGGAATCGGCCGCACTTCCGGATCAATGAGATCCGCGATTTTGTTCGGGTTTGTGATAACCACTTCCCGCGCTTTTTCCTCTCCGAGATAGGAAAACTCTGCAAGCATTTCGTCCGTTGTCCGAAAGAAAAGCGGCGGCTGTTCTGCCGCATCGGAAAATTTCATACCGGTTAAAAGAATCTCACGGAAGATTGCATCTTTCTCGTTTAAAAAATGAACGTCACAGGTCGCTACAACGGGAATTCCCAGTTTTTCGCCGAGATTGATAATGGTACGGTTATATTCTTTAAGCTGTTCTTCACTCTCGACCATACCGTTTCGGATCATGAAGAAGTTATTCTTCGTCGGCTGAATTTCTAAGTAATCATAAAATTTTGCAATCGAGCAAAGCTCCGCCCACGGCTTTCCTGCCGAAATCGCACGGTACAGCTCGCCTGCCTCGCATGCGCTGCCTACAAGCAGTCCTTCGCGATGCTTCATCAGCTCACTTTTTGGAATCCGCGGCCGTTTATAGTAATAGTCTAAGTGCGCAAACGACACAAGCTTATACAAATTTTTAAGTCCCTGCGCATTTTTCACGAGCAGAATCTGATGATAACTCTGCGCTTTTTTCACATCGACGCCGGCGCACGCGGTATTGATCTGCTGAATGGTCGTAACCCCGCGTTCATCACGCAATTTTTCACACAGCTTTAAAAAGATTGCCGCCAGCATATTTGCATCGTCTGATGCACGGTGATGGTTAAAATCACCGAGATTTAAATGTTCCGCCACGAGGTTCAGCTTGTGCTTTTTTAACTCCGGCAAGAGATTGCGGCAGAGCGGCACGGTATCAATGGATGTAAATGTACGTGAAATTCCGCTTCTTGCGGCAGCTACCTGCACAAACGCCATATCAAACGGCGCATTGTGTGCAATCAAAATTCGGTCGCCGCAGAAATCAAGAAATGATGCGAGCGCCTCTGCTTCCTCCGGTGCATCCTTGACCATTTCGTTTGTGATTCCGGTTAATTCAGTGATTTTCGGTGGAATCGCCTTTTTCGGGTTCACAAATGTGTTGAACGTGTCCACGACTTCGCCGTTTTTGATAAGCACCGCGCCAATTTCCGTCATGCGCTCCGTTGCGGCGCTCAGTCCTGTCGTCTCGGTGTCAAACACGATAAACTCGCCGTCAAGCGGTGCATCCTGCTCGCCTTTGACGATTTCGACTGCATCATTTACAAAATACGCTTCCACGCCATAGATTACTTTGAACTCGCCGCCGTCTTTGCGGATGGCATCGACCGCATTCATCGCATCAGGGAATGCCTGCACAACGCCGTGATCGGTAATCGCAACTGCTTTATGTCCCCAGCGGTACGCCGTATTGATCACTTCATCCACCTTGGTGGTCGCATCCATCGCGGACATGATGGTATGTAAATGCAGTTCAACGCGCTTTTCTTCGGCGTGATCCATACGCGGTTCTTTTTCGAGCAGCATGATATCAAACGGGCGAATCGCCACTTCACGGTCGTATTTATCATATGCCGCCTCGCCGCGTACCAAAATTGCTGTTCCTTTTTTGAGCTTCGCGTATTTTTCTTCATTTTTGACGTCATCAAAAATTTTGAGCGTATTCGAACCGGTGTAGTCCGTAAAGCTCACCGACATGATGATCTTCGTATTGTCGCGGTTATACCGCTGATCCACGGCAAAAATCTCACCACAAACAACCACCCGGCCACTTTCCTGATTGACAGTCGATAACAGCACCGGTTCTTCCGCAATATTCCGTCCAATCAGCACACTCGCATCCTTACACGAGATCGGCAGATTGGAAAAATTGATTTTCATGCGCTTTTCCCGTTTTGGTGCGGGACGCGGCCGCTCCATCTGAGGCGGCGGCATATAAGAAGCAGGTGATGCACTTTCAGGCGGTGCATCCATCGGAAACGGAATGTCATCATCCAGCACCGCCGTATTCGCCGGCAGTTCCACCTGCTCTGCTTCA
The DNA here is from genome assembly GCA_944386285.1 of uncultured Clostridia bacterium. Classification (GTDB taxonomy): domain Bacteria; phylum Bacillota; class Clostridia; order Oscillospirales; family Ruminococcaceae; genus Paludihabitans. The sequence continues at coordinate 18,233 of CALXAM010000065.1, read as the reverse complement.
AGCACACCGTCAAACGATACCTCGGGCCGGAATGAAAATTCATCGAAAATAAACGATGCAATTTCTCTGCGGACATGGCATTTTTCCAAAAGTTCTGCACCGCCGTGACGCAGTGTGATCGTCAGCATATTGTCAGAAAACGTGCATCCTGCACTGTCAAAATAGCCGTTAATGAGCGAAACCGAACGCTTTAATGCACAGACTACCTCCGAAAAATATGCTTCCGTGAATTGATCAGGCGTATATTTTGTTTTAATCCGGCACTGCTTTAATGAAAGTGCTTCTGCCAATTCCTGCTCGGCTAAAAAGATCATCTGCTTTGAAAGTAACGTCTGCGGACGGATCATTACCACCAAATCGCGGGATTCTTTTCCCACATCTAACTCCAACAGCTGTGCATTCAGCAGTGCAGAATCGTATTCTTTTTTTAAGTAAGTTCCAAAAACCGATATGACCTGTTTTTCCAAAATCGCTCTGTCCTTTATTCCATTCGTTCAATCTCCGCAAGCAGTGCGGAAACAATTTCACTTTCTTCTACCTTACGTAAAATCTCGCCTTTTTTAAAGAGCATGGCGCACCCTTTTCCGCCGGCAATGCCGATATCCGCTTCCCGTGCCTCTCCCGGTCCGTTGACGACACATCCCATTACCGCAACGCGAATAGGCTTTTGACAATCCGCCAGTGCTTCTTCCACCTGTTTCGCAAGCGAAATCAAATCAATCTGCGTCCGTCCGCAGGTCGGGCACGAAATCACTTCTACGCCGCGGCTGCGCACACCTGCTGCTTTTAAGATGTCATAACCTGCTCTGATTTCTTCGACCGGATCGGCAGTCAACGACACGCGAATGGTATCGCCGATCCCGTCTGTGAGCAGACTGCCGATGCCGATTGCATTTTTGATGATGCCCATGCGCGTCGTACCCGCTTCCGTTACACCCAAATGCAATGGATAATTGCAAACATCAGCAAGCTTTCGGTATGATTCGATCATCGTTTTCACATTCGACGACTTAATCGATACGACAATCTGATCAAAGTCATACTGTTCAAGCAGCGAGATGTGATACTGCGCACTTTCCACCAGTGCATCGGCCGTTGGCGCACCGTATTTTTCTAAAATATGCGGTTCAAGTGAACCGGCATTCACACCGATGCGAATCGGTACCCCATGCGCTTTGCAAGCATCTGCTACTGCTTTGACACGGCTGTCCTCACCGATATTTCCGGGATTGATGCGAATTTTGTCAACACCAGCTTCTACTGCCGCAATTGCCAGATGATAGTCAAAATGAATATCCGCCACCAGCGGGATCGAAATTTCTTCTTTCAGCGCTCTTATCAGCGAAACAGCTTCCATATCCGGTACAGCAGCACGAATGATTTCACATCCCGCAGCTTCCAGCGCTTTTGCCTGACGAATATTTCCTTCAATATCATGTGCAGGAACCGAGAGCATCGACTGCACCCGAACCGTTCCATCGCCCAATGTGAGATGTCCAACCTTTACTTGTTTGACTGCCCGCATCATTCTCATCCTTTCTTTTCAAAATCAGAACAGCTTGATGACATCGCTTATTGTAACGACAATAAACAATAAAATGAAGAATGCAAATCCAATGACCGTTAAAATGCCTTCGAGCTTTTGATTGAGCGGTTTTCCGCGAATTGCTTCGATTAACAGCAGCAGCAAATGACCGCCGTCGAGCGCGGGAATCGGCAGCAAATTAAAAATACCTAAGTTGATTGACAAAAAGGCTGCAATCATAATCACACTCTGCCATCCGATCTGTGCCGCCTGTGAAACGACTTCACCGACACCGACAGGACCCGAAAGCTCTGAAATGCCAACACGCCCCATTACCATATCGCCAAGCGATATCCACGTGTTGCGCACCAGTGAAACCGTACTGCCCATTGCCTGTGAAAACGCACCGAAAAAGCTTGCTTTTTCGCCGTATACTTTAAAATCGAGGTCGAGTGTACGGTTTTCGCCTTCTCCTTCCACATGGAACTCCACGCCGGACAGATGCACGGTTTTTCCGTCACGCAGTACATCCATTTCCACAATGCCATCATCATCACGCAGCAATGCAAACACAATATCATTGGCAGTAAAAATGGTTGTGCTGTTCACCTTTTGAATGGTATCGTTCACCATGAGTCCCGTTTGACTCGACAGTGCGTCTGCCTCATTAAATTCCGCAATCGTTTTAGTAGAATATACTTCCGTTCCGATGAACGTTGTGAGCATCAGCAAAAAGCCGACCAAAAAGTTCATTGTCACACCGGCTGCTAAAATGATGGCACGGCGCGGTTTGCTCGCTTTTTTAAAAGCACCCGGTGCATCCGATTCTTCGGTTTCCCCTTCCATCGAGCAATATCCGCCGATTGGAAGCAAACGAAGTGAATAGAGCGTCTTTTTTCCCTGCTTTTTAAAAATCGCCGGTCCCATACCGATTGCAAACTCAATTACTGTAACACCCGAAAGTCTTGCCGCCAAAAAATGGCCCAATTCATGCACAAAAACGAGAACACCAAAAATCAAAATGGTATAAATAATCGCTAGCAATGAAAACTGCCTCCTTTGTTCTAATCAAATTAAACCTGAAGCCGTACAAATTCTCTTGCAAGCAGATCCGCTGCCTGAATATCGGAAAGATCAAAGCTCTCCATATCATATTTTAAAGAAAGCGAATCCATAACCAACCGGCCGATATCAAGAAAACGAATTTTTCCTTCCAAAAAGAGTGCTACCGCCTGTTCATTCGCGCCGTTTACAATCGTCGGATATAACCCGCCGCGGCGAATTGCCTCTTTGCACGCTTTTAAGCACACAAATGTGTCTTCATCCGGCTCAGAAAACGTAAGCGTGCCATATTTTGTCAATGAAAGCGGCGCAGTTTCGCAGTCTTTTCGTTCAGGATAAGTCAGCGCATACTGAATCGGGACTTTCATATCGGGCACGCCAAGCTGTGCCATCACCGCGTGATCCTCATATTCCACAAGTGAATGAATCACACTCTCCCGATGTACCACGATCTCCACTTGTTCAGGCGGAAGCGAGAACAACCAGCACGCCTCAATCAGCTCAAGTCCCTTATTCATCAGTGTAGCCGAATCAATGGTGATTTTTGCACCCATCGACCAATTTGGATGATGAAGCGCCTGCTGTACCGTCACATTTGCAAGTTCCTCTGTCGTTTTTCCGTAAAACGGACCGCCGGATGCAGTCAAAATCACTTTATTCACGCGGTTTTGTTCATTTCCCTGAAGCGACTGAAAAATCGCCGAATGCTCACTGTCTACCGGCAGAATTTTGACGCCGTATTTTTTTGCTTCACTGATCACAAGCTGTCCGCCTGTGACGAGCGTTTCTTTATTTGCCAGTGCAATCGTCTTTTTCGCGCGAATCGCTGCCAATGTCGGCTCCAATCCAACCATACCCACAACGGAATTTAAAACAATGTCGCTCTGCTCCATAGAGGCCAATGCACAAAGACCGTCCATTCCCGTCACAATTTCGATCGCTTCACCGTCGAGCAGTTCTTTGAGCCGTGCATACTGTGAATCGTCAAAAATACAAACCATATCGGGTTTTAATTCTTTTGCCTGCGCTGCCAACAGTTGGGCATTTCGATGCGCCGCTAACCCACAGACACGAAATCCCTGATGGCGGCAAACCTCGATTGCCTGTGTGCCAATCGAGCCGGTAGAACCCAATATACAAATTTGTTTCATTTTATTTTCTCACACTTTCTTCCTGATATCGAAAACAATCAAACGATAGACAAAAACTTCCCGCAAACAAAACGGGAAGTTTTCTTCTCATTTAGATTACAAAAAATTGCAGCCATACAAAAATTGCAGGAGCAACAAAAAACACTGAATCAAATCGATCAACAATTCCACCATGTCCCGGCATGATTGTACCGTAATCCTTGATTCCATTTTGTCGTTTCATCACAGATGCGACAAGATCGCCGAATACGCCAACCATTGTACCAAGCAATGTCGCACCAAGCAAAGACAAATAATGAATCTGCATCGGTGTACCATTTGCGTTCATCACAGCTGAAAATACAACGGAAATGATAACGGAAAATAAAAGGCTTGTAATGACTCCGCCAATCAATCCCTCAACGGTTTTATTCGGACTAATTTTCGGTGCCATTTTATGTTTTCCGAAAAAGCGTCCGGCAAAATAAGCACCTGCATCCGACGCCCATGCACAGGAAAACACAAGAATCGTGTAAAAGAGTCCGTGTGCCGTATCAACACTGTCACGAATATACACTAAAGTTGTCAGTGCAATCGGATAGACGACCGAAACAAAAAACAACTGTGCAATTTGCTCCGCACGAATTTCCTCATGCCACCGTATGAGCGACGCCATGAGCACCGCTGCAAATAAAAATAATAAAATCACGCGATATGGCTTCAGCAATGGCAATTCAAACAGCGGCAGCAGCGCACCGAACGCCACACATGAAACCGTAACCAGCTTTTTTCGATGATATTGCGCTGTTTGCAGCAATTCATAAACACCGATTCCCAAAATCAGCGACAAAGCGCAGTTAAACACGGGGGTTGCATAGAAAAACAGAATGACAAAAAAGAGCGGAATCCCAATGGCCGCGGTCAATAAACGTTGTTTCATGCGTTACACTCCTCCAAACCGGCGATTTCTGTTTGCATATTCCGAAAGTGCCTGTTCGAGATATTTTTCATTGAAATCCGGCCATAAAACATCCATAAACACATATTCCGCATAGGCCGCCTGCCACAGCAGGAAATTCGACAATCGCATCTCTCCGCTCGGACGAATGATCAGATCAATGTCCGGTTGATCTTTTGTATAAAGATAGGAAGAGAATAGTGCTTCATCAAGTGCATCCGGAGAAGCGTTTCCTGCTACAGCGTCTTTTGCAAATTGCTTTGCAGCATGAACAATTTCATCCCGTCCACCATAATTCACGGCAACATTCAATGTAAGTCCGGTAAATGATGCGCTTTCCTTTTCACAATCCGCCATCAGCTCTTGAAGATCAGGTGCAAGCACCGACCGGTCACCAATAAAACGGGTTCTCACATTTTCAGCCCGATGGTTTTTCGCATCCTTTAAAAAGCTGCGCAGCAAATTCATGATTGCCTCAACCTCTTCCGGCGGACGCTTCCAGTTCTCTGTTGAAAAAGCGTAAACAGTTAAATAGCGAATCCCTATTTTATTGCAATAACGTACGATTTTTTGAAATGTGCTGGCACCGACTTTATGTCCGGCTTGACGCGGAAGTCCACGTTTTTTCGCCCATCGTCCATTTCCGTCCATAATCAAGCCAATATGCTGCGGCAACAGCCGTTCTTGTTTCATTTTTAAAAAAATCCTCCGCAAAATAAATCTCATGAAAAAGCGGGAGAAGATTCTCCCGCGCAAAATCAGATTTCCATGATTTCTTTTTCTTTTTCTTTTGCGTGCTCATCTACGATCTTCACATATTTATCGGTCAGTTTTTGTACTTTCTCCTCACCGATTTTCAATTCATCTTCCGTAATTTCGGAATTTTTCTTAAGCGTTTTCAACTTTTCGTTTGCATCACGCCGCAGTGAACGGATGGCAACTTTACATTCCTCTGCATATTTGGAAACGTCTTTTGTGATTTCACGACGACGCTCTTCCGTAAGCGGTGGAAAAGCAATACGCAGTACTTTACCGTCATTGGCAGGATTTAACCCAAGATCTGAAGCAAGAATTGCTTTTTGAATCGCATTCAGCGTTGTCGGGTCCCATGGCTGAATAACCATCAACCGTGCTTCCGGAACACTGATGACCGCCATTTGATCAATACGCGTCGGTGCACCATAATATTCCACAGACAACTTGTCAAGAATTGCCGGTGTTGCACGACCTGCACGAATCGCTTTATATTCATTGTCAAGCGCTGCAATTGATTTTTTCATTTTTTCTTCTGTTTTTGAAAGTCTTTCTTGAATCGCATCCATTATTATATCCTCCGATAATGTTTTTGTTCTATAAGAATTCAGAAAGGTTATCCCTCTACCAGTGTGCCCACCGGTTTTCCGCAAACTGCATCCACAATATTTTCCGGACGGTTCAAATTAAAGACAAGAAGCGGAATATGGTTATCACGGCACATGGAAGCCGCTGTCGAATCCATTACTTTTAAATTCTTTCCGATTACTTCACCAACTGTCAGATGGTCATATTTCTTTGCATCTGCAAACTTATTCGGATCTTTGTCGTATACACCATCCACCATTGTTGCTTTAAAAATGATATCTGCATCAATTTCAGCTGCACGTAAGGAAGCTGCTGTGTCTGTTGAGAAGAACGGGTTTCCTGTTCCGCATCCGAAAATAACGACACGACCTTTTTCCAAATGACGAACCGCACGGTTACGAATATACGGTTCTGCAAACTGCTGCATTGCAATCGCAGTCTGTACACGAACAGTTACACCAAATTCTTCAAGCACGTCTGCAACTGCTAACGCATTCATTGTGGTTGCTAACATACCGATATGATCTGCACGGGTCCGATCCATTGCGCCGCTTGAACGACCACGCCAAAAGTTTCCGCCGCCCACGACAATACCGATCTGCACACCAAGTGCTGCACAATCACGAATGCTTTTGCAAACATTACGCATTACCGTATAGTCAAGTCCGAATCCTTTCTCACCGGCAAGCGCCTCACCGGACAGTTTTAAAAGAATACGCTTATACTTGATTTCCATATAAAAACACGCTCGCTTTCTTGGCATCATAAATTAAAAAATAAATACGGATGATACATGCCGAATTCTTCTTACCATATATTTTACATGAGCAGACGTTTCTTGTAAAGACTATCTGTTCGTTTTTTTGTAAACCAAATGGAAACAATCACAAACATGCAGCGGTGAATGAAAACTTTCTATAAATTCGTAAAATTCCTCTTTACAACGTTTTTACCGTATGATATACTGTCATAGTGCCGTGCCATGGCTTTGGGATTAAGCCCCAATGGGGAATTTTGCCCACCCTTTGCTATGACGCCGCAACATTTTAAAGAGGTGAAAGTATTATGCTGAGAAAAGAAGAAAAAACCGCTGTCATTGAAAACAATCGTCTTCATGACAAAGACACCGGTTCGCCGGAAGTCCAGATCGCAATTCTGACAACAAGAATCAATGAACTGACCGAGCACTTGAAGGTTCACGCAAAAGACCATCATTCCCGCCGCGGTCTGTTAAAAATGGTTGGTCACCGCCGCAATCTTTTAAACTACCTCAAAAAGGTTGACATTGAAAGATACCGTGCAGTCATTGCAAAACTGGGCATCCGTAAATAATCTCGTCTGCTTTAAGGCAGGTGGCTTATGCCGCCTGCCTTAAAAGATATTTATGCGGTCAAAAAGCAGAGATTTAGCATTAAACCGTGTGGTTAATCCACTGTTTAACCACAGGGTTTTGTGCTAATCCTGTGTCGGCCGCACCCTATTTTTTATATTTTATAATAAGGAGGAATCCCCATGTTTGAAAACCATCGCGTTTTTGAAACAACGTTTGCCGGCCGGCCGCTCAAAGTGGAAACCGGAAAGACCTGCGCGCTTGCAAATGGCTCTTGCTGGGTAACTTACGGTGAAACGGTTGTAATGGGCAACGTCACAATGAGTGCAAAACCGCGTGACGGTGTCGATTTTTTCCCGCTCTCTGTTGACTATGAGGAAAAACTTTATTCTGTTGGAAAAATCCCTGGTTCATTCTTAAAACGTGAAGGCCGTCCAACCGAAAACGCAATCTTAACTTCCCGTATGATCGACCGTCCAATGCGTCCGCTCTTCCCGGAAGGACTGCGCAACGATGTTTCCATCGTTACCACTGTTTTGGCTTCTGACATCGACAATGCACCGGAGATCACTGCACTGATTGCAGCTTCGATTGCAGTATCGATTTCAGACGTTCCGTTCAACGGCCCGATCGCCGGCGTCAACGTCGGTTTGGTTGACGGCGAAATCGTTTTGAATCCGAATCAGGAACAACGCGCTGTTTCTGATCTGGACTTAACTGTTGCTGCTTCGGCAGAAAAAGTCGTCATGATCGAAGCTGGTGCAAATGAAGTACCGGATGATAAAATGCTTGAAGCAATTCGTGTCGCACATGAAGAGATCAAAAAAATGGTCGCATTCATTAAACACGTGCAGGATGAAATCGGCAAACCGAAAATTGAATTCCAAAAAGTCGGCGTAAATCCGGAGTTTTATCAGGCAGTTGCAGATCTCGCAACTGAAAAAGTAAAATATGCACTCGATACTGATGATAAAAACGTTCGTGAAGCACGCTTAAAACCGATCGTTGACGAAATCGAAGAAACACTTGGCGAGCAGTTTGAAGAATACATGCCGACACTCGGTGAAGTCATGTACAAGCTGCAAAAGCACATCGTTCGTGAATGGCTGTTCACCGGCAAACGTGTTGACGGACGCGGCATGAACGAAATTCGTCCGCTCGCTGCTGAAGCAGGTGTATTGCCGCGCGTTCACGGTTCCGGTCTGTTCACCCGTGGTCAGACACAGGTATTGAATGTTGTCACCTTAGGTCCGATCCGTGATGCACAGATGCTCGACAGTATCGATGAAAACACAGAAAAACGCTACATGCATCAGTATAACTTCCCGTCTTACTCGGTCGGCGAAACCAAACCGAGCCGCGGTCCCGGCCGTCGTGAAATTGGTCACGGTGCACTCGCAGAAAGAGCACTTGTTCCGGTTCTGCCGAGCGTTGAAGTATTCCCGTATGCAATCCGTTCTGTTTCCGAGGTTCTTTCCTCTAACGGTTCTACCTCGCAGGGTTCTATTTGTGCTTCTACCCTTGCACTTATGGATGCAGGTGTTCCGATCCGCACACCGGTTGCCGGCATCTCCTGCGGCTTAATCACCAAAGAGGATGGCTCGTTCCAGACCATGGTCGATATTCAGGGCCTTGAGGATTTCTACGGCGATATGGACTTTAAAGTTGGCGGCACACACAACGGTATTACTGCAATTCAGGTGGATATCAAAGTGGATGGCCTCTCTATGGAAGTCATTGCCGAAGCATTTGAGAAAACAAGAAAAGCAAGACTGTATATCCTTGACGAGATCATGGCAAAAGCAATTGCACAGCCGCGTGAGGAAGTTTCCGTCTATGCACCGAAAGTTGTCCAGACCTATGTCAAACCAGATAAAATCCGCGAAGTCATCGGTACCGGCGGCAAGGTCATTCAGAAAATCTGTGCAGACTGTGACGTTACCATTGATATCGATGATGACGGCAGCTGCGTCATCATGGGCGTTGATATGGCAAATGTCAAACGTGCGCTTTCGATTGTCGATTCTATCGCAAACGACCCAGAAGTCGGTGCGATTTACAAAGGACAAGTTACCCGCTTGATGGCATTCGGTGCATTTGTTGAAATCGCACCGGGCAAAGAAGGTCTTGTCCACATCTCAAAACTGGCTGAGCACCGCGTCAACAAAGTGGAAGACGTTGTGAATGTTGGCGATACAATCTTTGTCAAAGTGACAGAGATCGATGCACAGGGACGCATCAACCTCTCCCGCAAGGACGCAATGGCTGATATCGCTGCAAAACAACAATCAAAAGAATAATAACGGTATCAAGAAGCATCCAATGAAAATTGGATGCTTTTTCTCTTTTCTGAATATTTTCTGCAAGATGATTCTTCTTCCTGTACTTTTTCAAAACAACTTGTCTGTTTTTCTTGATTTACCGCAGATTCACTTGACGTACCCCATTTTTTCTCCTATAATGAATTATATTGCATTTTTTTAATCAATAAATTTCCCTCAAAGAATGGAGGACGAGTATGGAAACCGCAACCACCCTTTATCAAAAGTATGTAACGGAGGGCTATGATGCTGACGGTGTATTAAACCGTTTTGACATTCACTGCCCGGATTCTTTCAACTTCGCTTATGACGTGGTCGATCGAATTGCTGAGCTGGAACCAAACCGGCGTGCAATGGTATGGACCGACGAGCATGGTGCTGAGCGAATTTTCAGCTTTGCTGATATTTCCGCAGAGTCAAACCGTGTTGCAAACATGCTTCGGGCAAAGGGCATTCAAAAAGGCGATAAAGTAATGCTCGTATTAAAGCGTCACTACGAATTCTGGTTTACAATTTTGGCGCTTCACAAGCTTGGCGCGGTTACCATTCCAGCAACCAACCTTCTCACAACAAAAGACGTTATTTACCGTATTCAGGCAGCAGATATTAAGGGCATTGTCTGCACAGCGACCTGTGAGATCAGTGATCACATCGAAGAAGCAGAACGTTATTTAAACCGTAAATTACCGGTTAAAATCTTAGTCCGCGGCGAACGCGAAGGCTGGACCTGTTTTGATACAGAATACGAAAGCTATTCTTCTGTATTTGAACGTGTAGAAACACATGTAACCGACGATATGCTTTTGTACTTCACTTCCGGTACGACAGGCAACCCCAAAATGGTAATGCACTCACATTACTATGCAATTTATCATATTACCACCGCACATAACTGGCACAATGTTGTTCCGGACGGGCTTCATCTTTCTTTGGCAGAAACCGGCTGGGGAAAAGCCGCATGGGGAAAACTGTATGGCCAATGGTTCTTAGGCGCCGGCATTTTCGTTTATGACTTTGACAAATTTGTTCCGCATGATTTGTTAATGATGATCAAAAAATATAAACTGACTACATTCTGTGCACCGCCGACCGTTTTCCGTTTCCTGATCAAAGAAGGAATGGATTCTGAGAGCCTTGCTTCTCTGCAATATGTTACAACTGCCGGTGAAGCATTAAACGAAGAAGTTTTCAATCGTTTTAAAGAAGTAACCGGATTAAACCTTATGGAAGGTTTTGGTCAAACAGAAACAGCGCTTTTAATCGCAAACCTGCGTGGCACTACACCGAAACCAGGTGCAATGGGCAAACCGACACCGCTTTACAATGTTCAGATCGTAGACGAAGATGGTAATCCTGTTCCTACTGGTACTGTAGGTGAAATTGTTGTCATTCCGCCAAAGGATGGCGCGCCCAATGGCTTATTCAAAGGATACTATCTTGACGAAGAACGTACTGCTGCTGTTTGGGAATACGGCGTATATCATACAGGTGACACCGCATATTGTGATGAGGACGGATATTTCTGGTATGTCGGACGTACAGATGATGTCATCAAAGCTTCGGGTTACCGTATCGGGCCGTTTGAAGTAGAAAGTGTTCTGATGGAGCATCCTGCTGTATTGGAAGTTGCAGTTACCGGTGCACCAGATCCAATCCGTGGCCAAGTTGTCAAAGCAACCATTGTTTTGACCAGTCAATATCAGCCGTCAGATGAGCTGAAAAAAGAATTGCAGAATTATGTCAAGCATGTCACTGCACCTTATAAATACCCGCGTATCATCGAATTTGTTCCGGAACTTCCAAAAACAATCAGCGGAAAAATCAAACGAAATGAAATTCGTCAGCGTGATAACGCGCACAACTAACAGATATCAAAAGAACCCTTATACGTTAACCGTATAAGGGTTCTTTTTTATTTTAGCGTTAATATTTAAGGCGTCAGCACTGTAATTCCCGCCGATTCATATCGCTCTCGCGTTTCTTGCGGCAATTCTGAATCTGTTACAATCTCCTCTACCCGAATCAAGTCACACACTTTCACCAAAGAGGCACTGTCAAACGCACCGCTTTGACAAAATACAACCACATGATTGGAAACCTCTGCAAACGTACGCTGAATTTCTGCTTCTCTCAAATCATAAGACGTTACCCCCGAGTGAAGCGAAATTCCACTTGGTGTCAAAAAATAGTGATTCACGCGATATTGTCGAATCTGCTCCATGCAGGCTCCACCAACAATCGCTTTTTCTTCTCCATACACAGCGCCACCCGCTAAAATCACTGAAAATTGCGGCTTATCCATCAATTCACATACAACAGGAATCGAATTGGTTACGATCGTCAATGAAGTATACTGGGACTTCAATACACGTGCAATCTCAAGGCTCGTTGTTCCTGCATCCAGCGCAATCGAATCCCCTTCTACGACTAATTTGCATACAAGCTGTGCTAACTCCTTTTTATTTTCAGAAAACAGCTGTGTTCGTTCCTCGAATTTCGGTTCATATGTCTTCACCTGTTCTAATACTGCACCGCCATGCACCTTTTTCAGGCATCCCTGCTGTTCCAAAACATCCAAATCTCTTCGAATTGTTTCTGCAGATACTGTAAGCTGCTGCGCCAAGTCGCCTACTTTCACCACTTGTTCCCGACGCAATTTCTCCATAATAATCCAATGACGTTCTTGAGCCAGCATGTTTTTTCCTCCATAGCGCAATTCTTCTCTTCACCAGTATAATCATCATTCTCAAAAAAATCAACACAAAAACAAATAAAATCAATCAAAACACCACTTGACTTTTTTTATTCAGAGGTATATAATCCATTTCAGTTTTAAAAATGTTGTTTTTTGTTGTTTTATTTTTGTTTTGGAGGGATCTTATGAAAAAATCATCCAATCAAATGCTTTCTGCCTGGCAAAATCGCATCTTATGGCTTTGCTGGATTGCATATGCGCTTTCATATCTTTGCCGTACCAATCTTTCAATCGCACTCCCCACAATGACTGCACAATTTGAATGGAGTACTTCCGCAGCAGGAATGATCGGCAGCGCTTTCTTTTTGAGCTATGCGATCGGACATTTGGTAAATGGATTTATGGGTGATCGAATCCCGATCAAACGCTTTCTGCTTCTTGGTTTAACCGGAACTTCACTATGTAATCTGTTAATCGGATTTTTCCCAAATTATTTTGTGATTTTTATTGTTTGGCTTGTAAACGGACTATTTCTTTCGACACTGTGGGGACCGATTATTCGTGCGATTGCATGTTGGTATCCTTCTAACGAGCGGAACACACCTGCAATTATTATTTCATTTTCCTCTTTGGCCGGTTATCTTGTTTCTTGGGCCGGGCTTGGATTTCTCGTATCGTTGACCAGATGGCAAGCCGCTTTCTTTCTTCCGGGAATTCTGACAACATTATTTACCATATGGTTTGCGTTCCGTATGAACGATAACCCCACTTCCGTAGGTTTTTGTGACTATTCTTCCCAAACATCTAATCCATCCATGCCGTCACAACAAACCGCAACGTCCATTTCCCTGTGGCAATTGATCTGTCGAGAAAAACTACTCTGGTTTTGTGTCGCAGCAATTGCACAGGGCATCATTAAAGATGGTATCACATTATGGGAACCGACAATGCTGACTTCAATGTATGATGCACCCACCTCATTGATTTCCGTCGTATCCGCAACCATTCCAATTTTCAGTTTTATCGGCGTCTTGCTATCCGGAAAATTGATGAATCGCTATATCGGTCATGAAAAGACCCCTGGCATGCTTCTTTTTTTCATTACGGCTGTTACATGCGTTCTTTTCTTTCTTTTGATGGGGCGTTTTTTATGGCTGGATGTCCTCTTTTTCGGAATCATTTCTGCACTTTTATGCGGAATCAACACACTTCTTCTCACCTTTATTCCTTTACGTCTATCTTCTTATGGACGTGCCTCTACTGTCGCAGGAATGTTCAATTTCAGCGCATATTTAGGCGCTGGCTGTTCCGGTATTCTCTCTGGTTTCTTGGCCGATTTATTTGGATGGAGTAGCAGTATTATTTTGTGGCTTTTCCTTTGTATCATCGGTGTTCTTTCCGTTTTTCTCGGATTTGCCTCTTCACGCTCAGCTAATTCATAACATTCATGTTTATAAAATAAAATCGACAGGCATTTTGCCTGTCGATTTTATTTTTGTGTTCAAAAGGAAACAAGGATAGAAAAAATGATTATCTCATGACACGTTTCCGGGGTACAAAGACTGCACCAGCTACAAGGATAAGTGCCAGCGGGAGTGCGTACGGAATCGAATCGTCTGTGTTCGGATTCTCTGGTTCTGTCGGGTTCTCCGGTGTCTCTGTTCCTGCATCCGTCAGAACCAGTCCGTCCAACGCCTCTGTAAGTGAGACTTCTGCTGCTTTCACGTCTGCTTCTGTTGCTTCTGCATCATCAAAGACAGCCAGCGCATTGCTCATTGCTGCTTTTAATACGCCATAACTTTCTGCTGTATACAGTGTCTCATCCACTTCACTTGCTTTGTTCAAAAGATCCTCAAGAAGCGATTTGTCCGGGATCAAGCGCAGATCAAAGATCGCTTTCTGCAAACGGTTGTATGCATCATACACTTCTTTTGCCGTTGCTTCTTCGTTCTCATATACTGCTTTTGCATTGTCAAGCGCTGCTGCAAAATCGGTTTTGCTGCTCTCTAAATATTTCGAGAGATCAATTGCTTCTGCTTTCTCGATCAGTTCACCCAGTGCTTCTTTGTCAACTTTCTGTTTCAAGCCAGTAACTGCGTCATTCAGTGCGTTGTATGCTTCATCAATATCTGCCTGCAATGCATTCTCGTTATCAAGAACTGCTTTTGCTGCTTCCATTGCCGCTTTCACTGCCTCTGCTGTCTTATCTGTATAAGCATCGAGTTCGAGTGCTGCTGCAAGATCATACAGTGCCTGAAGCTCTTCCTTATTGCCTGTGAATTCCAGATAATCTCTCCATTTGTTCAGTTCATTGAACGCATTATCAATGGTTTCCTGAGTTGCATCCACATCTGCCATCACTTCTTCTGCTTTTGCAAGCGCGGCTTCCAGCGGTACTTTCACTGCCGGAATCAGGTACTGATAGCTTTCTTCCTGCTGTGCATCTTTCACATACTGGACCAATGCTTCCAGATCATATTTGTTTCCGCGTTTTACAAGTGCTGCTGCGGTACGCTCAAGCTCTGCTTTCGCGGTATCCACTGCTTCCTGTTCTGCCGATTCATCCGCAAGAACTGCTGCTGCATTGTCAAGCGCTGCTTTGAATGCTGCCCATGTATCAGAGGTATACTCATCTTCTACAAGGGTTTTGTATGAATCATATGCTGACTGTAAATCGTCCTTGTTCACTTCGATCTGCTGTTCATACAGATAAAGTTCATGAACGCGGATTGCACGGTTGCTGTCTGCTACACAGTTATCGTCGATACGCAGACGGAAATACTGACCTGTAACAGCTTCTGCAAGAGTGCTGTAATACTCGCCGCGGTTCGGTTCATTATAAGACGGAACCTTATCAGCGTTCGAGTTGTCAACAAATTCAACTTCAACCCAGTTGTTATTGTCTGCAAGATACGATTTATCTGCAAGCTGTTCAGCTGTCGCATTCGGATCTTTCAGCACTTCAAGTGCGAATTTTGCTGCGTTATCCGGAATATCGTCACCGTATTCACCAAGAACAACGCCCCATTTGTTAATTGTAACTGGTGTATTGGTACGAACGACCGCCCAACCAGTTGCATCCATTGCACACCATTTTGTGCTCTTATCACCATCGGCAATCATAGATTTGTGCTCAGAATAGGAACCATCTGCAGAAGCCTCAACAAAGGTGAGCTGGAGCGGTCCAACATATTTCTTAACACTTACTGTAACAGATTCAGATTTCTCTGGATCACGTACAGATGTTGCGGTAACGGTTAACTCTGTTGCTGTTTCGTCAGCTGCAACATTGAGCACACCATTTTCATCAATTGTTGTTTCTGTGGATGTATTGCCGGAAACGCTCCAAGTTACTGCTTTTTCCACACCATTGCTGGTGGTAACTTCTGCAGTAAATTGTGACGTTCTTCCATAATATGCCTCTTCCGGTTCAGATACAGTAACACCCGAAACAGTTACTTCAATTAACTCATCGCCTTCAAACAGCTCGATCTCATTTCCGCCCCATGAATCATAATAGCCCCACAGTTTAAAGCCCTCATCTACACGCAGTCGGAAATAACGGCCGGTAATCAACTCTGCCAACGGACGATTGACAGACTGTTTCAAATCACTGCTGTTATCAATAAATTCTACTTCTGTCCAGTTTGTGTTATCTGCAAGATATTCTTTATCTGCAAGCTGTTCTGGCGTTGCATTTTCGTCTTTCAAAACTTCAAGTGCGAATTTTTTGTTTGCGTTATCACCTGAACCGGTGTTTACAAATTTCCAACGATTGATCGTATAGGTATCACCAAGATCAAATGCAATCCAGCCGGATTTTCCACCGCTCCATCCTGCATTATAGCCTGTATCTTCATCGCCATCGAACATTGCCGAAACATCTGCATCGTTAGAAACGCCCAGTACTGTTGCACCCTGTGAAACATCACCAATCAGTGTTTCTTTCACGGTTGTTGTAACTGATGCAGTCTGTGCTTCGTTTGCTTTGCGGACAACGGTTACTTTTACAGCTGTTGCACGCTCGGCCTGTGCAACAGTTAACACACCATTTTCAATCGTGGTGCCTTCTGCAAGTTCTTTAACTGCTTCGTCTGCGCTCTCAACACTCCAAATAAAGTCTTCTGCGTCCGCTGCTTCTCCTTTATAAGATGCAACATAGTTTGCATCTGTAGCAGTGAATACCGGACCTGCTTCTTCTTTTTCAACAGATACTGCGTTTTTCACAGTGTATGTTGCTGTGAGTGTCAGTGTTTCAGTTGTTTTGCTCTGTGCTTTTACGGTAATCTGATATGCTGTTTCGTCGCCAGCCACTGTTAGCAAGCCGTTCGCGTCGATTGAAGTTCCCTCTGCCACTGTAGAAGTAATACTCCAATCAAAGTGTTCTGCGCCCATATCAACGCCGAGTTTTTCAGCGACAACCTGAAGTGTTTCGCCTTTATATACATCGCCTTTTTCCGGATTCAGAATCATTGCCGGGCTAATGGTGATTGTTTTGCTGCCCATAAAGCGAACATCTTCTACAGAAGCTGCCGATACAGTCAGCGATTTTGCTGTTTCATCTTCTGCAATTGTCAGCAAGCCATCATCCGAAATAACAGTATTCGGTGAAGTATTGCCTTTGACAGACCATGTAACACTGTCGTCGGTGTTATAGTTTTTCACCGTCGCTGTAAACTGTGCCGGTTCGCCGCCTGCTTGGAATACTGTTGCATCTGTATCAACAGTAACGGACATTTTACCTTTGACATAAACTTCTTCGGAAACGTTTCCGTTGTAGTCTACAAGCCATACATATACGCCGTCTGCACTATCCGGAATCGGCTGGAACATTGACCAGTCATTATTGAGTTCGTTATGGGATGCAACACCGCGGGTATACGAATCTTCCTCACCACGTTCGCCGTTGGTGACAACCTGATAATGAAGTTCGTGCCATTCACTTGTGCTTGGCTGAATAAACCGACCGTCTGTCCAAAGTTTTCCGTCATACGGTGCGCAGTACGTATCCGGCAGTGTTCCGTCATATGTCGAGAATCCTCCTGCGGCTGTTTCAATGGTCATGGTGTATTCTGCACCGTTTGCATCTGCACCAGTCGGAACTGTCACAACTGCACTGCCATTGCCGGAAGCTGTCCATGTGCGTGCTTCTGTCTCATAAGAAGTTGTCACTGTGATGTCAGCTTCGCCGCCATCCCATGTAACTGTCAGTTTGCCGTCTTCGCTGTTGTCCACATTGATGTTGCTTGCTGCTTTTGTATAATCATAAACAACTTCTGCAGCATCGCTCTCTGTGCCGTCAGCGCCAACTGCTTTCACTTTAATTGTGACTTCACCTTCTGCGTCATAGAGGTCTTTGATATAGTAGATATCGTCATAGATACCGCCCATGTACATTTCTTCGCCATTGATGATAGCATAGACATTGTACTGTTTGACTTCGCTGTAATCTGCAAGATCCCAGGAAACAACCATTTCATTGGTATTGCCGTATGCTTTGTCAATGGTAAGACCTGTCGGTGCATCCGGTTTTTTCGCTTCACCGGAGGTATATTTCATCTGACCAATATTCATCTGATAATCAGCGGATTCACCGTTAAATACCAGACCAAACGCTGCGATCTGTTTGCCTGCATATGTGGAAAGATCAACAGTGGATGTCACCCAGCTATCACTCTTTGCAGCAGAATCTGCAATATCGAGTTTCACAATCGTATCGGTATCGTCTTCAAAGATTACACCGAGCTGCATGGTTGCTGCATCATCCGAAGTCTTTTTGAATGTGATTTCCATCTGGGAATTTTCCGAAACGCTCAGATCGCTCTTATACAAGTGCAGGAAGTTTTCTGCATCCAATGCACCATACACTGC
>CALXAM010000064.1 GCA_944386285.1 uncultured Clostridia bacterium | reverse complement strand
AATCACGAGCGTATCCAAAGCAAAACAGGAGTGGCGCCGCTGACGCTGCGCCACTCCTGCTAAAACCTAATATTCCCGCACAGGGGGCTCTTTTTGTGCTGTCTGCACAATCTGGGGCGGTTCAATTGGGATACGGTGTTTTTTTATGATTCTTGATCCGGAAGCAGCAGTGTAATCGTTGTACCCTGGTCGGGAACGCTCGAAAGCGAAACGCTTCCCCCGTG
Organism: uncultured Clostridia bacterium; assembly: GCA_944386285.1. Classification (GTDB taxonomy): domain Bacteria; phylum Bacillota; class Clostridia; order Oscillospirales; family Ruminococcaceae; genus Paludihabitans. The sequence continues at coordinate 32,809 of CALXAM010000064.1, read as the reverse complement.
GAACAGCGCACCGTGCTTGATGATCGAAAGGCCGAGTCCGGTTCCGCCGATTGCACGGGAGTGTGATTTATCCACCCGGTAAAACCGTTCAAACACACGCTCCTGCTCCGAAAGCGGAATGCCAATGCCGGTGTCACGTACGATCACACGCGTTTGATCGTCGACATGATCCACCGTCACAAAAACCTCGCCATTTTCTTTATTATACTTGATGGCGTTATCCACCATGTTCTGAATCATTTCTTCCAAAATTGCGCGCACACCAAAGATGGTCTGCCAATGTACCGATACATGCAGTGTGATGCCGCGTTTTTGTGCCGCCGGTTCCATTGCGCGCACAATACCTTCTACGAGCTCTTCTACAGAAACTGCCTGCTTCTGCGGTGCAACACCGCCCTCATCCAGCTTTGACAAATTCACAATATCATTCACAAGCCGAATAAGCCGCTGCGCTTCTTCATAGATCCGTCCAGAAAAACGCCCGATATCCTCAGGTTTTACAATTCCCGAGGAAATGATCTCCGCATAACCAGAAATTGATGTGAGCGGCGTTTTCAACTCATGCGACACATTTGCAGTAAACTCACGGCGGAGCCGTTCGCTTTCTGCCTGCTCAGTCACGTCGAGCATGATGAGTACCGCACCAGCTACCTGTGCCTGCTCCAGTACCGGATTAGAAATTAGTCGATAGACACGCTCGTCATGCATCATTTCCTTTTCGCAATGCTCACCAGAAAGCGCTTTCTGCACTGCTTCAAAAAACGGCTCACTGCGATTTAACGTTAAAACACTCGCTCCTGTAACCGTTTCTGTTCCAAGAAGCTTAAGTGCACTGCTATTGTACGAAAGTACCTCTTTATCCTTTCCGACTACAACAATACCCTCACTCATGTTTTCTGAAATCGCTGCAAATTCCTGCTGATTTCTGCGCAGTGTTTCCATCTGTGCACGGATTTTTTTATTTTGCTCAGAAAGTTGTCTCAAAATGAGAGATAACTCTTCATAGGGTTCATCCATCCGTTCAGGATGCTCAAAATCAATCGCCAAAAGCGGAGATACTAACGCTTTTGCCACTCGCTTTGCAAATCGAGCAGAAAGCAGCAGCAACCCACTTAACACAATTAAGAGAGGTACAGCAGCACTTAAAAACAGTCCCCAAACCGATTGCTGTTCTTCACTAACTCGTATTACTGTTCCATCGTCTACAAGACAGGCAGCATTGACGGTTTTTTCACCAATGGTTTCACTCAACCGATCGCTTACACCTGTTCCTGTTTTTAACGCTTCGAGAAACTCGGGACGATCTGCATGATTTTCCATCGTGCTCTCATCCTCTTTTGAGTCATACAACACCTTGCCATCTGCTGCAATCCATGTGAGCCGCATAGTCCCTGAAAGGTTCACGTTTTCAAGATAATCGGTTCCCGAAAGCGATACACCCTCTGCTGCCATCTGCGCACATGTTAATAACTCTCGTTCATTTTGTGCTGAAAAATAGACACCAAACACTGCGTAAGAGATACATACGCTCAGCACAAGAACAATCGCAGCACTTAATACAAGTACTCGAAAAATTCGTTTTGTCATACAGGTTCTCCGTCAATTTTGTATCCAACGCCGCGCACTGTTTCAATCAACGCACCACATGCACCCAGCTTTTGACGAAGTGTTCGGATATGGACATCCACTGTGCGATTTTCACCATCAAATGAATAGCCCCAAACCTGATTTAATATCTGATCACGATTTAATACAATGCCGCGATTTTCTAAAAGCAAACAAAGCAGTTCAAACTCTTTAAACGTAAGAGCAATCTCCTCATGGTTCACTGTCACCACATGACGCGCCAGATCGACAAACAGTCCGTCAATCTGATATGTCTTTTTCCCCTGCGGCTTTTCTTCTGTGAGCACAGTCCGACGCAACAGTGCCTTGACGCGTGCGGTCAATTCCATCATACCAAACGGTTTTGCAAGATAATCATCAGCACCGGCATCAAGTCCGACTACCTTGTCATACTCTGACCCCTTTGCGGTGAGCATCATGACCGGGATATGCTTTGTTTTACTTGCCGCTCGCAGTTTTTTTAACACACTCAGTCCGTCTTCTTCAGGAAGCATGATATCCAGAAGGATGAGTTCAGGTGTTTCTTGTCTGAGCGCTTCAAAAAAAGCACTCGGAGCCGAAAATCCTTTTGCTTCCCACCCGATTTGTATCAGGGTATAACAAACCAGTTCACGGATGCTATCGTCATCCTCCAAAAGATAAATCATGTCGTTTCCTTACTCCACTTCTGTATCATGCGCACCGGTAATCGAATAAACGACCCATTCTGCAACGTTTGTTGCATGGTCGCCGATACGCTCTAAGTATTTTGCAATCATCAAAAGATCCAAACAGCGTTCACCATTTTGCTCGTCGGCGTTGATCATCTGAATCAGTTCACGACGAACTTTTATAAACAGATCATCGACTACATCGTCATACTTCATGACGGAATGTGCCAGCGAAAGATCTTTTTTGACAAACGAATCGACACTGTCGGTCACCATTTTGATGACAGCAACTGCCATATCATGAATGTGCACCTGTCCGGGCACTGAATCACCTTCAATGTGCATTGAAATTTCTGCAATATCAGCCGCCTGGTCGCCGATACGCTCCATGTCGGAGATCATTTTAAGTGCCGACGAAACGGTGCGCAAATCTCTTGCAACCGGCTGCTGCTGCAATAAAATCTTCATGCACAGTGACTCGATCTCGCGCTCTTTCTGATCGATTTCACTATCCTTTGCAAGTACGGTTTCCACCGTTTCACTGTTTGCGGCGGAAAGAAGCTTTACTGCACCGGCGATAACGTCCTCACACAGTGCACCCATGGTGATCAGTTGTTCATTCAGTTTTAAAAGCTGACGGTCAAAACGATTGCGCATTATCCGAACCTCCCTGTGATGTAATCCTCTGTACGTTTTTCTTTCGGCATCGAGAACACCTGCTCGGTTTTACCCATCTCGATGACTTCGCCCAGCAGGAAGAACGCTGTGGTATCGGAAATACGGACAGCCTGCTGCATGTTATGTGTTACAATGATAATAGTATAATCCTTTTTCAGTTCCGCTGCAAGGTCTTCAATCTTTGCGGTGGAAATCGGATCAAGTGCACTTGTCGGTTCATCCATTAACAGTACTTCCGGCTCAACTGCAAGCGCACGCGCGATGCAAAGGCGCTGCTGCTGACCGCCCGACATACTCAGTGCATTTTTCTTTAATTGATCTTTTGTTTCCTCCCAGATTGCCGCACGGCGCAGCGATGTTTCGACGATTTCATCGAGCTTTGCACGCGAACGGATGCCGTGGGTACGCGGACCGTATGCGATGTTGTCATAAATGCTCATCGGAAACGGATTCGGTTTCTGGAACACCATACCGACGCGTTTGCGCAAAAGGTTTACGTCCATATCGCCGTAAACATCCTCACCATCGAGCAGCACATTTCCCTCAATGCGGCAGCCCTCCACCAGATCATTCATCCGGTTTAAGCATTTTAACAGTGTAGATTTACCGCAGCCGGACGGACCGATCATTGCGGTAACTTCGTTTTCTTTGAACTCCATGTTGATCTGCTTGAGTGCATGAAATTCTCCGTAATATAAATCAAGATTTTGTACTTCAATCTTACTCATGCCATTCCCCTCTTTCCAATTCGTTTTGCAACAAAGGCAGACAGTGCGTTAATGCCGACAACCAAAACCAGCAGCACAACTGCTGTTGCATGTGCTTCATTCATGTGAAGGCCCTCGTTTAAGAGCATGTACATATGAACGGACAATGTTCTGCCGGAATCGCCGAGTCCGGTTGCAATTTCCGTTGCAGTACCTGCTGTGAACATCAGCGCCGCTGTTTCACCGACGATACGGCCGATACCCAAGATGACGCCTGCCAGAATACCCGGGACTGCTGCCGGCAGCACCACCGAAAACACGGTGCGCAGTCTGCCTGCACCTAAACCGAAGCTGCCCTCACGGTAAAGATCCGGAACTGCCAGAATCGCTTCTTCAGTGGTGCGCATAATCAGCGGCAGAATCATGATTGCCATGGTGAGCACACCGGAGATGAGCGAATAGCCGACACCCATCCAGATGTTAAACATCAAATAGCCGAACAATCCATAGACAATCGACGGAATACCGGACAGTGTCTCTGCTGTGATACGTACCAGCGACACAAATTTATTTCCGCGGCGCGCGTATTCGGTCAGATAAATTGCAGAAAAAATGCCAACCGGAACCGCCACCAGCAAGGAGAGCAGCGTAACAGACAGCGTGTTGATAATTGCCGGCATCATCGAAGCATTATCACTTGTATATTCAAAGGAGAACAGGTCTAACGATAAATTCGGGATGCCATTGATAATGATATGCGCAAGCAGCAGAATAAATGTGCCTGCTGTCAGAAGCGTTGCGAGACAGAGCAGCAAAAATACCACAAACGAGCCCGGATGACGCTTATAGCTGAGTATCTGTGCTTTGAGCGATCTTTTTTGTTGCTGCTTCATGCCGACTTCCTCCGTTTCATAATGGAAAAGAGCAGGTTAATGATGAGAATGAACACAAACAGCACCACACCGGTTGCAATGAGCGCTTCTCTATGTAAGCCCTGTGCATAACCAAGTTCAATGACAATGTTTGCCGTCAGAGTACGCACACCGTCCAGCACACTTCCGGGGATGACCGGCTGGTTGCCTGCGATCATGCAGACCGCCATCGTTTCGCCGATGGCGCGGCCGATGCCCAGGATAATACCTGACATAATACCCGATTTTGCAGCCGGCAAAACAGCACGGAACATACTGCGTTCTCTTGTGGCACCGAGCGCTAACGAGCCCTCATAATACGATTCGGGTACGGCACGAATGGACGACTCTGCGACACTGATGATCGTCGGCAGAATCATGATGCCCAAAAGTACTGACGCGGTGAGCACGCCTTTGCCGTTTGTGCCGAACAGTTGCTGGAATGCCGGTACAATCACCACCAAACCAAAGAATCCGTATACGATCGACGGAATGCCCGCAAGCAGGTTGACTGCCGGTTTTAACACTTTATAGAGCGGTTTCGGACAAAACCGTGCCATAAACACAGCGGTAAGCAATCCGATCGGCACGCCGAAGATGATCGCACCTGCTGTCACATAAATACTGCCAATGATCATTGGGAAAATACCGTAAATATCATTTCCCGGACGCCACGTGGTTCCAAGCAGAAAATCAAACACACCGATTTTTCCGATCGCGGGCACGCCGTTTGCAAATAAGAACAGGCAGATGAGAACAACCGCGCAAATCGACGCACATGCAAACAGTAAGAATACTACGTGCATGATTCGTTCTTTCCATTGCTTCATGTTAAGATTATTCCTTTCTTTATCATAAGTCTTTTGTTATGCACACAAAACAGTCTGTGAGTATGGACAGACTGTTTTTGTGCGGGTTCGTTTTATTTTTTTAAAGAAGGGATCGTTTCATTATTTCGCGAGCTCATCCCAAGTGGTGATTTCACCGATATAGATCTGTTTGATCTGCTCAGAGGTAAGATCGTCGAATGTGTTCTCTTTGTTAACGATGACTGCGATACCATCCGTTGCGATAACCGTTGCTTTTGCGCCCTGTGAAACTTCTTCATCTTTTAATTCACGGGAAGCCATGCCGATGTCACATGTGCCGTCGATTGCAGAGGAAACGCCTGTGGAGGAATCGTTTGTCTGGAGCTGAATGGTAAGGCCGCTGTTGATTGCGTTATATGCTTCAATCAATTTTTCCATGACCGGAGAAACCGAGGAAGAACCTACAACAGTGATGGTACCGGTCGGATTTGTCGAAGTGAATGCGCCGTTGTTGCCATTGCTGATACAGCCTTCTTCTTCAACAACTTTCTGACCCTCTTCGCTCATGATGAATGCGATGAAGTCATCAACTGCCGGGTTCGAGCTGCCCTCTTTTGTAACGATGTTGAACGGACGGGATACTTTGTAACTGCCGTCTTTGACTGCGTCAGCTGTCGGTGCTGCGCCGTCAACTTTGAGTGCTTTAACGTCGTCGGACAGAGAACCTAAAGAGATGTAACCGATTGCCTGTTTATTGCCTGCGACTGTGGTCAGCATAACAGCGGTGCTGTTTGTGATCTCAGCTGTTGCGATTGTTCTATCTACTTTTTCGCCGGATTCATCTTTTTCTTCAATACCCAGAAGCTCGATGAACGCACCGCGTGTGCCCGAACCATCTTCACGGGAGCAAACATTGATGTTGCCTGTGGTGGTAGCTGCTGCGTCGCCGCCGTTGCTGCTGTTATTTTCTTCTGTTGTGCTGCATCCAGCAAATGCTGCGGTCATCACACCGAGTGCTGCAATGACTGCGCCAATTTTCAAAAAACCTTTCTTCATAGTCCTGTTACTCCTTTGTTCACTTGTTTCTTTTGTTTTAGCTTACAGGACATACTTTACTGTTGATGCGTTAAATCTAAAACGGCACGTGTGTTAAATCTGCGTTAAATCGTACATTTTTGCGTAAAAAAACAGACAGAAATCATTCAATCCAATTCCTGTCTGTATAATAAATTTATTTTATGACAATCTGTTTTTAAAATCTTCGTAGCCAAATGTTTTAATACATTTGATCTCACCGTCTTCTTTTAAAACAGCAATCGACGGCAGCATCATACCGTTAAATGTGTTTGTCTTGACCATCGTATAAAGCGCCATATCACCAAAAGTAAGTTCATCACCAATAGAAAGCGGTGCATCAAACGAATAGTCGCCGATCACATCACCCGACAAACATGTCGGTCCGCCTAAACGATACGTGTATTTCTTTTCGTTCGGTTCGCCGGCGCCAATCAGCGGCGGACGGTACGGCATTTCGATAACGTCTGGCATATGGCAAGCCGCAGAGGTGTCGAGAATTGCAATCTGCACGCCGTTGTTTTCGATCAAATCGAGCACGGTCGTTTTGAGCACACCTGCGTTTAATACGACTGCTTCACCCGGCTCCAAATAAACCTGCACGTCATATGTATCACGCACATGCTCGATCACACGGACAAGCCGGTCGATGTCATAGTCGGCACGTGTGATGTGATGGCCGCCGCCTAGGTTCACCCATTTGACCGCATGAAGCACGTTGGAAAATTTCTCCTCGAGTGCGGCTACCGTCTGCTCTAACGCATCGGAATTCTGCTCGCAGAGTGTATGCATATGAACGCCGTCCAGCATCGGGATAAGCGACCGGTCAAACTGCGCGCTTGTTGTTCCCAAGCGCGAGCCCGGTGCACACGGATCATAGATCTCGTGACCTTCCTGTGTCGAACACTCGGGATTTAACCGCAGACCCACCTGCTTGCCGTGCGCCTTTGCAATGGGCGCATAGGTTAACAGCTGATTCGGCGAATTGAACACGATATGATCGGCAATCTCGGCAATCTCTTCGAATTCATCCGGACGGTATGCCGCCGAAAAGACGTGCGTTTCACCGCCGAATTCCTCATGCCCAAGCTTTGCCTCATATAACCCGCTGGCCGCGGTGCCTGCAAGATAGCTTCGCAGCATCGGATACATCGAAAACATCGAAAACGCCTTTTGCGCAAGCAAAATGCGGCAGCCGGTTTTCTCCATGACGGAGGCTAAAATCTGCGCGTTTTCACGCACTTTTTTCTCGTCGACTAAAAAATATGGTGTTTTCATCAGTCCACCAGCACCGGATCGTCAATTTTCTGCCACGGCAGGCCCCATTTGTTGAGTGCGTCCATGAACGGGTCCGGATTCAACTCCTCTGCGGTATAAACGCCCGGTTTGTTCCATTCGCCGGTAAGCATCAGCATTGCGCCGATCATTGCCGGAACACCGGTGGTGTATGAAATCGCCTGCGAGCCGACCTCTTTGTAGCACTCCTGATGGTCACACACGTTATAGACATATGCGGTTTTCTCTTTGCCGTCTTTTTTGCCGGTGAAGATACAGCCGATGTTTGTTTTACCGATGGTGCGCGGACCGAGCGATGCCGGGTCCGGCAGCAATGCTTTCAAGAACTGAATCGGCACGATCTGATGGCCTTCAAATTCGACCGGTTCCGTCGACAGCATACCGACGTTTTCGAGGCATTTCATGTGAGTGAGGTAGCTCTGGCCGAATGTCATGAAGAAACGGATGCGTTTTACATTCGGGATATTTTTTGCGAGCGACTCGATCTCCTCGTGGTGGAGCAGATACATATCTTTGTGACCGACCTGGTCAAAGTCGTATTCGCGTTTGATGCTCATTGCCGGAATTTCGACCCAGTGGCCGTTTTCCCAGTAGGAGCCCGGTGCGGACACTTCGCGGAGGTTGATTTCCGGGTTAAAGTTTGTTGCAAACGGATAGCCATGATCGCCGCCGTTGCAGTCCAAGATGTCGATGGTGTCGATCGTATCAAACCAGTGTTTCTGTGCATATGCGCAGAACACCTGGGTCACACCCGGGTCAAAGCCCGAACCGAGCACTGCGCACAGTCCTGCTTTTTCGAATTTCTCTTTGTATGCCCACTGCCACGAATAATCAAAGTATGCCGAGAAGCCCTCTTCCTTGCAGCGTTTTTCGTAGATTTCGCGCCATGCAGGATCGTTTGTATCCTCCGGCTCGTAGTTTGCGGTGTCCATATAGTTGACACCGCAAGCCAAGCATGCGTCCATGATGGTCAGATCCTGATACGGCAGCGCGATGTTCATGACGAGCTCCGGTTTATAGTCGTTAATGAGCGCAATCAGCTCGTCCACATTGTCAGCATTCACCTGTGCGGTGGTGATTTTTGTTTCGGTTTTGCCCTCGAGTTTTTCTTTCAGCGCATCACATTTTGCTTTGGTACGGCTTGCGATGCAGATCTCCGAGAACACGCTGCTGTTCTGACAGCATTTTTGAATGGCAACGCTTGCAACGCCGCCGCATCCGATAATAAGTACTCTTGCCATAAAAAATTCCTCCCTGAAGGTTTTTGTTCTTTATTTTTGCATTGCCAACAGCATTTCGCGGATTACTTTGCACGCGGCGGCTGTGGAAATCCCGCTTTGGTCATAATGGGGGCTTAACTCGTTGACGTCGCACGCCACGATGTTCGCATTCGCACAGACGAGCGTGACCGCTTCGCGCAGTGCGTCAAATGACACGCCTCCCGGCTCCGGTGTACCGGTTCCTGGGAACACCGACGGATCGAGCACATCGAGATCAACCGTCAGATACACCGGTTTTCCTTTGAGCACTTCGACACAATTAGCGAGGCCTTCGAAATTGAATTTATTGGTCGATACATGGTCTTTTCCCCATGCAAATTCCTCGCGGTCACCCGAACGGATACCGAACTGGAAGATCCGGCCGTCACCTAAGATATCATGACAGCGGCGGAGCACACATGCATGCGACAGTTTTTGCCCTAAATAATCGTCGCGAAGATCGGCATGTGCATCAAAATGGATGATGTGCAGATCCGGATAGCGCTCTGCTGCTGCGCGCACTGCGCCGAGCGTTACAAGATGCTCGCCGCCGATCATAAACGGCCGTTTATGAGCTTCCAAAATCGCAGCAGTGCGTTCTTCGATCATCGAAAGTGCTTTCTCGCAGTCACCGAACGGCAGTTCAATGTCGCCGCTGTCAAACACGCTGCTGTCGAGCAGATCGCGGTCCTGATATGGACTGTACGACTCAATTCCGTACGATTCACTGCGTGCCGCACGGCTTCCAAACCGTGTGCCCGGACGATACGACGTAGTCGAGTCAAACGGCGCGCCGAACAGCACGGTATCCGCTTCCTCAAACGGCACGTCACAGCATAAAAAGGTTTCAACATTCGGGTTCCACATAAACAAGCATCTCCTCTACATAGGCGGGCAGATAAAACGCACCTTTGTGGAGCGTTGTCGTGTAATAGCGGCAGGACAGTCCCCGCGCATTCCACTCCGCTTCCCGCAGATTCTTAAGCGGATGATATTTTTTCGACGCAAAGCCGAACAGCCAGTGTCCGGACGGATACGTCGGGATGTGCGCCTGATACAACCGGCTCAACGGGAACGACTGCACAATGCGCGCGTGCGTGCGCTGCATTGCCGCCACATCCTCGTCATAAAACGGGCTTTCATGCTGGTTGACCATGATGCCGTCCTCATGCAGTGCTTTATAGCAGTTGCCGTAAAATTCTTTTGTAAACAGTCCCTCGCCCGGACCGAACGGGTCGGTCGAGTCGACGATGATGAGGTCATACGCATCCTCGCACCGGCGCACAAATTTGAGTCCGTCCTCATACCGGATGGACACGCGCGGGTCATCGAGTCCGGTCGTTGTAAACGGCAGATACTCGCGGCAGACCTGCACGACCATCGGATCGATTTCGACCATGTCGATGTGCTCGATCGTGTCATAGCGCACAAGTTCGCGCACGACACCGCCGTCACCCGCGCCGATGACCAGTACGTTTTTGACGTTCGGATGCACCGCCATCGGCACATGCACCATCATCTCGTGGTAGATAAACTCGTCCTTTTCGGTGAGCATCATATAACCGTCGAGTGTCAAAAACCGGCCGAACTCCGGCGATTCAAACACGTCGATACGCTGAAATTCGCTTTCGCCGCTGTACAGCTGGCGGTTTATTCGGATCGACAGCTTCACATTTTTTGTATGTGGTTCGGAAAACCAAAGCTCCATTCGTCTACACTCCTTTAATCACATTGAGCCGCTCGGTGTTTGCATCCTCCGGGCCCGTGAGCGAACAGCCCTTTTCCTTTGCATAGGCAATATAGTCAAGAATCGGTTTTGTGATCTGCTCGCCCGGCGAAAGAATCGGAATACCCGGCGGATAGCACATCACAAATTCACTGCAGATGCGTCCGTTCGTTTCTTCAATCGGGAGCGACTCGCTTTCAGAATAAAACGCCTCGTGCGGCGAAAGCGTCACGATCGGCGGAATGTATTCCTGCACCATAAGACCCTTTTTTTCGCCGTGATAGATGCGTTTGATCTCTGCAAGCGCACTGCAAAGCCGCTCGATTTCGCGCAGTCGGTCGCCGATCGACAAGTACGCAAGCACATTGCCGAGATCGCCGAATTCAATCTGAATATCATATTCATCGCGTAATAGATCATACACCTCGATGCCGGCCAAACCGATGTCGAGCGTATGAATCGACAGCTTTGTCACATCAAAATCGAAAATGCTGTCGCCGTTTTTTAATTCCTCGCCGAACGCATAGTATCCGCCGATGCTGTTGACTTCACGGCGGGTGTATTCCGCAAGCGCCGCCACACGTTCAAACTCCTGTCTGCCGCGCATGGCGAGATTTCTTCTTGCAATATCAAGGCTCGCCATCAGCAGATACGAGCCGGATGTCGTCTGGGTTAAATTGATGATCTGGCGCACATGGCCCTCGCTCATCGCAGGTCCGATGAGTAAAAGCGAGCTTTGCGTCAGGCTTCCGCCCGATTTGTGCATCGAAACAGCCGCCATATCGGCGCCGGCATCCATTGCAGAAATCGGCAGGCGGTCAGAAAAATAAAAGTGCGTGCCGTGCGCCTCATCGGCCAAGCACAGCATGCCTGCATCATGCGCAAGCTTCACAATCGCGGGCAGGTTTGAACAGATGCCGTAATACGTCGGGTTATTGACAAGCACGGCCTTTGCATCCGGATTTTCGCGGATCGCCTCTGCTACTGCTTCCACGCGCATGCCAAGCGGAATGCCGAGTGTTTCATCACACTCGGGATTGACATACACCGGCACTGCACCGCACAACACGAGCGCGCCCATGACACTTCGGTGAACGTTTCGTGGGAGAATAATCTTTTCGCCGCGCTTGACAACCGACAGAATCATGCTCTGAATCGCGGAAGTTGTCCCCCCGACCATCAAAAATGCGTGCGCCGCATGAAACGCCTCTGCCGCCAATTCCTCCGCATCCCGGATGACCGAAATCGGATGACAGAGATTATCAAGCGGCTTCATCGAGTTTACGTCCATTGAAACGCACTTTTCCCCGAGCAGTTCTTTAAGCTCCGGGTTGCCGCGTCCGCGTTTATGTCCGGGCACGTCAAACGGCACGACCCGGTTTTTCTGAAAACGGACAAGCGCCTCATAGATCGGGGCGTTTTCCTGGGTAAGTCCTTTTCTCATCGTCAGTAAATGTTCCTTCCGCTGAATATTTCAATCATTTCCCGCCGCAGATTCTCCATGATCGAAAGCCGCACCGCCGGCGACAGCTCATAGAGATCGGTTTTAAAGAGATAGTTTTGCAGATCCACTTCTTTAATCATCATTTTGGTGTGGAACAGGTTTGCGCTGTATACATTCAAATCCACCGTGTCGTACCGGTGCAGGATCTCGTCCGAGATATAGTCCTGAATCGACGTCATTTTGTGATCCATGAACAGCTTTTTGCCGCTTAAATCGCGGGTAAATCCGCGCACACGGTAATCCATCGTGATGATGTCCGAATCAAAGGAGCTAATCAGATAATCGAGCGTCGAAAGCGGTGTGATCTCACCGCAGGTCGCAACATCGATATCGACGCGGAATGTCGCCAAGAAGGTTTCCGGATGGTATTCGGGATAGGTGTGCACGGTGACATGGCTTTTGTCGAGGTGTGCCACCTGTGTTTCGCCTGCAACCGGAATCATTGACTGTTCCGCAATCAGAATCGTCACCGACGCGCCCTGCGGATCGTAGTCCTGCCGCGACACATTCAAAACCTTTGCGCCGATCATATTGGTGAGCGTCAGCAAAATGTTTGTCAGTCGCTCGGAGTTATACTGTTCGTCGATATAGTCGATATAATCGCGCTGTTCCCGCGGTGTTTTCGCATAGCACACATCGTAAATATTAAAACTCAGCGCCTTTGTCAGATTGTTAAAGCCGTAAAGCTTCATTTTATTCTGTTCCACGTTTGTTCTCCCCAATTCGGCGTTTTTTCCTCAATCAAAATAAAAACACAGGCAATACGCATTTTCGCATATCGCCTGTGTGATTTCTTTCGTTTTACTTGTGAGGATGTGCGCACAGCACCAAAGCGAATCGAAATCATTAAAATCTCAGAGTTTTCATAGCAAATATCTCACGCTTACTACTCGTATTGACCGTTTCACAAGTTGATGTGCAAAAAGCACTTTGGTTATAAAGGAACCAACTTATAAAATTTGAGCTTTTAACTCAATCAATAGGGCGGTTTTCCGCCAATCGGCAGTTGACCCGGCTGTCCGTATGGCCTTGACCTGAAAATACTCAGGTGGTCAAAAATTAGAATATTTGCATGGAGATTTTGATTCAAATTCTCTCATTTCCACACGTTATGTTCAATGTATCACATTTACGTTTATTTGTCAAATAAAATTTGGGTTAACGAACATATCGTTTCTGCAATTCAGAATGACTTAATTGCATTGAAACAAGAATGGTGGGTTCGTATTCTTGCACAGTGCTCAATAGATAACGGCCAAGCAATGAAAACGAATAGGTTTCGATGACATTATCAAATACTGCTCTTCGTTCATCATCCGTACCATTTGGCATTGTCATTTCTATCTTCAGTTCTTTTCCTTCAGCATATGCTACCACATTTACATTTTCGCCGGCAGCTTTACAAATATCCTGAAGCTCCTCATTCATTGTTTTTGATTCTACAAACTCAGCAAGCGGTATTTTATCATCTGAACAGCCGCACAAGGTCATGATACATATTAACATGACAATTGAAAGGGTAACTATTTTTTTCATGACTCATCCTCTTTTCTGTGCATCACATCATTCAAGATGGAATAACGAAGATGCACCGCTCATTTCGTTTTAAGCTGTCACCAAAGATAGTAGCTTTGCGATCCACCTGACGTACCATTTTTACAACTGATCACAATGCACGGATTGGTCACACCGCGGTCGTTTATTTTCTGAAGAAGTTCCATAATCTCCACTCGAAATCCGCGCAATATATCATTGTGCGCATCACTATCCGTTCGTTCTGTCTCCACAAAAAAGGTCAGGCGGTTCTGCTCAGCCGAAAGTTTTACCGGTTTCTCACTTCTGGCTTCTTCCATCAGTTTCTGACACAACGCATCAACTAACGGTTCATCCTCAGAAAAAGCTTCAATTTCTTTTTCCCACTCACTTAAAACCTTTTGTGGATCCTGGTAGCTGACCACAGGTTTATCTTCGTCAGATTCGTTCTCTGATTCCTGTGATATTTCTTCCTCATGTACATCGTTTGAGCTGCTTGATGAAGACTCTGTCGTAAATAAATCGTTCACCTGATCAGAAGAATCACATCCGGTGAATACAAATAGGAATATGCATAAAATAGCGAATATTGCAATAGATCTTTTGTGTTTCATCTTTGCACACCTCCGTCACTCTTTCCTATCGTAGACTATATTAGTCCATATAGTACATTTTTGAACAGGAACCTTCCGCATTGTTGATACACAAATTCACAATCGGTTCAGAGATTCCAAACCGTTTCATTTCTTCAAGAATTCTGGTCAGTACCGGCCTGCACGACGCATCAATTTCCTCCAGGCGCTGCTTTGCTGGATCGTCAGAAAACATCATCCAAATTTCTACAATATTTTCATTCGCACATACAACCAAATCTTCTTTTGTTTCTACATATTGTGAAAGTTCTTCGATCGCTTTCTCCATATATGCTGTTCGAATAAACGCACGCGTTTTCTCTGTTGCCTGTTCAGAACGGAGTGTTTCTTCACTCTCTTGCACTGTGTCATTGATATCCGTCTGCGGCAAACCGTACGGCTGAAATACGGAACAAGCCGTACAAAACAGAGCAGCGGCCAGCACGATTAAACAGAAAAGCACACGTTTCATTTACAAAGCACCTCCTTTGTAAAAATATACAGTTTCTCTATTGTTAGCATATCTCATTTTCTTTATTTTGTCAATCATTTCTTCACACTTTTTTGTATTTGTGTTTAAAAAGAAAGAGAGAGCAATGAAAAAATTCATTGCTCTCTCTTTTTCGTTCACTTTTTGCACCAAATTATATGAATTTCTGAAAAATTAGTTATCCTCGCTTGAAAATGTGGTCTTAGAAAGCACCGTCTGATCAGGATTCAGGAAGATTACCTCAACCAACACTTCATCTACGTTCACAACCGATTTCACTTGCTGTGCAATCCCGTTGAAAGTAGATGCCTGCGCTTCCATTTGCTTATCAAGAATTGGACCTATCACATCTTTATCCATTTCTGTTTCATATGTGTACACATATTGCAGTGTATTTCCGTTTGCGGTAACTTCAATGTCAACATCCTGCATCGAAGATTTTAATGTTTCAAGCATTTGCTGCATTATATCCGATTGCAAATACTCTTCTACGGAATCATAAAATCCACCGAGCTGTTCCGCATCCTCTTCTTCACTTGACTCATTCTCTTCAAACAGAATCTCTTCAGATGATTCAGATTCCTCTTGTTTTTCTGTAAGCATTGCCGGGTTAATCATGCAGCCCGAAAACAAAAGCATCATTGCCGCAAGAATTCCTGCGATCATCCATCTTTTTTTCATTTCCTCTCACTCCTCATATTATCTGCATCTTTGCTAAAAATGCAATTTCCCATTTCACAAAGGTTTTGATGCAAAAAGTTTTTTCTAAAATAAACCGAATTCCATTTTTCTATCACAAACTTAAAATTCAAAAATGAAAAAATATATATCTATTGAAAATTGTGATGAAATATAAAAATTCGACTATTTCACACGCTTTGTTCTGGCTCGTCCTGAAAGTGAACTTCTCCGTTCTCAATGGAAGAAATCATTGCAAGTGACTCGACACGAACCCCCTTATTTCGAATCAAGCCGCCGCCTTCTTGAAAGGCCTTCTCAATCACAATTCCACAACCGGCAAGCGATGCGCCTGACTGTTCTACCAAATCAATTAACCCTAAAAGCGCCTGTCCTTTTGCTAAAAAGTCATCGATAATCAGTACGGTATCTTCTTTTGTAAGTAAGTGTTTAGAAATCTGTACATCGTATGTAACACCTTTCGTAAACGAGTGTACTTTCGTAACAAGCAGTTCACCGTCTAAGTTCTTTGATTTTGTCTTCTTGGCAAAGATCACAGGAACAGATCCGAAATAACGTGATGCAATCGCTGCAATACCAATTCCAGACGCTTCAATTGTCAAAATTTTTGTAATGGTTTTATCTGCAAAGCGCCGAGCAAATTCTGCACCGATTTCATCAAGCAATGCAATATCCATTTGATGATTTAAAAAGGATTCAACCTTTAGTATGTTTCCTTCTTTTACGCGTCCATCTTTCAAAATCCGCTGTTTTAATAGCTCCATAGCATTGACTCCTTATTTTTGCATTGATGTGATATTTTTATTTTACCATAAGATTCGACATATGCCTACCCCTTCTGACACACAATTCCTATTTTCCTCTCTTTTATTGACAAAATGAACAGTGTTCGTATATAATAAAGAAAAATTGAACGCATAGTGGGGGATTTATCATGACAAAACGATGCTTGTCCCGCGCAGGAATCATACAAGCAGCAATTACTTTAACAGAACAATCCGGATACGAAAGTTATTCTTTGCGTGAATTAGCAAATGTGCTGCATGTTCAGCCCTCTTCCTTATATAATCATGTTTCTGGAATTGAGGAAATTCGTATCGAAGTTGGCATGGAAGCGATCAAACGACTTGAGGCGATGCTGCGTGCAGCTGCGGCTGATAAACCAATGAACAGAGCAATCGCCGATATGTCACGGGCCTATTGCATCTTTGCGCAAGAAAATCCCGGATTGTATCAAACATTGATTGCATTAAAAATGGACGGAAGCGAACAGCTGCGCGCAGAATTGCCTCGAATTATTACGCCCTTTATTGAAGTGATTTCACAAAGTCATCTTCCGGACGAAACTGTTACGCATTTGCATCGTATGCTGCGCTGCTTACTGCATGGTTATTTAACACTTTCCCACAGCGGCTTTCTATCTCATGGACAAATCTGTGCAGAAGAAAGCTTTACGTTCTTTTTAGAAGCATTTTCCTCCATTATTCAAAATCGAAAGGAGCTCTCCCCCATTGAATGACGAACAACAAGCCTTACAATATCAAAAGATGACACAGACGCCGATTCCGCTCTTGATTACCAAACTCGGAATTCCGACAATTCTCAGTATGCTGATTACGAATATTTATAATATGGCGGATACTTATTTTGTTGGTCAGCTTGGTACAAGCGCCAGCGGTGCAATCGGTATTGTTTTTGGACTAATGGCAATTTTGCAGGCATTTGGATTCATGTTTGGACATGGATCTGGCAGTATTCTTTCCAGAAAACTTGGGCAAAAAGATACAGAATCGGCAAGCCGGTTTGCTTCCACAGGCTTTTTTCTCTCGCTTTTGTTTGGCGTGTTGATCGGCGTACTCGGCCTGTTGTTCATCACACCGCTCATGTATCTTCTTGGAAGTACCGAAACCATTCTTCCCTATGCATCGCAATACGCAACTTACATTTTGCTTGCTGCCCCATTTATGACCGGAAGCTGCGTGCTTAACAATATTTTACGCTATGAAGGCAGAGCTGCTTTTGCAATGATCGGTTTGATTTCGGGCGGACTATTAAACATTGCGCTTGACCCCTTGTTCATTTTTGTATTCCACATGGGCACCGCTGGCGCAGGTGCCGCAACGGCGCTCTCTCAATGTGTAAGTTTCTTTCTTCTCCTTTTAATGTTTTTACTGCACCGCACACAAAGCCGATTATCCATTCGTTTTTTCACAAAAAACATTGCAGATATCGGAAATATTATTGCAACTGGATTCCCAAGTTTGATTCGGCAGGGACTCGGAAGTATTTCAACAATGCTTTTAAATGGACAGGCTGCCGTATATGGTGACGCTGCTGTTGCCGCAATGAGCATTGTAAACCGCATCAGCATGTTGATTTTTTCTGTTGGATTAGGAATCGGCCAAGGGCTTCAGCCAGTTGCTGCATTCAACTACGGTGCCGGGAAATATTCACGCGTTCGAAAAGGTTTTTGGTTTACAGCAGTTGCTGGAGAAGTTCTGCTCGGCACGGCTGCTATTGTGTGTTTCATTTTTGCAGATCCGCTGATTGAACTGTTCCGCAATGATCCGGAAGTTGTTGCTTTCGGTGTACCAGCACTTTGGTTTCAATGTATCGCATGCTTTTTCCAGCCTTTTGTTGTATGTACAAATATGCTGTTTCAGAGTATCGGAAAAAGCGGCCTCGCCTCTTTGCTGTCTTCCTTAAGAAACGGAACGTTTTTCATTCCGTTGATTCTTATCCTGCCTGCATTATACGGAACCCTCGGTATTCAGTTAACACAGGCTGTAGCAGATGTTCTCTCTTTCTTCCTCTGTGTTCCACTCTTACTTTGGTATTTTAAAAAATTACCAAATGACAAACAAACGAATTGATCATTTAGGTTAAACTTTTTAAGAGAAAATATTTTGAATTGATAAGGATCACGCAAAACTGCATTTATAATCATGCGAAATTATCAGACAGGAGAATTCTTTTTAGAATTTTCCTGTTTTATTTTGCTGTTTTATATTTTTCTTTTTAATGGGTGTAAAACAAATTTTTACTTCTGTTTTTTTGAAAGTATTTTCTTTCAAATGTAAAAAATAGTCGATAAAATGTGCAAACCTATAGTTTTTTGACTATGAACTATAGTTTGTAGAGTAGAGTTTTGATAGTAAATAAATCCAAAGTATGTTTTAATTAAAGAAGAAAGAGCGATCTTTAACGTGTTGATAAGATCAAAAATCTTTCATATCAAAAAGGAGGGATATATGGGCAGCTGTCCCCCAGGCAGACAAAACGACGAATATTATCGTCAACAGAACCCATGTCGAGAAAGCACTTCGCTCGGCTGTTTTCTAAACCAAATCGAATTTGAAGTGTGGAATCCGATATGGATTCCGAACGTGAGAAAGGAATGAACATCATGAAGCACATGAAAAAGCGGATTCTTTCCGGTCTTTTGGCTGGATTGGTATCTGTGTCTTCGCTGGCAGTGCTTGCGCCCAGCAGCGTGTCTGCAGCAGGACTCGGATACTGGCCGGAGCCGCTGCCGATGGGCAACCAGTGGTACTATCAAAATGAAAGCCTGCAGCCGTATGGCTCCTGCTTCCAGATTGATGAATTAAAAAACTGGAGCCCGGACAACGACCCGGATGCCCGTTACAACCGCGGTTCCATCCCGCTGCGTGATCGCTGGATGGGCCCGTCCGTAAACCCGCTGGCATCCCGCGATGCAAAAGTCATGCCGCTTGCAATGTCAAACGCACGTGCAAGTGAGGCAGCTTCCCAGGGCGGCGACGGTGACTTTGTTTATGCATTCAACAACTTCCAGTATGTTGACACCTATAACTTCTGGGGCGGTTCTTCCGGTGAAGGCCCGATTGCAATTCCTTCACCTGAGCACATCGACGCCGCACACAGAAACGGTGTTCCGGCAACTGGTACCATCTTTATTCCGTGGGGCGACTATACATATGGTAACCGCTTCGTGCAGGAATTAGTTGAAAAGAAACCTGACGGTACGTATCCGGCAGCAGATAAACTGATCGAAATCGCACAGTACTACGGCTTTGACGGCTATATCTTCAACGCAGAGTCCGGTACAGGTGTTCCCGGCTTCAAAGATTTCTTGGCATACATCCAGAAAAATAAACCGGACAACTTCACCATTTCCTGGTACAATGGTTCGGGTTCTCTTTCCACCGGCAGCATCCAGAACTGGATGCAGGACGGCGATACCCGCATCACCGACGAATGGTGGCTCGATATGAGCGGCAACGGAAACGTGGATGGCACAATCGCTGCTGCACAGGAGATGGGCGTTGATCCGTGGAACATCCACTCCACTTGGGAATACTGGCCGATGTCCGGTATGTCCGGCACAAAAGGCGGCGACTATCATGCCCGTTTGGACAAAAACGGCATGCTGAAAATCTCGCTTGGTATTCTTGCACCGACCGTTACACTGACACAGTCGAAAAACTCGGACGACTTTATGAACGTTCAGGATCAGAAACTCTGGGTTGGCCCGACATTTGATCCGTCTTCTACCTATCGTCCGCAAAGTGAATTCTGTGGCTTTGCAAGCATGGTTGCAGACAAAACACCGGTCATCGGCACCGATTTTGTCACAAACTTCACCACCGGCAACGGCTACAAATTCTATGAAAACGGCAAAGAAACCGGCAAAAAAGACGGCTGGTACAACCGTTCTCTGACAGACGTTCTGCCGACATGGCGTTGGATTATCGAGTCTGAGGGTGAAAAACTCTCCGCAAAAATCGATTTCGACGATGCTTGGTGGGGCGGCACATCCATGAAAGTTTACGGCAACATGGATGCAAACAAAGCAAACCACGTAAAACTGTACTCCTCGCAGCTCGACATCACAAAAGATTCGAAGTTCAGCATCACATACAAAGCACCGAAAGGCGGCGTGGATGTAGAACTGGGTCTGTGCTTCGGCAACGACTACGCTGACGAGAACTTCAAGTTCTATCCGATCGAAACAACAGCAAACGGCGAATGGAACACCGCTACATTCGATCTGTCCGGCGACGCAGGCAAACGTGCGATTGCAATCTCGCTGCGTTTCAACGCACCGGAAGGTGTCAGCGACTACTCCATCAACGTCGGCCGTATGGCATTCACAACAACCGATGCTGCACCGGCAACTGTTACCGATATCACACTCGACGAGGTCATCTACCCGACCGATACCACCATGGAAGCACGCATCTACTGGGAAAAAGCAGACAACGCATTCATGTACATGATTCACCGCGTTCTGCCGGACGACACCCGTGAATTCGTAGGCGCTACCCCGAGCGATGCATTCTATCTTGGAAAATATGACCGCCTTGACAATGAGGCAGCAGCAACCTTTGAAATCACTCCGTACACCGAAAACGGCGTGAAAGGTTCGACCACTTCGTTCGCAATCGACTGGAAAGACATGCCGGAGAACTCCTTCTTTGAAGTTCCGCCGATGGGTGAAAACCTGGCACTCGGCCAGCCGGCAGTTTCGAGCGTTACCTGCGTCGCAGACGGCCCGGTTGACAAAATCAACGACGGCGTTATCCCGAACTCCAAATGGTGCTCCCAACGTGTTCCGGGCTATGCAGTCATCGACCTTGGCAAAGAGGTTGACATCCAGAGATGGGTGGTTTACCACGCAAACGCACGCGGCGCCGGTGAAGGCGTTGACATGAACACCGTTGCATTCGACTTCTCGTATGCAAAAGACGACGGAAAGCCGCTGCTGACCGGCGACGACGGTGCAAGCCGTGCAAGAGTCCAGAGCATGTCGTTTACACAGGCAGACAGAGTAACCGGCAACAAACAGAATGTTACCGACCGTAACCTGTCTGAGCCGATCAAAGCACGTTACATTAAACTCAACGTCACACAGAGTGACAACAGCCCGTGGCATGCAATCCGTGTGTACGAATTCCAGGTATACACCAATCCGGGCGTACTGTCTGTTGCAGCACCGTCTACTCCGCTCGCACGCAACGTGACAGTGAAAAACAACGAAGGCGCAACCGATACAGTCGTGATCGACAACGTCGGCATGCTCTACACCACCGGTACTTATGCAAGCGGCGGCACAATCAGTGAGAACACCGGCGTCGTCAAACTGTACGAAAGCATGGACGCTGAAGAACCGTTTGCACAGGTCAAAGCAACCCAGCCGGATGAATCGTACAAACAGCGTTCCGTTGGTATTGCAAAATTTGAAAATCTTGAACTCAATGCAGAAGGCGGCCGCCTGTTCTATGAGATTCTTGATGAATCCGGCGGCGAAATTCTCCACAGTGCACGTTACAGTGTAGAATATGCACCGGAAACCGGTGAGGCAATCACCGAACCGAAAGCAGAGCTTCTTGGTACTGTTCGCGGCTTCCAGCTGCGCGACCGTTACGGCGTTTTGAATCTGTCCGGTCTGCCGGAAGGCGCAGAAGTCACTGTATATGCATCTGAGGATGCAGATCACCCGATTCGTTTCTCGAATCCGGCAGGAAAAGACGGCAAAGTTTCAATCGATGGCGTTCCGCTTGAAGCAGAAGGCGCAGGCAATGTATACTACGAAGTATTCGTTTCCGGTCGTCCGAACTCCAAACGTTTCAGCGTTTCTTATGAAAGCGCAATGGCGCTGCAGGCTGATCTGAGCGGCCTTAATGAACTGATTGAAAAATGCAGCATCTATACTGAAGATGAATGCACAACGGCTACATGGCCTGCATTTGAAGAAGCACTTTCCGAAGCAAAAGCACTTTCTGAAGCAGACACACAGACAGCAGAAGCTGCTCGTGCAAAACTGAGCGAAGCATATGCAAATCTGCGCAAAAAAGCAGATACACAGCGTCTTGCTGAAGTAGCCGCAGAGCTCGACGAAGCACATCCGGCAACCAAATACACAGAAACAAGTTATGCACGCTTCAAAGCTGAACTTGATAAGTGCTATGCGCTCATCAAAGCAGACGATTCGAATGAATTTGAAGTAGAGCAGGCACGCATCAAACTCGAAGCAGCAATGCGCGGCCTGGTTGAGAACACTGGCGCAACCGTAACAGGTGTTGCTGTTGATCCGGCAACCATCACACTCGACCGCGGTGTGACTCAGAAATTCACTGCAACCGTTACCGGCGAAGGCGATCCGACACAGGCAGTCACCTGGACACTCTCCGGCAACCAGAGTGACAAAACAACCATCAAAGCAGACGGCACACTGAAAATCTCTGTGGAAGAAACTGCAGACACATTGACAGTAACCGCAACTTCGAAACTGGATGAAGGAAAATCCGCAACCGCAACCGTTACTGTGACAGACGAGGTCGTTGCACCGAACATCACCGTAACAGTCGCACCGGAAACACTCGAAGTCACCGCTGACCCGGGTCAGAAAGGTCAGTTTACCGCAATCGTTGAAGGCGCTGAAGACCAGACTGTTGTTTGGACCATCTCCGGCAACACCGACGAAAACACATTGATCGAAAACGGCCAGCTGTTCCTTGGAACAGACGAAACCGCATCCGAAATGACTGTCACCGCAACCTCCGTTGAAAATCCGGATTGCAGTGGCACCGCAAAAGTCATCGTTATCCGCAGCAACAAAGAAGCGCTGCAGGAAGCATACGATGCAAATAAAGACCGTGTAGAAGAAGAATACACCACTGAAACTTGGGCGGCGTTCAAAGCAGCACTCGACAAAGCAGAAGAAGTGCTTGCAAAAGCAGCTGCAACCCAGGATGAAGTTGATGCAGCAGAAGCTGAGCTCGAAAGAACCGCTTTGGCACTTGTAAAACGCGGCAACAAACTGGATCTTGAGAATCTGATTGCTTATGCAAAAGCTGAGCAGGCTAAACCGGAATATCAGTACGTTGTGCCGGCTGTGAAAAAAGCTTTTGAAGAAGCACTCAGCAAAGCAGAAGAAGTCATGGCTGATATCGATGCAAGCGAGGCAGACGTACAGGCAGCATATGACGAGCTGCTCGAGAAGACATGGATGCTCGAGTACAAAGGCAACAAAGAAAATCTTAAAGATCTGTATGAGTTTGCAGAGATGCTCGACCTTGAGTTGTATACCAGCAAAACTGCAGAGCCAGTACGCGCTGCACTGGAAGCAGCGAAAGCAGTTCTCGACAACGAGAATGCGCTGCAGGCAGACATTGATGAAGCATACAACGGTCTGAAAGCAGCAGTTGACGGACTTACACTGAAAGTGAACAAAGATGCACTCGGTGAGCTGATCAAGGGTGCAGAGGCAATCGATCTCTCGAAATATCTTGACAGCAGCAAGACCGACTTTGCAGGAGCACTTGAGAATGCAAAAGCAGTATATGCAGACGATCAAGCAACAGATAAAGATGTATATGACGCATACAACCGTTTGCAGAAAGCAATCTTTGATCTGCGTTTGATCCCGGATAAATCGTTGCTTGAAGATTTGCTCAACAAAGCATCTGAAATGGATGAGAGCAAATACACAGCAGAGAGCTTTGCTGTACTGAAAGCGGCAATGGAAGAAGCACTGGTTGTCTTCAATGATACCGAAGCAACTGAATCAGACGTCAAAGCAGCAGAAACAAAACTGTCTGATGCAATCGAAGGTCTGGCTCTCAAAGATGGCTCGACCACAGATGATGGCAATGCTGATTCGCCAGATACAGGCGATTACACCCCGCTGTTTGGCATTACAATTGCACTTGCAGTAATCGCTGGAGGCGCATTGGTTCTTCGTCGCCGTCTGTATAACAAATAAGCAGTCTTAGAATGACTGTATCGTTCATTCTCTCCTACCTGTTATAAAAAAACCGGCTATCCTTTTGGATGGCCGGTTTTTACTATGCAAAAATAGACAACGCTCATTTTATTCTAAACAAATATACAGCCAGAGATGATTCTCTGGCTGTATATTTCGTTCAGCATACTGTTAAGAATATCTTCTTTCAATTCTTCTCTTTTTGCCAATAATAGAGATGTCTTTTTTAAGTCTAACGTCTTTACAAGAAGCCGCAACGTTTAACTGAAAGTCCTGTGGCTCTACCCATAATTCTCCGTTATCCGTATACCAAGAAAATCTATCAAGAAAAACACGAACAGTTACACTTTTTTTCTCTTTTGGCTCCAAAGATACCCGTGTAAAACCTATCAGTTTTATTTTGCTGTTTTCCTGCTTTCCCTTTTGATATAGCTGGACAATTTCTGTTCCAAAACGATTTCCCGTATTTTCTACGTCAAAACAAACATCAAAATAGTCTTGCTCTATGGATACTTCAGCTGGCGCTTCCAGATTAGAATATACATAATTTGTATAACTCAATCCAGTTCCAAAAGGGTACACACAGTTTTCTATTTTTTCTTCCTGCTGATAATAGATCGGAACATCTTCATTGGTATTTGGCAGAGACACGGTAAGCTTTCCGGTTGGATTATATCGTCCAGAAATAATATCAGCAAGTGCAGTTCCACCCTCTTCGCCAGGATACCATGCATAAATCACTGCTGCACATTTCTGTGCGATTGAAGAAATGGCCATTGGCCTTCCGCCAAAAACGACTAAAACAACTGGAACCCCTAACTCACACAGCTCCAAAACAAATTGTTCTTGCTTTCCCGGTAATAAAACAGAATCACGATCACAGTTTTCTCCGCAGAGGTATCTGTTTTCTCCCATCGCCGCGAAAATAATGTCACTTTCAGCACCTAACTCAAGTGCATGTTTCCAATTCGTAATTGGAACTTCTTCCAAAGGATATTTCTCAAGCTCTTTTCCGCGTGCATCACCGATAGGCGTTCCATTTACGCGATCTAATGGACTTGACCAGTCGCAGCCTCTTTCAAAGGTAATTTCCGCTTGAATATCAGGATCATTGCGCAATCCTGATAAGAAAGTAACCAACTGAGGCGAAATTTCTGAAGGCTTAAAACGATGAAAGAATTCTGCAATTCCCGTCCAAGTATAATCACCAAGCAACGAATAATAAGAATCTGCATTGGGACCTGTGACCAAAATCTTTTTGATATCCTTTTTAAGCGGAAGAATTCCATTGTTTTTCAAAAGAACAATCGCATCATGCGCAGAGGTCAATGCCTGATTGCGATTACACTCAGAATCCAGTTCAATCGGATAAACCGGTTCATATATAGGATGATCGAAAAGTCCCAAGGCGTTTTTTAACAGAAGAACACGAAGCACACTGGTATCAATTTGTTCCATTGATACCTTTCCGTCATGATATGCCTGTATCAAATGCTGATACGATTCTCCGTTTGGAAAATCAACATCTACACCAACAGAAAGAGCGGTAATTGCGGCCTCTTGTGCGCTCGATACATAATGATATGGATTCTCTAAATTTGAAATTGCACCATAATCAGAAACAACAAGACCGTCAAATCCCCATTCTTTTCTTAGAATATCAGACAATAAAAAAGCGGAAGCCGTACAAGGAATCCCTTTGTATGTATGATATGCAGGCATGACTGCCTTTACTTTGCAATGCTTTATCGCTGTTTCAAATGGGGGTAAAATTTCATTTCTAAAATAGGTTAAATCTTGCCGTTCGGAACCATAGCCTGCGAAGTGCTTTACGGTAGCAGCCACTCCTTTTGACTGTAAACCATCGATAAAAGCAGAGGCGAACAGCGTGACTAAATAAGAATCTTCGCCATATCCTTCCTCTCCACGTCCCCAGCGCGCATCTCTGATCACATCCATCATTGGACTCAACGCATAATAACAACCTAATTTTTTCATGTTTTCTGCTGTCATTTGCGCGTTTTTATAGACCAAATCAGGATTCCAAGAACAACTCATTCCTAATACTTGCGGTGTAATTGTTGCGCCTCTGGCAGCAAGACCTGTAATAACTTCATCATGAACTAAAATTGGAATTTTACTTTTCGTCTCTGTTTGCATATATGCTTGCATTTGTGCAATAATATCCGCCAATTCATCTGGCATCATTTCTGTTCCAGAAGCAAACTGACAGATATGGCCGATTCCGTTCGGATATTTTTCTTTACATTTCTTTTTAGAAAATGTTCCGTTTTCTAAAAGATGAACAATATCCATTCCAGAAACACCACAAAGCTGAACGACCTTTTCTTCTATACTCATATGATTGAGTATTTCTTTGATTTCTGAATGCTTCATTTTTTCACCTCATTTATTGATAATCTATCAAACACATATCAACCCTACGAACATCAGGGCTTTTTTATATGTTTGCACTCGTTCGCCGTTATGTTTTTTATGTTAAGCACACGTTATCATACACATATAGCAATGTCAAGTAAATTTTATCGTATCAATTTAATATGAGATATTCGATATTATGATCTTTAAAATATAAATATTTTTATAGTATAAAGAATAGATGTTGCTTCGGTAAAGCTATTGGAATCGAATCTTTCTAAAACAATAGCAAGTATAAAATATTTTATACTTGCTATTGTTTTAGAAAATTTAATTTTGTTTTGTTATTGTAAAAAACAAACGAGGAAATTTGAAAATTATTTCGTCATTCGATTGTAATGAATATCTCTGCTTTACCTTTTCAAAAACTTCATTTTCAAAAAGAGATTTATCAGCTGAACTTAAAGCTTCTAAATATGGACGTAATCCTGTACCTCTGTACCATTCCATAATACTTTCATAGGAAGGTAGCCGATGATAATATGTAGTTTCCCACATCGTAAAGTCAGTAGAAAGTTCAGATAACAAATCATGGTATTCACTGGGAGTCAAATGATAAAAAACTCTTGGATTATCAAACTTTTTACTCCATTTTGGGGTCTTAACAAGTTCATTTATAATCTGATGGATCGGTTCATTATAATTGATTGGTATTTGAATTGCAAGAACACCGTCTTTTTTCAATAATCCAAACATGTCTTTTAATAATTTTTTATGATTTGGTATCCATTGAATACAAGCATTAGAAAATACAATATCAAATAAATCTTTAATTTTAAATAAATCAGTAGAAGCATCTAAATACATAAAATCAATATTTGGGTAATCAATGCTTGCCTTTTTTATCATGTCAGACGAATTATCTATTCCTAATATATATGCATCAGGAAAAAAGCTCTTTAGTACTGCGGTAGAATTTCCAGGACCACATCCAATATCTATGATTCGCTGAGCCTTAACTGATTGTAATCTCATAGCCAAATCAATAGAAGGTTGCGTTCTTTCTTTTATAAATTTTAGATATATACTTGAGGACCAATTCAACACGATCACCTACTTTTATGTTATTTATAATAACTTCATTTTAAATCAATAACACTCTTCCTTAGTAGAAATACTGTAAATTTTAAAAACAAAGTCTTTATTAACAAAATACCAAATCACAATATCGACTATAATCACGACACTATTATTTATTGGAAAGTAAATATTTTTCTTAAAATATTAGCCTTTAAAGCATTCTTCCCTCCAGATCAATTATCATTTTGACAGTTTCAAGAAATCTTGCTGATAAGAAAATTTTCTCCTCAATAAGCTGGCGGTACATCAATCTCCATATCCTCCAGCGGATACGTGACGCATGGATGAATAAATCCAAACTTACGATCTGCTTCTCGACGACCATCACGGTCTTCTGCAACCCGATAGCTACCCGATAGCCATTTACTATGGCAGAAGCCACAGACACCGGCACGGCACTTATTTGGTGCATTGAGTCCAGCACGTTCCATCGCTGTCAACAATGTTTCATTTGCTTTTGCAGGAATGACATAGACTTCGTCGCGCATGTGTACCGTGAGTTTAAAGTTGCCGGGATGTTCCATGGACAAATCACTGCAGCAGGCAGCATCGTGATGTACAGCCTTTTGTGGCAAATTCAAGGAGGTCAGTTCCTTTTCTATAAAATCATACATCGCCTGAGGACCACACAGAAAGAAGGTGCTATTCGTTAAATCCGTATATTTCTTCATCAACTCTACAGAGACAAACCCCTTTTCACAACCGGGCTGTTCCTCGTCACTGAGGACATACACCACCTCAAGCTCCTTGCAGCGCGCTACCAATGCATCCAATTCTGCTTTATAAGCCAGTTGTGCTGCTGTACGTGCGCCGTAAAACAGTGTCATAGAATACGACTCATCTCCGTCAGCAAGGCTTCCCGCCATAGACATAAAAGGCGTGATACCGCTGCCGCCTGCGATACAGACAATATGATGGCTATCCCGCAATGTTTCATAGTGAAATTCACCCGACGGTTCAGTCATCACAAAGCGATCGCCCACCTTTGCCGTCTTGTTAAGATAACCAGACACAAATCCTGCATTTTCCACAGCCAACACAAGTTCATTGGCAAGTGCCTGACGGGGTGTGGAAACAATGGAGTATGGACGGCTGACCAAACTGTCGCCGATCTTCATTTGAAGAGAAACATACTGCCCAGCACGGAAAAACGGAAATTCACTTGTATCTATCCGTTTAAAAGTTAATTCTCGAATGGTATCAGTAAGAAATCGTGCAGCGGTGAGTTCTACTTGCATATAGCCTGGGTGCAGTTTTTTTGCCAGTACATTGGTGCGGTATTCCTTTGGCAAAGGGGTATTCGGCCCCTCTGCCAACATTTTGCGGCGGGTAGGGACCATCTTTTTAAACCGCAGCATATCCATAAAACCAAAGATTTGTCTTTTGAATTTCATTCTCCCCGTGCCTCCTTCTTTAAATCACCGACTGTCTGCCGTCCAGAAAGGTCGCCCGAAATATAGGCGCTCGAATACCCGCTCGAACGCATTGCATATCCACCTGCAAAACGCAGTCCCGGGTGAGTCAGCGCATCTTCTTTCATCATCATCATACGAGGCATCAAGCTGTCCCAATCCGCAGTCTCATATCCATAAATTACGCCTTGAGGATGCCCGCAGTACCGTGCATATGTAGTGGGAGAAGCAACACAGATTTCTTCGATCGCATCGCGGATTTTACAGCCGGTCTCCCGTTCAAACACACGGATCATATCTTCGGCTACACGGTCTTTTGCTTTGAAGTAATCTTCTTCACGCACATTGCCCCAGTCATCAGACATAAACATTGTGGTGAAATACATCATACAAGTACCCTCAGGAGAACACTCAGGATAAGCATTGTTTAAACAAACGGTAGCCTGCACATGATTCGTGCTTACCTTTTTCATCAAATCATACTGCTTGGCTGTATCAGCGGTATCATAAATAAAATAATTATGACTGGTAATCCCTAATTCTTCCGCAGAACGGTTAAGTCCTAAGAAGAGCGTAAAGCCACGTCCGGAAAATTTCCGACTGTTGGTCGCACGCACCATTTGCTCAGTAACCGCCTTACTTTCAAGCATTTTACCGAACACCAGATGCGGTGAACAGTTTGCAATAATATGCCGCGTTTCGATGATCTTACCGTCTATGAGCTGCACTCCGCAGATTTTCCCGTTATCGTCCGCCAAGATTTTCTCTGCCTCTGACTGATACCAAATATCACCGCCCAACTCACGGATACGAGTGTCCAATGCAAGACTGATTTCATGGGAACGCATTTTGGGCATCCAAGCATCACGGGTGATATAACGAATGACCATAGAACCGTAGTGCAGGAAACTCATACGATCACAGTCCACACCCAAATAGCACCAATAAGCGTTGAGAATATCTCTGGCTTTTTGAGGCATATTCAAAGCATCCAGTACCTCGTTCACTGAATAACTTCCAGATTTAACGAAGTTGGGAAACGTCTTTTTCATATAAGCGGAATCGGTGTTGCCGTTTACAGAATTGGAATACGTCTGTGCATCACGCACTTCGTTACATAATTCAAAAAACTCCGTAATAGATTTGCGCGATTCCGGACAATATTCGACCATCTTATCGATAAACGCCTGTTGTCCGAAAGGCATTACACAATCATATTTTTTATCAGTCGTAATCAAATGATATGCTTCCGGGATACGTACCCAATCAATTTTATTCTCTACTCCCAGGTCACGGAACAGTGTACGCACATCACCCGGCTCCTGAGGAGATCCAAAATCATTGAGCTCATGCAGACTTGCCTCAAACTCAAAACGTCCTCGCTTGAAACTGGTCGCAAATCCACCGGGAAGATTGTGCTTTTCCAAAAGCAAACAGGAATATCCTGCCTGCAAAATTCGGATAGCAGCAACCAAGCCGCCATTACCTGCGCCTATGACGACCACATCATACGCTTTTTTTGCTTTTGTTGCCATAGTGTTCCTTCCTCCTTTGATTTATACCAGCAGATTCCGCGAATGCTCTAGCCATTGTTGTAATTCTTCTTCGCTTTTCACCTGCTTATAATAGCTTAAAATGATACGGTAATACTCCGTAAGTTCTTCATCGATCTCTTCTTCGCTGAAATTCAAATAGCCAGTAGCCATCATCACCGCCATAGAGTAACAGTAATATTGCATTCTTCGGTGCATTTCAGCAGCTTGTTTTTGAGAAAGTTTCAAATTTGCTTTCAACTTATATATCGTCTGCATTTCGTTTGGATCTTCAAACAGCGTTTCTCCCGCTGCGCGCTGACGTAAATATACCAGCTGGAACAAATTCTTTTCTCGCCTTGCAAAACGTAAGAAAGAGAGTGCAACCTGCTTATAGTTACTTGCATCTTCACGAAGATATTTTTCTCGGACATAAGTCATTAGCTCGTCACGCAAGGTTTCCATGTTTTCAAATTCAGAGTAAATCGGCTGAGTAGAACAGTTTAATTTTTGGGCGATATTTCGAACCGAAAGAGCCTGTGCCCCCTGTTCCTGCACCAATTTTACCGCAGCTCTTAAAATATCCTCACGAAAGATACGTTTCCGCGGTGGCATAAGAAACTCCTTTCCTATTTTTATAAATAACACATGTTATCTATACTATATTTTATTATATACACAAATGTTTTGCAAGTCATTATCGTAAATTTGTATATAAAATAAACACTAAAATTCTGTTTTTTAATTGCAACAAAATTTAGATTTTAATTATTCATAAAAATTGACAAGAAATAAGAGCGCAAACGCAAATTGCATCCACACTCAATTTAAGCGGCAGATCTGCTCTGCCAAACACTTGGCTTCCTTTTCACTGCCCATTTGCGCTTTTGGCATATCATCGGGAATGTAGAGGAGACAGTTTTCTTTATAATTGAAGGGAGAAACCGCAATATAATCATCCAGCCGCTTGTTTGCGGACAAACCCATGAGCTGGCGGGTTCTGTCAAAACTGCCCCCGGCCATAAGGGTACCGGAGGTCAGAATCGCTGGCGTTTCCTTCGACCACAGTGCGTGGCGGAGCTGTTCCGACATTTCCCGGCTGGCGGCGCACAGGCTGGGAATTCCATCCCTGTCATACTGAATATAAAGAATATATTTCCGGTCGCCGGTAAAAAACAAGTTGAGGGTTTGCTCTGTTGTTCCCAGCCGGTAAAGTATCCACCGTGGAAGGTGAGGCGCAAGCTGTTTTTGAATTTGCCGTAAAAGGGAGAGGCAGTCCCGAAGGGCAGCTTCCCGATCTGGCGTTAATACGAATGCGGTACGCTGCGCTTCTTCCAGTAGTTCGCCCCGGCACATGGCTCCCATAAGGGCAGTAAACTTTTCTTTCAGCCGCTGGGCTGCGAGGGCATATTTTTCTTTTGCCAGCAGAGTGCAGAGCTCGCTGAAATCTTCTGCTGAAAGGCTTTTCCCATACATCTGCCGAGCTGCGTCCGGCAGTTTGTGAGCTTCATCGATTACCAAAGCCCGATAGTCATTCAAAAGGGGGCGAAGTTCTTGTAAACGATGGGCGGCGTCTGCCAACAAGTAATTGTGATTGCAGATCTGGACGAAAATCTCCGCACTTCTGGCTTCCTTCAGGTATTGATGATACCGACAGGCGTTTCTCAAAGGGCAAGTTTTCTCGCAAACCTTGGGAACGCACACCTGCCGCCGGTCAAACCCACTGAGACCGGTTACGAAGTCCAAATCGTAATAAGTGCGAAGGGAAAGCAACGCTTTGAGCTGTTCCGCATTCTTATTCTTATCTTTGACCGCTTCCAACCTTTGAGAAAGCCGGGCGTCACAGACAAAACGCTCTTTTCCTTTTCTTACGATTGCCCGGATGGGTTTGGAGATAACACGATTCTCCAGAAAAATCCGGGATAAAAACGGAATGTATTCTTCGATGATGGCGTCCTGTAAGGCAACGCTGGAGGTAGAAATCACCACCGGCTGAGAACCTGCAG